>JAZLLW010000030.1:0-2620 GCA_045598305.1 Acutalibacteraceae bacterium
TGATAACGGTCTTCTCGGAATCGAAAACTCTGCCGACATCAATGGCAATCTGTGCTTCCTTATAGCGGTCGGCAAGCTCACGCAGGTGCTTTGCCGTTGTGCCGATACCGACAATGCACTTAATCTGCAGCTCGGTTTTCAGCACGTTCTCAACGCTTTCGGCAATCGCCTTTACCTCTTCAGTTGCATCGGCACTTGAGAGCTCCTTAATCACTACGATATCGGTCTCGTTGATGCTGATAACAAAATCATGCTGCTTATCGGGAAACAGGCTCTGAAGTACTTCAACGCTGGTAACGTCGGAACGGTCAACCTGGCGGACAAGAAGAAGCGTTCTGGGAACATCGGGCACGAAATGAAGCTCCTTTGTTCTGACGTAGACATCGCCCGGGAGAATATTATCGGAAATAATATTCTTGAGGAAAGCTGCCTTGTTGTACTTCTCCTCATAATTGGTCTTTGCCTCGTTGAATGCAACGGAAGCCATCATGCAGCTTACCTTTGCAATTTCATCACAGCCTTCAACAAATACGGCATAGTCAAGCTTTGCACCGTTTGTTCCGAGAGCTTTATATGTGCGTATATTACTTACGAAAACAGGTTCGGAGCTGTCAAAGCCCATTCCCTGAAAATCTCCGAGGCGTGAGCCAATCATAGGCAGTTCACTGCAGGTCACAACAAATCCCTGGTCGTCAACTACGCCGATGCATCTGTCCGTTGCATCCTTCACCTGATTTATAACGCTTTGAAAAATTCTACCTGACATTGCTTTTCCTCCCCTGACAGTATGGGTATTTTAACGATACTAATGCAATGATACTTTCAATATAATAATACTTTTTTGTGCGTTTTTCAATAGATTATTACATCAAAATTGTTGATTTTCCAAAAAAACGTCCAAATCATTTGATAAAAGATACAAATATCTGCCTGATTTTTATGCTATTTTCCCATCATCACTATGCACAATTCATTTTCGGTTAATGCTCTGAATTCACCCGGTTTAAGAGCTTCATCGAGCTTCAACCCACCGATTGAGAGACGTTTCAAGGCCGTCACGGGCTTACCGCAGGAAGCAAGCATGCGCTTTACCTGATGATATTTTCCTTCCATAACCTTGACAAGGCAGCTTCCGTCTGCAAGTATTTCAAGCTCGGCAGGCAGACATTTTGTTCCGTCTGCAAGAACGATACCTTCGGCAAAAGCCCGAACATCCCGTGAATCAACGGGGTATTCCGTATGAGCGTGATACACCTTGACTATCTCGGATTTGGGCGAAATCACACGGTGAGCAAAGTCACCGTCATTTGTCAGAAGAAGAAGTCCGGTTGTGTCCTTGTCCAATCTGCCGACCGGGAACAGTCCCATCTTTTTCATCTCGGGAGTAACAAGGTCAAGCACGGTTTTCTGCTTTCCGTCATCGGTAGCGGACAAAACGCCGTCAGGCTTATTGAGCATATAATAACGGAACTTTGCGTACTCAACCCTCTTCCCGTCAACGCAGACTTCTGCTTGCGAAGGGTCAAATTTAACATCAGTTGTTTTTACCGTTTTTCCGTTAAGGGTAATTCTCCCCTGCTTTGCCATAAGCTTTATCTCTTTTCGGGAAGCAATTCCGCACTCGGAAATTAACTTGTCAAGTCTGATTAAAGGCATAAAATCACCGTATATATTATAACATAAAGTATAGAATATTTGAATACTTAAAGGTTGTAATGCTACTATGTTTACAAAATGTTTAAAGCTGACGAAAAAGCGCGCAGTTATCATAATTCTGATAACAGCCGCAATTATGATTGCCGCAACTCTTCTGCTTTCGGAGCCTGGCTGCAGCATGAACCCGAGAGAGCTGATAAACGTCTCAACTGTTCAGGGGCGTGAAAAGTATCTGAACAGTCTCGGCTGGGAGATTGACTGCGACAGCGAGGAGATGAATACTGTTCTGATACCTAAGGAATTTAACGACATTATGTACGAATATGCAAAAATGCAGACCGAGCAGGGCTATGACTTTGCGGCATACGCAGGGCTTGAGTGCAAGCAATACACTTACATCGTTACAAACTATTCTGATTATCAGGAGACGGTTTACGCAGTATTATATGTGAAAAACGGTGCGGTAATCGGCGGCGACATTCACTCAGCGGGAATTGACGGATTTATGCATGGTATAAGATAAAAAAAGACTCACCCGAAGGTGAGTCTTTTTATTAAGCGTTAATTACTCGTTGATTTCAACAACAACGCCGGAACCGACAGTACGGCCACCTTCGCGGATAGCGAAGCGGAGGTTCTGCTCGATTGCGATCGGGGTGATGAGTTCAACGTTCATCATGACGTTATCGCCGGGCATGCACATTCCTGCAACGCCGCCGTCAGCGTCGGTGAAGTCAGTGATAACACCGGTAACGTCGGTGGTACGGAAGAAGAACTGAGGACGGTAGTTGGGGAAGAAGGGGGTGTGACGGCCGCCTTCGTCCTTGGTCAGAACGTAAACCTGGCCCTTGAACTTGGTGTAGGGGTGGATGGAGCCGGGAGCTGCCAGAACCTGGCCACGCTCTACGTCCTTCTTTGCTACGCCGCGAAGAAGAGTACCAACGTTGTCGCCTGCTTCTGCGAA
>JAZLLW010000031.1:0-65363 GCA_045598305.1 Acutalibacteraceae bacterium
TCCGCCCTTACCGGATATTACTGCCGTTATCTGAGCCATAAGCGATTCCTTTCTTGATTTTATCAGGGTATGAGTTCCTGAGAGGGTTGGATTTTAGCGGCTGATTCGTGCATACCGCAATAGTAATCGACGATATCGGCAACAACGGATGCAAGATATTTACCCGAAATAAGACCTTCGCCTACTACCGCTATCGCGATTTCGGGATTTTCGTAGGGAGCGAATGCAATAAGGAAACCGTTGTTGATTTTATAGGAAACACCGTTTACGCGTCTGATTTCCTGGCTTGTACCTGTTTTACAGGCGACCTGCACGGGCAGACCGAGGAAATAGGGGGCGCAGTAACCCGTGGTACCTACCTCAAGCATACCTTCCTTTACAAGGTTGATGGCTTTTTTGGAGATACCCGTTTCGCAGACCACCTCGGTTTTTGCTTCGTAGACGGTCTTGCTGTAATCCGAGCTCTTGACGCTTTTTATGAAGTGACATTTATAGCGCGTACCGCCGTTGGCGATGGTGTTGACGTAATTTGCGAGCTGAATGGGAGTCCAGAGGTTGCCCGCCTGACCGATTGCGGACTGAACAACGTAACCGGGAACCCAGTCCTGACCTCTTGATGCACGGTACTCGGGACTGTCCAGAACGCCTACCGCTTCGTTGAGCTCGCATCCCGTTTTTGCACCGAGACCGAACATTTCGCGGTATTCGTTCATTTTTTCAATACCCAGCAGGTCACCTACGACCATAAAGAAGGTATTACAGGATTCATCAATGGCGTGAACGACGTCAACGTCGCTTCTGGCGTGTCCCTGCTCGCACTTGAATATCTGACCAAGATAATTGTAGGAGCCGTGACATTCAAAGGTAGTTTCTTCGTTGATTATGCCCTCCTCAAGGGCGGCGATTGCAACCGAGGGTTTTGCGGTGGAGCCGCAGGCGTAGGTTGACATAAGGGCTCTGTTCCATAAGGGAGAGCCGGGGGTCTTGTTGAGGGATTCCGCATCCTCGGAATAAGTGGTGAGGTTATAGGTGGGGTAGGATGCCGATGCAAGCACCGCCGAATCCTTACAGCTGAGGACCACTACCGCACCCGCACTGGGTACGATGGCGCTGTATTTGGTATTGTTTACAACGCACGCCTCCGCAAGGGATTCCTGTGCTACCTTCTGAAGACCGGAATTTATGGTGAGTACCACTGTGTTGCCCTGCTCGGGCTCTTTCGTTACCTCGGTGGTACGGTTGCCTTCGGAATCGGTATAGATGGTCTTGACACCGTCCTTGCCCTTGAGATATTCCTCTGCGGCAAGCTCAAGACCGCTTCTGCCGATAATATCGTTCTGTGTATAGCCGAGCTCCTTCTTTTCGGCGTATTCCTCTGCGTTGATTATGCCGGTAAGACCGAGCAGATGGGGAGCGATAGAGCCGTCCGTATAGCTTCTCTCCGGCACGACCTCAACGTCAACGCCGAGGTAGGTGTCGCTGTTTTCCTTGATGAGAGCGATGATTTCGGCGGGTATGTTCTCCGCAAAGGTGTAGGGTGCGGAGGGGCTGAAATATTTATGTTCCATTTCAAAGAATACGGAAGAGATTTTTCTTGCCTCTCTTTTGCCGTATTTCTGAAGCTCGTATTTTTCTATAAGAGCATTAAGACAGTTTTCAGCGGAGGCGTAGTCGTTAAGATTGAGATAATCACGGCTGCGCAGCAGCTTGATGAGATAATCGTTGTCTGCCTTGTAGCTGATTTTTCCCTTTGCGTCAAATTCAAGGGGAAGATTATCTATCCATTCCAGCTTGTTTGCTTCAAGCAGACGGATGAGCGCGCTGACGATTTTATTGCGGTTTTGCTGTTCGCTTGTTGAGGGGAAATACGCCGCGTCAAATACGATTGAATAAGACTGCTCGTTGTAAACGAGTTTTTTGCCGTTACAGTCAACGATTTCGCCTCTTGCGGCGGTAATGGGAGCGGTTCTTTCGGAAACGTTGGAAACTATGGCTTCATATTCCTTCTGCTCAAAAATCTGAAGCTTGACCAGGTCGCACCCCAGGATGCCGAAGAAGATTATGACGAGACAGATGGATGCTATCTGTCTGCCTCTGGATAATTTAAGATGCATTGATCTGCCTCCTTTACCTTACAGAGTGAAGTCCTTTTCTCTGTAATGATTTTCAATCCACCTGACAAAGAAGAAAATGAGAGGGGAAAGAATGGCGGTGTAAAGCGATGAGACAAAATAAAATCTCATGAGCATGAAAAACGATTTATCGAGTCCGGGTGCGATGAAGTGGAATATCCAGTATCCCAGATTATAAATCCCCACGGAAAAGGCGCTGAGTATCAGATGGGTAATGAAATTGTTTCTCATAATCGTGTTTATGAGAGTGCCGCAGGTATATCCCACGATGACGAGGAATACGGCATTGAAGCTGCTGCCGTCTGCGGTAATATCCCAGAGAGCGCCTGCAAACAGACCGAAGAGAATACCCGAAATATCCCTCTCATACATAGCGGCTGCCGTTACGAGAGGAATAAGAATCAGGGCCCGCGTGCCGAAAAATGTGGGGAACAGGCCGTCCGTATTCTGAACTACGGAAAAGACCAGTATCGCCAGGGCAAGCCAGAACCTGCGTATAAAAAGCTTTTTCTTTGAAATCCGGTCTGACCGGATGGGTTGAATAGTCATATCAGTTTGTCTGTTCGTCAAATTCCGTGATAATGAAAACGTCCGTAATCTGTGAGAAATCTATGCCGGAGGTGATTACGGCGGTGGTGGATGTGTCGGTGGTTGAGTCAACGATATCCGTTACGGTACCGATAATAAGGTCGGGAGGGAATTTGCCGCCTACACCTGCGGTACATACGAGCGAGCCGATGTTGATTGCGGTGTTGGTGGGAAGACCGGGCATAATGCACTGCCCCTCGCGGGAGTAAGCCACCGTTGTGGTGACGTAGCTTACCTCACGGGTACGGATTTCATAAGCGCTGACGTTATTGCGCGGATTGAGGATGGTCATTACCGTACACTGGGTGGGAGTGACACTGCTGACGACACCTACGAGGTATTTGCCGTAGATGACGGGGTCGTTGACCTTGATGCCGGAAGCGGAGCCCTTGTTGAGCGTGAAGGTGCTGAAGGTGTTTGCGGGGTCTCTGCCGATGATGGCGGCTTCCGCAAAGCTGTAATCCGTATGCTCCTCACGAAGCTCCAGGAATTCCTTGTAAAATTCATTCTGATGAACTACGTCCTCGTAGTCAACGAGCTGTTCCTTGAGTCCGTCTATTTCTTTCTCAAGGGAAGCGACCTTTTCTTTGTAGTAGGATGATGACCTGAAAGAAACGGGAAGACCTTTGAATTCGGAAACCACGGCACCCGCAAGTCTGTGAGCAGGACCGAAAACCACGCTTGTAATTTTATTGAGAGGGGATGAACCCGAACGGTCGGCAACGGCGAATACACTGCCCACGAGAAGGGCAGCGATAATTACGCAAAACAGTTTGAAGCCGGTACTTTTGAAGAAACGGGTCATTTTTTATCTCCTCAGATATATTTTTTGCCTGACGTTGAGCCGTTGGGAGTGCCTTCAAGACAGATTCCCGTGCCCAGAGCAACACAGTCGAGAGGTCTCTGTGCCACATAAACGGGGATTTTCGTTTCCTCGAAAATGAGCTTGTCGAGACCCTTGATGAGAGCACCGCCGCCAGTAAGCACGATACCCTTGTCTATGATGTCGGAGGAAAGCTCGGGAGGAGTTCTCTCCAGAGTGCTTCTGATAAGGTCAAGAATCTGAGCGATGGGGTCAGCCATGGCCTCGCGGATTTCCTCGCTTGTTACGTCAATGTTCTTGGGCAGACCGTCCATAAGATTTCTGCCTTTGATATTCATAGTGCCTTCGCCCTCATACGGATAGGCGGAGCCGATTTTGATTTTGATATCCTCCGCGGTACGGTTTCCTATAAGCAGATTGTACTTTTTCTTGATGTAGGAAACGATTGCCTCGTCGAGAGCACCGCCCGCAACACGGCAGGAGTTGGCGGTAACCACACCGCCCAGGGATATTACGGCAACCTCGGAGGTACCGCCGCCGATATCCACTACCATACTGCCTACGGCTTCGCTTACGGGCATACCCGCGCCGATTGCGGCAGCCATGGGCTCTTCAATAAGGGAAACCGAGCCGGCACCTGCGCTTTTTGCCGCATCGTGAACTGCTTTTCTTTCAACCTCCGTAACACCCGAGGGAATGCAGATAAGCACTCTGATTCTGGTGAGAGGATTCTTTTTGATTGTACGCTTGATAAACGCCTCTATCATTTCGGCGGTAATGTCAAAGTCTGCGATTACACCGTCCTTAAGGGGCGAAACGGCAACGATGGAGCCGGGAGTCCTGCCTATCATTTCCTTTGCCTCCGTACCCACGGCAACTACCTTGGGGGGAGTGCTTTTCTGGTCAACGGCAACGACCGAGGGCTCTCTGATGACGATACCCTTTCCTCTGACGTAAACGAGAGTATTCGCGGTACCGAGGTCTATGCCTATATCCTGAGTCAGTATCATTATGCTTCTCCTTAGTTTGTAAACTCGATGGTATTGAGAACGGCAACGATATCGTTCATATTGTTTGTCAGGTCCTCTGCGGATTCAACGTAAACGCGCAGGAGGATGCCGTCTTTTTCAATGTAGATATAACCCATGAATCCGAGTGCGTTTTCGGGCACTTCGGGGATAAATACGCAAATGAACTGACGGTCCTTGCCGAGAATCTTTACCTTGCTTTCGGTAATCTTTGCATCGGGATATTTACTCTTGACCGTGTTGAAGATTGATTTTGCATTCGCGATTTCGTTTGTCATATCCGCATCCGTCTTATACATAATACGGATGTGATTGCCCTTGTCGTCAACAAGGTTTGCATCGTTTGCCGAGCTCTCGTTTTTCCAGCCCTCGGGAATGGTGATATTGTAAAGGTCATAATAAATCTTGTCGCCGTAAACGATACCGAAATCGGCATCGTGTATCTGAGTGACCTTTTTGCCGTTCATATCGGTAACCACCTCAAGGAAGTCGCCGTTTTCGTTTGTTTCGGGAGTGCCTCCCTTTTCGGTCTTGAGGTTATAGGTTTCGCCGTTATTCTGTGTAACCTGCTCGGTGCCTCTGTATTTCTTTTTACATCCGGCAAAGCAGCAGAGGATGATTGCAAGAATCGTTAAAAGGGATATTGCTCTTTTCATAATGGTTCTCCTTTGCGAAAATATCAGCCGTTAAGGGCCTTGAATGCCTTTTTGTTGTTGGCATAGAGAGTCTTGTAAACTTCAAAGTTCTTGTCGTAGACGGGCTTGTTTGCGGGATCGGGCTTGAAGGTCTTGGTCGCTCTGACGAGCTTCTTTGCTTCCTCAACCTCGTTGATTACGCCCAGACCTACCGCCATGATGACTGCGGCACCGACAGCACCTACGTTCTGGGGACTTTCAACGGTTTCAATCGTTCTGCCCGTAACGTCCGCGAGAATCTGGCAGGTAACGTCGCTGAGCGCACCGCCGCCTACGAAGCGGACGACGTCGGAGGTCTTCGTCTTCTTATCCTGGGTCTCAATGAACCACCGCATGTGGAAGCATACGCCCTCGATAACGGAACGGATGAGCTCCGTCTTGCCCGTATCAAGACTGATGTTGAAGAACATTCCTCTTGAGTTGGGGTCTTCAAAGGGACAGCGGTTGCCGTGGAGCCAGGGAGTGAAGATAACACCGTTGCTGCCTGCGGGAGTTTCGCTGATTACCTTTGACAGATAGTCGTAAAGGGAGGTGTAAACGGCTTCCTTTGACTCTGCAACGTGTTTCTTTTCAAGGTAGATGCCGATTTCGTCAAGAGCAAGGTGGTCCTTTACCCATTCAAGGCACTTGCCTGCGGTTTCAAGCTCTGCGAAATAGACGAATTTGTTTTTCTGAGCGCCTACTATGGCGGCAATCATTGCGGAGGTATCAACGATACTCTTGTCAACTACGGTGCCTACCCAGCCGGAGGTGCCCTGATAGATGTGGGTGTCGCCCATACCTACCGCGCCTGCGCCTACGCCGATGAGGGAAGCGTCACCGCCGCCGCCGAATACAGCCGTACCTTCAACGAGACCGAGCTCTTCGGCTGCCTGCTTCGTAAGGCCGCCTACCTTGTCCGTTGAGTCAATGACGTCGGGAAGGTGATTGAAGTCAACGCCGAGAATGTCGCACATCTTCTTGCTGAAGCACTGCTGCTTGTAATCGTAAAGGAGAGTGCCAAAGGCAGAGTCCTTTGTCATAACGAATTTGCCTGTCATACGGGCAATGAGGTATTCCTTGACGTCAAGCCACTTGTGAATCTTCTTGAAATTCTGCGGCTCGTTATCCTTTACCCAGTGATATTTCCATACGGGGTCCTTGACGGAGCAGGAAACCGCGCCGGTGATCATAAGAGAGGGAAGAAGCTTTGCAATGTTTGCGCCCGCTATCTGGGGACCGTATGCCATACCCTCTTTTATCTGCTTTGTAGCGCGCTGGTCCATATAGCTGAATGCTCTGTGAACGGGCTTGCAGTCCTTATCAACAAGGACAAGGCCCTGCATCTGCGAGCAGAATGAAATACCTTCGATCTGTTCGGGTTTTACGAGGTCTGTCTGAGAAAATACCTTTGCCGTCGTATTGCAGAGAGCGTCCCACCATTCATCCGGGTCCTGCTCTGCTCCTCCTCCGGGAAGAACGTAGAGCTGGTAGCCCTGCATGGCTGCGGAAATAAGCTTGATTTCATTTTCAATTTCAAAAATGCAGGTTTTTACGCCGGTGGTACCGATATCATAGGAAATAACGTATTTTTTCATAGGGTGACCTCCTTCATTTTCGGGCAAAATTCGCATTTTACCGATTATAATACACCATTATATATAACTTCTATAAAAAATACAAGATTTTTTTTGTTAACAAAAAAGCCCGCGGTCTTTCCGCGGGCAGATTCATCTTTAATTTTCGGCAGACGCTTCTTTTTCGGCTGCTCTGTGCACGTTGAGTTCCTCGTGCATGACTTCAAGATTTTTCTTGCCGAATTTATATCCGAAGGCGAGCGTGACGAACATAATGAGCAGGGTGATTGCGGGAACGAGGGTGGAAATATCGTAAATCTTTGACAGAACGGACGCACTCTGCTGAATGCCGCTTGAGGCGAGCTCCGAATCGTAGCCGATTTTTTCAATCAGCAGGGCGGTACCCGTACCCGCAAGGGTCTGACCGAGCTTGCGCATGAAGGTGAATACGGAGTAGCAGGTGCCTTCCTCGTGTCTGCCGGTACGAAGCTCGTGATAGTCTATGACGTCCATAACGAGCGCCCATACTTCAAGAACGAGGAACGTCATTCCCGCTCCGCTGAGGAAGCAGGCGGCAAGGAATACATAGGGGTTTGCCGCAAGGGAGGTGCCTCTGATACCGAAGGCAATGAAGTTTGCGAGTGCGGAGAAGGCAAGTCCAGCCGAGCAGATTTCCTTTTTGCCGAAGCGTCTTATCAGCTTCGCCATAAACGGAACGAAGAGAGCCATGGGCAGATAGGTGCTGACGGTGACGAAGGTGTAAAGACCGCCGTTGCCGTAAACGTTGTCAAACAGATAGTTGTAACAGGTCTGGGTGTAATACTGATAGGCGATGAGAAGCATGGAAACTATGCTGACAACGATGAATTCCTTGTTGCGTACAAGGTCTTTTACCGTTTGGAAGAAATTGTAGTTTCCGTCCTTCTGTGCGGCGGAAACCGTAACTCTTTCCTTTGTCATCCTGAAGTGGATGAAATAGGTCAGAGCAGAGAAGACGGAGAGCAGGATTACCGCGACAAACAGCTTGTTGCCGTCAAAGCTCTTGACACCCGTATTCTCATTGGTGGAGTAAACGATCATGGGCAGTATTATCTGTCCGGGAAGACCGCCGAGGCCGGCGCCGATGGAACGCCATAAGGAAAGGGATGAGCGTTCGATTTCGTCATCCGTAATAACCGATGCAAGTGAGCCGTAGGGGATATTGGTGCCCGTGTACATCATGCCGTAGAAGATATACGTGACGGCGGCGAGAATGACCACGGTTATGGGGTTTCCGTTCTTGAGGAAGGGAGCAAACATAAGTACCGAGGCAATGGCGTAAGGAATTGCCGCACCTAAAATGTAGGGGCGGAAACGGCCGTGCTTCGTGGGCTTCCTTGAATCAACGAACGAGCCCCAGATAGGGTCGTTGATTGCGTCCCAGATTCTTGCCACGAGCAGAAGAATAGCCGCGTGACCGCCTGACATGCCGAGGAAATCCGTGTAGAATTTCATCTGGAAGGTGGTGACTACCGCATTGGTCAGCAGACCTGCGGTATCGCCGAGAGCGTAGCCGACTTTGTCTTTGAATTTGATGCCGTGTGTACTTTCCAAAGTAATCTCTCCTTATTATTTGATGAGCAGGGATATTCCGCTTATGAGCATAAGCACGTAAGTGAGCTGAAGGAAGAAGCTCCGGCTCATTTTTTTACAAATCAGATTGCCGACAACCAGCGCCGCCGCAAGCGCCGCCGTTGAAACGGCTGCAAGCTTTACTGTAGATAGGGTAAAATATCCGTCGTGGATATCCGTGGCGAAAATAATGCCGTTGAGCAGTACCCACACAAGACTCAGAGTGCCGCGGAAGGTATTCTTGTCCCTGATTTTACCGCTTGCGTAGGTTACCAGCAGAGGGCCGCCGCATACGAACATTCCGTGTACGATGCCGCCTATGACCGCCAGAGGGACGGCAACGGGCTCCGGGAGGGGCTTGTCATCTTTTCCCGTATAGAATTTTATTGCGTTCATCACGGCGAAAACGATGACGGTAACGCCGAGAATAATATAGAGCAGAGAGGGATTTCCCGAGAAATATCTCTTGAGAAAAATTCCCGCTGCCATACCAATGAACATGAGCCCCGCCATTTTGCCGAATTCTTTTATATCAATGCTTTTGCGGCAGACGATAACTACGTATACCGATGCCAGAAGACCCAGCAGATTGAGGATTGAACGGGCGGAGTCAAGACCTATGAGCCGTATGGAAAAGGGCATTGCGAGTACCGTACCCGCAAATCCCGTTATGCATTGGATTATGTTTGTAAGGAATACCGTTACGAGAAACAGGATTTTCGGGAGCATCAGTATTCAAGCACCTCTGTTCCCAGCATATTTCCGAACGCTCTGATACGGGAAGCGATACCGTCGGAGGCAATTACAAAATGGGGCTCCCAGCCGTCCTTTACGGCGTTTTCCACAAGGTCTTTTGCGGGTCCGTCCGTTCTGACTACCACGGAAGTGCCGTTGAACTGCTTGGGCTTGTCAAGTGCTTTGCCCGATGAGAGGAAAAACCTGAACGAGCCGTCGGGATTCCTGCCGATTCTGAAAATCGTTACCTTATCGACGGCTTTACAGCCGAAATCAAGCGTGGGACCGATTTTTCTGTTGCAGTGAAGACCTGCGCAGGCACCCGTATCCTCCCTTGCCATGGAGCAGGGAGCCATACCGCAATGCCAGAAGGTGACCGTGTTTTCTTTTTCGTCAAGGGAAACGGGGTCGCCGAAGAATACGCTTCTGCCCGAAAGGAAGGAAGCCGCGAACATTGATAGCGCGCCGTAGGAATCCGCTTCGCAGGCGCAGGGAATACCCAGGTCGTTGAGTATGCCGAGCACCGCACATACGGGAGTGCCGAAGGCGGTAAAGAAATCGGGCCAGCATCTTGATGCGAGAGCACCGATGTTGTTTTCCTTCACGTAGTCGGAATATGCCTTGTAAAGACGGGCAAAATCCGAAACGTTTTGCGGATCGATTTTATCAAGACCGCAGATTCGCTTTTCCGCATCCGAAAGATAGGGTGCGATATCGTCGTCTGTAAAGGCTTTTGCCTTGTCAATCAGTTCTCTTGCCTCTATTGACTCCGCCGTAACGCCGAACGCTTTCAGCATATCAAGGTCAAGCGCTCTGCCGAAGCCGAAGCCCTGCGGAGTATGTCCGATCTGGGCAAGCTTCAGCCCCCGCATTGCCTTCTTTAACCTTGCGGCATCAATGACCGCGGAGATTTTTTCTTTTACTTCGTCCTCATCGGGAGAGCCGAAAACGTATTCAAAATTCCTGCCGAAGCCCCGCAGAGTATTAGCCGCCGAAAACGCACCCGTAAGGGAATTGAGACGAAGCCGCGTGCCGTCAATCACGGGCTCACGGAGAGTCCAAAGCAGCACCGGGCAGTCAAGGGAAGTGAGAATTTCACTCATATAGGCGGCGTTTGCAAAGGTGAGATTCTGCACGATTGCAAGGTCGGGCCTGAGGGATGAAATATACGCTTTGAGCTTATCAACGGTAAGCAGCATTTCGTCGGGAAAGACAACGCACGGGTCAAGCTCCTTCAGCAGAGAAATACTGTCTTCAAAGGCCTTTCCGGCGCTTTCAAGATGAAACGTGCCGACACCGATCGGTATATATGCGGATCTGAAATCCATCATTATCACCTTACTCGTTTACAATTTTATAGGTTGACCTGAAATCGTCCTTGCCGAGACCTTCCTTCATGCCTCTTTCGTAAACGGAGAGGATGTTGTCAAGTCCGGGCATAAGCATATCCTGCTCGTCTGCAAGACGGCGGCAGATATTCAAGTCCTTATTTTCATTTTCAAGAGAAAATGCGGTAGTCCAGTTTTCGTTTTTGAGATTTTCCTTCTGGGATTCAAGGTAGAAATTGCCTGCACCGCCGTAGGAAACCGCCGTAGCGAAATCGTCAACGGAAATGCCGAGCTTACGGGCAAGTCCCAGAGTTTCGTTTACGCCGTTCTGAATCTGACCGACAAGGCAGTTGTGACAGATTTTCATGGCGATGCCCTTGCCGTTTTCACCCATGCGGATAATGTTGCAGCCCATGTATTTCAGTATGGGTTCTATAACGGGGAAGAGCTCTTCGTCACAGCCGGCGAGAATGCCGAGAGTACCGTTGATTGCGGCGGGCTTTGACTTGACGACGGGGCAGTCCGCAAACTGCGCGCCCTTTGCCTTTATCATTCCCGCACATTCAAGGGAAACGGAGGGATCAATGGTGCTCATATCAATGCAGATTTTACTGCTGTCAATGTAGGGCAGAAGCTCGGTGTAAACCGCTTTGACGTGCTCCGATTTGGGAACCATCGTGATAATGACGTCGGCGTTTTTTGCCACCTCGATATTGTCCTCGCAGGGGATTCCGCCGAGACCTGCCAGCTTTTCCACCTGCGCCTTGTTGATGTCGGAAACGAAGACCTTGTCATCGTGTTTTTTGATAATGTTTTCGCTCATGGATTCGCCCATGATACCAAGTCCGATAAATCCGATTTTCATAGTATTGACCTCTTATTCGGTGATTGTATTGTCCCATGCCGACCGGAATTTTGCCAGACCGTAATCGGTGAAGGGATGATAGAAGCTGTCCTTGAATACCTGAAGACCTGCGGTCACGATATCCGCGCCCGCAACTGCGCAGTCAACTATCTGCTTGCCGTTTCTTACTGCGGCACATATAATTTCCGTCTTGCCGAGGAAACCGTAATTTCTGTAAATCTCAACTATATCGCTGATGTACTGAACGCAGTCCTCACCGCTGTTCTCTTTCCAGCCGATGAAGGGGGAAACGAAGAGAGAATTGTTCTTTCCCGCGATAAGTGCCTGGGAAGCGGAGAAAACGAGGGTAAGGTTGGTACGAATGCCTTTCTTTTCAAGGCGTCTTGCGGCGGTAATGCCCGCTTCGGTGCAGGGGATTTTGATTACGAAGTTACTGCACATAGCCGATATTTTCTCTGCCATGGCGAACATTTCGTCCGCATCGTCAAGGTGGGGATTGATTTCAACGGAAATGGGGAAAACGTCCCAGCCCTCAATGCCCTTTTCCTTTACGAAATCCGCAAGTTCCGCGATAACGGTGTAAAAGGGCTTGCCGCTGTTCATGATATGATTGGGATTTGTGGTGATTCCGTCGATTCCGAAGGTGTCGTATGCCTCGCGGATCTCGTCGATTTTTGCACTGTCAAGAAAGTATTTCATCTTTATCTCTCCTTAAAGCTTTTCAAGTATTTCGGGGTGCTGAGTAAGGTCGTATCTCTTATAGCCGTCATTCGCGTCAAAGAACCATACCCTCGCATCCGGTCTTTTGGGTGATATCTTAACGGAATATTTACCGTCAATATAGCATAATGCGGTATCGTTTTCGCAGGCGATAGTGGAGAGAGCGGTCCTGTCGGCATATTCGTCAAACTGATGCCAGAAAGCACCCTCGTAATGGGGAACATTATTGTAGGGAATGATGTCGGTGCAGTCAACGAACATGAAATCGCCTCTCGGACCGCAGTCGTCAAAGCCCTGTCTGAACCAGCACATGCTGCCCGAGGATTCGCCGAAAAGCACCTTGCCCGCGTCAAACGCCTCTCTGAGATATTTGATTACGCCGGTCTTTTTCCAGGTTTTCAGACAGAAATTGAGGTTGCCGCCCGGAACGTGAATCACGTCTGCCCAACGGATTTTTTCCGCGATCAGCTCCTCCGTGATATATGGATGAGTGAGATAGAGAACATCCGTATCACAGCCCATTTTGCTGTATCTGCCCACGTCGCAGGGGCTTGAATCGTAACCCGTTGTGGGGATTTCAAGATAGTTGGGATATTCTTTGCCTGAAAGACCCATTATGTATTCCGCAAAGTCCCATGCGTATTCGTCTCCGAAACCGCCGCCGATAGCTATTATTTTACCCATGTCAGAACTCCTTTGCTGCTTTTTCAAATATTTCAAGGGCTTCGGGGGAAGCGTTCTTTCTGTAAAACGCCGCGGGTGTGCCGACGGGGGCTTTGACCGTGTGCTTTCCGCCCTTATATTCTTTTCCCGTTGAAAATTCTATCCATTCGTCATCGGGAAGATAAACGTTCTTTTTATTCGTGTCCGGTCTTAAAACGGGAGCAACGAGTATATCCCTGCCCAGCAGGTATTCGTATGCCAGCACCTTTGATGCCTCGTCGTCATAGTGGAAGAAGAGGGGTCTTATAACGCCCGTACCCTTTTCGGCATTCTGCCTTACCGCTTCTCTGATATACGGCTTGAGAGCACAGTGTATCCTGCTCATTTTTGCCTGATGCTCAAGGGTTTCGGAGCTTGCGTCAAACTGGGCGTTCAGATCGGGATTGTTGCCCTCGTGACTTCTCATAACGGGTGAAAATACATTCATTTCGCACCAGCGCATATACAGCTCCTCGTTTCTGCACATCTTGCCGAAGGTGGTATATCCGCCTATATCCGAATGACTCAGACCGTAACCGCTGCAGGTGAGGGAAAGGGATGCTGGAATGACGGACGGCAGACCGTTATCCATGGAAAAGTCCACGTGATTGTCGCCGTTCCACATCATCGTGGAGTATTTCGGCGTTTCGGTGAAGCCCGCTCTGGTAAAGAACATTGTTTCGCCGAGCTTTCCGCTTTCCTCAACGACCTCTCTGTTGAGCTTCGCCCATCTTGCGGGCCATGTATTGTGGGCAAGCTCGGGGTCTTCGCCGCTGTAAAGCACACAGTCGGTGGGCAGATATTCGCCGAAATCCGCCATCCAGCCGGACAGACCGAAATCTATCATGTTTTCTTTAATCTTCTTTTTAAGCCAATCCCACGCATCGGGATTTGTCAGGTCAACTATCGCGGCGGGGAAGGTGGTGATGGTAACGAGATAATCGCTGCCGCTTTTATCCTTTACGCAGTAGCCCTTTTCGGCGGCTTCCTTATACATCGGTTTTTCAATGGCAAGGAAGGTGTTGCAGTAGCCGAGTACCTTGATGTTCTTTGCGTTCAGCTCTTTTATCGCTTCGGGAAGACCGGGATAAAGCTCCCTGTCCCATTCCCAGTTCCATTGGAGCTGTTTGCCGAAGGCGGTCACACGTCTGCCCTCCCAGTCCTGAATCCAGACACCCGCGACCCTTGTGCCGTGTTCAAGGCAGGCGTTCACTTTATTCATCATTATTTCCGTGCCGCCCTGAATGCCGAGAATCACGCCGTCATAAACCCAGTCGGGAAGCTCGGGCTGTCTGCCCAGACGCGCCGTAAGGCATTCCATGACCTCCTCAAAGCTGTCGCCGAAGCCGATTTCAAAACCCTCGACACAGTCAAACTTGAGGCGGTGATATTTTTTATCGGTAAAATCAAATTCGCATCTTGAAGTCGCAGAGGAATGAAAGCTGTATTTACGGCTTGAGAGGAAGGTCGGCTGGGCGTAATAGGTTTCGTAGGTTTCAAATTTGTTTTTGCGTTTGCCGTTGCGAAATCCGAGAGTGACCTTGGTAATCTTTTTTGATATCATTTTCGCATTCTGATGCTCGGCGACCCAGATGTTTGCCTTATGACCTCTCAGGTCAAATTCGGTGAAGGTTTCGCCCGTGCCGTAGATATGCTCCTTTTCGTCTGCGGGGAGGGAAATCCAAAGGCGGTTGTAGGCGGAAAGTTCGTAAAAATCCGCTTTCAGACTGTTTCCGTCAACGGAAAGGACCGCGCTGCCCTCCGTGAGCGAAATCTCCGCACGGTTACCCGACAACAGAATATCCCTAACGAAAAGGGGCTTGCGGCAGTATATTTTTTCTTTGATGGTGAAGCTGCCTCTGTCCATTTTGTAATTGTTTTCGCCGTAGCCGGTTTCAGCAGCGATTTCACCCTGCCGGAGTGTGAAAACGGGGGAGGAATTACGAAGAAGCACGAGCGCTCCGTCCGTTATTGCAAGTTCAACCAAGAAACACACCTCCATAATACAATTAACTTATTATATAGTGCGCGGGAAAATAATTCAACAGAAAACGCGAGAAAAATACCCGTATTAAAGAAAATAATAAAATCTGTTTTTAATGTGGATTTATTAACAATTGTGTGATATCATTAAAAAGTTAGGAGTGAATCAGATGTATCCCGAAAAGCTTGAGAAATTTTTGTTGAAGGTGCAGAAGCCGGGAAGGTATACGGGCGGCGAGCTAAACAGTATCGTAAAGCCCCGTGACAGCGTTGATATCAGCTATGCCTTCTGCTTCCCCGACACTTACGAAATAGGTATGTCCCATCTGGGAATGAAGATACTTTACTCCCTTGTGAACGCAAGAGAGGATGCAAGGTGCGAAAGAGTTTTTGCACCCGATACGGATATGGAAGAAATAATGAGGGCAAACGATATTCCCCTCTATGCCCTTGAAAGCGGAGAGCCGATAAAGGATTTTGACATTATCGGCTTCACCATGCAGTATGAATTGAGCTACACAAACGTACTCAATATGCTGGATTTAGCCGGTCTGCCCGTAAAGAGTGCCGACAGAACGGCGCTTACTCCCATCGTCATTGCGGGAGGTACCTGCGTATGCAACGCGGAGCCGATGGCGGATTTCTTTGATATCACCCTTCCCGGCGACGGCGAAGAGGTTACCGGCGAGCTTATCGATTTGCTTAAGGAATACAAGGCAAAGGGCGCATCCAAGCGGGAATTTCTCATTGCCGCCGCACAGATTCCCGGAGTTTACGTTCCCTCTCTCTATAAAGTTGAGTATAACGGGGACTGCACGGTAAAATCGGTCACTCCCACCGAGGGCGCACCCGCAAAGGTAATCAAGAGAAACGTAAAGAATCTCGATACCATGTTCAGCCCCGATTCCTTTGTTGTTCCCTTCATTGAAACCGTATTTGACAGAACGACCGTTGAAATCTTCCGCGGATGTATCAGAGGATGCCGTTTCTGTCAGGCGGGATTCCTTACCAGACCTCTGAGAGAGAAATCTCCCGAGGTGGTCGAGAAGCAGTGCCGTGCAATATGCGAAAAAACGGGATATGATGAAATCTCTCTCTGCTCACTGAGTACGAGCGACTATAAGGGTCTCTACAAACTGCTGAACAGTATGATTCCGTGGGCAGATGAAAACAAGATAAATATTGCCCTTCCCTCACTGCGTGTTGACAATTTCCCCAGAGAGCTTATGGAAAAGCTCAATTCCGTACGCAGAAGTGGTCTTACCTTTGCTCCCGAAGCGGGCACACAGCGCCTGAGAGACGTTATCAATAAGAATATCACCGAAAAGGAAGTCCTTTCCACCTCCGCGCAGGCATTTGAAGGCGGCTGGACGGCAGTCAAGCTTTACTTCATGATAGGTCTTCCCACGGAAACGAATGAGGATATAGAAGGTATCGCAAATCTTGCCCAGGCGGTGGTCGACGAATATTACCGCTGTGAAAACAAGCCGAAGGGCAAGAGCGTTGCCGTCAATATTTCTCTGGCATCTCTCGTTCCCAAGCCCTTCACTCCCTTCCAGTGGGAGCCGCAGGACAGACCCGAGGTGCTGATTGAAAAGCAGGATTATCTGCTCTCCTGCATCAAAACGAAAAAGGTTCAGCTTTCAAGACATGTTCCCTGGACGAGCTTTCTTGAGGGTGTATTCTCAAGAGGCGACCGCCGTCTGGGCGAGGTAATATATACCGCCTGGAAAAAGGGATGTCATTTTGACAGCTGGGAGGAACATCTTGACCGCGAAAAATGGATGCAGAGCTTTGAGGAATGCGGAATTGACCCGTATTTCTATACCGCAAGAAGGCGTGACCTTGATGAGGTCCTGCCCTGGGATCACATGGATTACGGTGTGACCAAGAGCTTCCTTCAGAGAGAGAATAAAAAAGCGCATGCAGGCGAAACGACTCCCTGCTGCCGTGAAAAATGTGCCGGATGCGGTGCCGCAAGACTGAACGGAGGTGTGTGCAATGAACTCGGTGAGAATCTGGTATAAGAAATCGGGACTCGCGATTTACACCTCACACCTTGATATGAACCGCTGTTTCACAAGGGCGGTCACCCGTGCGGGCATTCCCCTCTGGTATACCGAGGGCTTCAACCCCCATCCCTATCTGAATTTCCTGCTGCCCCTTCCTCTGGGACAGACGGGTATGAGGGAGCCCATTGATATCCGCATAGAAAAGGATATGACAAAAGAGGAAATAAAGGAAAAGCTCAATGCGGTATTTCCCGAAGGCATTGAGATAGTTGACGTTACCGACCCCGTCGGGAAGGTGAACGAAGTCGTTTCCTCAAAATACGTTATAGATATGTCTTTTGACACCGAGGGGGAGGCAGAGGGCTTTGCCGCCTGCGTTTCCTCAATCATGGACGAGGGCATACTCAACGCGGAAAAACGCTCAAAGAGAGGTATAAAGACCGTTAATCTCTGCGAGTTTGTCAATTCATTTGAAATAAGCCAAACCGAAAATAAAATCAGAATCGAAACCGTGCTCGCCACGGGTACGGAAAAGAATCTGAACGCCAATCTGCTGGTTGACGCGCTCTGCTCTCAGATTGCCGCGGATTACGCATCCCTGAGCATAATGAGAACGGAAATATATATAAAAAACAAAAAAATATTTGAATAAAACGAAAAAACACTTGCATTTGAAATAAACCTGTGGTATAGTGGTCAAGCATTTATACCGTCAATAGGTGTTGCGGCACCGAAGACGGGGTTTAATATGACTATTAAAACGGATGTTCCTCTGGCGATAGGTGTATGAACATCTGAAAAAAACGGAGGTTATTTCAATGGATGCACTCAAGTTAATCGCACAGGATTCTCTCAAAGCAGAAATCCCCGCAGTTGAAATCGGTGATACCGTTAAGGTACACGTTAAAATCCGCGAGGGTGAAAAGGAAAGAATCCAGGTATTCGAGGGAACAGTTATCGCTCGTAGAGGTTCCGGCGTTTCCGAAACCTTCACAGTTCGCCGTATTTCCTACGGTGTAGGTGTTGAAAGAGTATTCCCCATTCATTCCCCCAACGTTGCCAAGGTTGAGCTCGTAAGACACGGTCGTGTCCGCAGAAGCAAGCTCTACTATCTTCGTGACAGAGTCGGTAAGGCAGCTAAGGTTAAGGAAGAAATCAGATAACAAAACTTGTGAGGGTGTTGCAGTTTGTTCAAATTGTAACATCCTTATTTTAATTTTTGGGAACTGCAGCCGAAATAAATTGCCGTAACGATGGCATCATTTCCCCCTGCCTTCGCCCGCAAATCTTGAAATACACAAAGTATTCCTGCGATTTGTGTTCATCGGCAGAAGAAAAATCCGCTCACCGTTTACGGTTGGCAAGATATAAACGGAGCGAAGCGACCCTTAACTATTCACTATATATTCCCGAGGGAGGTGAGACGGTGAAAGCTGAAAGACAGACAGAAGTTTATTACGTAATTTTTCCCGGAAAAGCCGATATGGTCCATTCGGCATTTTTTGATCTGGTTGATATTCTGAAGGGCGCTTTCGTAATCGGTTTTATGCTGTTTTTGCTTGTGTTCAGAGTCAGCGGTGTTGTGGGTTCCTCCATGAACAACACCTTCAAGGAAGGAGACAGATTGCTTATCACCGCCATCACGACCAATATTAAGAGAGGCGACGTTGTTATCATCTGTCAGCCCTGGGCAGACGACAAGCTCCTTGTCAAGAGAGTTATCGGAGTTGAGGGCGATACCATAGATATTGACTTTGAAAAAGGTGAGGTCTACCGTAACGGCGAGATGCTTGACGAGCCCTATATCAGGGACTACGGCAGGGAGGGTACCGCCCGCAGCGGAGACGTCCTTTTCCCCGTGACCGTTCCCGAGGGCGAGGTTTTCGTAATGGGCGATAACCGTAATAATTCAAGGGACAGCCGATTCAAGGCAATCGGCTTTATCAGAGAAGAATATATCATGGGCAGAGCGTTTTACCGTGTTTCTCCCAAAGCAACAAAGATTGAAAGGTTGGAACGAAAATGATAAAGAGTGAAAAACTGGGCGGACTTTTTGATATAGTGTCAATTTTTGCCTCCGCTACGGTAATAGTTGCGGTTGCTTTTCTGGCATTTTTCCGCACGATTGCCGTTGACGGCGAATCAATGCTCCAGACTCTTCAGGATAAGGACCGCCTTATCGTCACCGCTTTTGCCGAGCCCGAGCCCGGTGATATCGTGGTAACCTGCCAGCCCTCTTACATTTCATATATGGAATCCACTCTTGTAAAGAGAGTAATCGCCACGGAGGGACAGACCGTGGATATAGATTTTGAAAAAGGCATCGTTTACGTTGACGGCAAAGCCCTTGACGAGCCCTATACCAACACCCCCACCAACCGTGAGGAGGGTATGCCCTTCCCCATCGTCGTTCCCGAGGGACATGTTTTTGTAATGGGTGATAACCGAAACGGCTCAAGCGACAGCCGTGATATCAGAATAGGTACAATCAGGACCGAGTACGTTCTCGGAAAGGCTCTTTTCAGAATCATACCTTTCGGAAAGTTTAAGATAGGTTAAAGCATGAATGAAAAAATGACAGTTCAGTGGTTTCCCGGCCACATGGCAAAGACAAGGCGGCTTATCAAGGAAAGTCTGCCCCTTGTTGATGCGGTATGTGAAATAGTGGATGCCCGTCTTCCCGAAAGCAGCAGAAACCCCGAAATTGATGAAATAGTCGGCTCAAAGCCGAGAATAATCCTGCTCAATAAGGCAGACCTTGCAGACGATAAGGCGACAGCCGACAGAATAAAGAAATTTGCCGAAGCAGGCATAAAGGCGCTTCCCGTTGACTGCCGGAGCGGTAAGGGACTGGAAAAATTCCAGCTCGCCGTCAAAGAGGTGCTGAAAGATAAGATTCAGGCCAATATTGACAGAGGAATGGGCGGAAAGACCCTGCGCGTAATGGTAGTCGGCATTCCCAATACCGGCAAATCCTCCTTCATCAACCGTATGGCGGGAGGAGTAAAGGCAAAGGTTGCCGATAAGCCCGGCGTAACGAGAGGAAATCAGTGGTTCAATATCGGGCAGGGTATCGAGCTGCTTGATACTCCCGGTGTATTGTGGCCTAAATTTGAAGACCCCGAGGTGGGCTTCAAGCTTACCTTCATCGGCTCGGTAAAGGATGACATCCTTGATATCCAGGAAATTGCCGTCAGACTTCTTCTCGTAATGCAGAAGAATTATCCCGACCGTCTTGAAGCGAGATATAAAATAAGTGATTTTGAAGACCTTGAGCCCTATGAATTGCTTGAGCTTATCGCCCGCAAGCGCGGAATGCTGCTCAGAAAGGGCGAGTACGATACCGAAAGGGCGGCGGTCATGCTCCTTGACGAATACCGCGGGGGCAAGCTGGGCAAAATCACACTTGACTGATAACAGAGAAAGGAGATACGGTAATGAGAAAAATAATGGGGTTTTTTCTTGCGGCAGTATTATTCCTTGATATGGTCAGCGTCGGAGTAATCGTTTACACAAGAGCAAAAGAGCTTTCCAGGCAGGGTGAGGATGATGTTTACGCCAGAGCCACGGTCGCGGCAATGGGCAACAACCTCATTAGTGACGAAATGAACAGACAGGCGTCTGAGAGGGGCTCCGGCGAGGGCTACGACTATAAATTCTTTTATGAAGGCATATCCGATGAAATCGGAGGTAAGGATATCGTTCTGCTTACCCTTGAATCCGTAATGTCTTCAGACCATGAGGTTACGGGAGGCAGTCTGCTGAATGCCCCCGATGAACTGGCGGACACTCTTACGGCACTGGGCGTGAACGTGGTCAATCTTGCATCACCCCACGTACTTGACTACGGCGAAAAGGGGCTGGAAAACACTCTTGCCTGCTGGTCGGGGAAAGGTGTTTCCGCCATCGGCGCATACAAGAAAACGAAGGACGGTCTCAAGCCCGTTATCCGCAATGTGAACGGAATAAAAATCGGCTTTGTCGGATATACGGAAAAGACGGATGGTTTAAGCGGCAGCTCAAAATTTGCGGTCATGAATCCTCAGGCGGAAACCGCGATCAGAGACCTTATTACCGAAACCAAGGCGAAGGCGGACGTGGTAATCGTCTGCGCCAACTGGGGCGAGGAATTCAGCGCCGAAATAACCGAAAAGCAGAGAGAAAGTGCACAGAAGCTTTCCGACTGGGGAGCCGATGTTGTCGTAGGTACGTTCCCCAGAGTTATTCAGCCCATTGAATATATCGTCAGAGAGGACGGAACGAAAACCCTCGTGGCATATTCCCTCGGCAATCTTATTTCCACGGGCGGCAGTCCCGAATCCCTTTTAGGCGGAATACTTGAATTTGATATCGTGCGCAAGACCGCAAAATCCGCGGCGGAAATCAAAAATATCAGAATCAGAGGCGTTATCACTCACTACGGTGAGAATATGACCAAAATCAGAAGCTATATGCTTTCCGATTATAACGAAGAGCTGGCATCCGGGCACGCCATTTACGGTGAGACCGAATGGAAGTATGAATGGCTCAGCGGGCTGTTTGAAAAAACCTTTGCCGGTGAATTCAGAGGATAATATATGGAATATAATTATGAGATTTCCGCAGGCGAAAAGGGATATAAATCAATATGTGGCATAGACGAGGCAGGCAGAGGTCCTCTTGCGGGTCCCGTTTATGCGGCGGCGGTAATTCTGCCCGTCGGGCTTGAAATACCCGGTCTCAACGATTCAAAAAAGCTTACCGAAAAAAAGAGGGAAGAGCTTTTTGACATCATAACGGAAAAGGCAGTCGCCTGTTCAATCGCTTCTGCGACCGCAAAGGAAATTGACGAAATAAACATCCTGCAGGCAACCTTTCTTGCAATGAAAAGGGCTCAGGAGGGTCTGAACATTCCCGCCGACTACGCTCTCATTGACGGCAACAGAATGCCTCCCCTCGCCATTGACGGCGAAACGATTATCAAGGGGGATGCAAAAAGCCCCTCCATCGCCGCGGCATCGATTCTTGCCAAGGTCAGCAGGGACAGATATATGTATGAGCTTGATAAGCAGTTTCCTCAGTATTGCTTCGCAAAGCATAAGGGCTACGGCACAAAGCTTCATTATGAATGCATTGAAAAATACGGCATTTCGGAGCATCACCGTCTGACGTTTCTCAAAAATATAATCAACAAGTGATATGATTAAGAATAAATCGGGTGTCTGGGGCGAGGTTTACGCCGCAAGATACCTCAGAGACAACGGATATAAGATAATAACCTCAAACTATGCGTGCCGTTTCGGTGAGCTTGACCTGGTTGCTCTCAAAAACAAAACGCTGTGCATAGTTGAAGTCAAGACCAGAGAAGAAAATACCTCCGTCAGACCCATGGAGGCGGTTGACGAAAACAAGCAGGAGAAAATCACAATGGCGGCAAACAGCTTCCTGCGTTACTCAAAGCTTGATTATCCGATAAGATTTGATGTGTGCGAGGTGTATCTTGATACGGATTATAAGCCGGTAAAAATAAATTATATTGAAAATGCTTTCTGAAGGGGGGAGCGAAAACCTTGGAGTCTGCAGTAAACAGTATAATCAACTTCTTTACGGATACGACCCCGAAGGAGCTTATAGTTTTCCTCGTTTCTCTCTTGCCCGTTCTTGAATGCAGAGGCGGTATGCTTGCCGCAAAGCTGCTCGGAGTAAAGCTCTGGAAAGCGTTTATCATCTGCTACGCGGGTAATATTATTCCAATACCGTTCATTCTTCTTTTTGTCCGTAAGCTTTTCAGATTTCTGGGCAAATTTGAATGGTCAAAGAAGCTGGTTGACAAATTCGTAAACCGCTCCCTTAAAAAAGGCGATAAGGTGGTTAAATACAAGGGCTGGGGTCTGCTTCTTTTCGTGTCGATTCCTTTGCCGGGTACGGGGGGATGGACGGGCGCCGTGCTTGCAGATATACTTGACCTGAGATTCAAGTATTCTCTGCCCATAATTGCCGTTGGTGTACTTATAGCAGACCTTATCATGACGGCTCTGTCCTACGGCCTTCTGGGGCTTGTGATATAAGTGAATAGTGAAGAGTGAATAGTTAAAGGTCGCTTCGCTCCGGTTATATTATCCAAAGTAAAAACACAGCATCTGCTCAGAATCGGGCAGATGCTGTTTCTGTTATTTGTTCGTTTATTCATCAATAACCTTTGCGGCTTGGTATAACTTCAGGTATTTCAGGTATTTCTTTTCATAAAAATCCGTGAGAGATTTGTCGGGGCGGATTGTTTCCCTTGTACCGTAAAAAGCGGGAGAAATATCCTTTCCCGTTCCCTTTGCCGCAAGAATGCACGCACCGAGTACGCCTCCGTGCTCAAGCAGGGGGATTTTGATATTTATATCCAGCACGGTTGCCGTCAGCTGAGTCCAGAAAAGGCTTTTTGTACCGCCGCCGCAGATACCCGATTCGGTTATATTCACGCCGAGGGATTTTATGATTTCAACATTCTGTTTAAGTGAAAAAGCTACACCCTCAAGCACCGCAAGAGCCATTTCCTCCCTTGTGGTGTTCATGGAAAGACCGTAAAACATACCTCTTACTTTTGTGTCGTTTACGGGGGAGCGTTCACCCATAAGATAGGGCAGGAAAACGACGTCGCTTTTGCCTGCATACCGCTTCACTTCGTCGCTGTAATCGGTTTTGAGTATATCCTCAATCCACCATTTGTTGCATGATGCGGCGGTGAGAGTGCAGGCGAGGTAATGATATTTTCCGTTTGCGGAGCAGAAGGAATGAATGGCATTCTCTCTGTCGCAGTTGAATTTATCCGAGCAAACGAAAACCGTACCCGAGGTGCCGAGCGAAATGTTGCAGTCGCCGTCGCTGACGGCTCCCGTTCCGATTGCCGAGGCGGCATTGTCGCCGGCACCGATGACGATTTTAACCTCATCAAAGCCAAGCTCCTGCGCTATTTCCTTTTTCAGATTGCCTATCGGCTCATAGCTTTCAGATACCTTCGGAAGCTTATCCTCGGATATATGGCATATTTCAAGCATTTCGTCTGACCAGCATCTGTTTTTCGTATCAAAGTAGAGTGTGCCTGCCGCATCCGAGGTGTCAGTTGCAAAAACGCCCGACATCATATACGCAACGTAATCCTTGGGCAGACAGATTTTTTCCGCCCTTGCGAAATTTTTCGGCTCGTTATTGTAAACCCAGAGAAGCTTGGGCGCGGTGAAGCCGGCAAACGCTATATTTCCCGTTTTGTCAAGCAGGAAATCCCTGCCGATTTCATCGTTAAGGAAGGAAACCTCCTTTTCGCTCCTGCCGTCATTCCAGAGGATGGCGGGGCGGATAACCTTATCCTCTTTGTCAAGCATAACAAGGCCGTGCATCTGACCGGAAAAGCTGATTGCCCTTACCTCGCTTTTATCAATACCGGCGGTGAGCTCTTTTATTGCGTCAATGCTTTCACCGTACCAGTCTTCGGGATTCTGTTCCGACCATCCGCTGTGGGGAAAGGAGAGAGGATAATCCCTTGATACCGTGCCGATTATTTCGCTGTCGCTTGTGAGCATCGCCTTAACCGAGGAGGTGCCCACGTCAAGTCCGATATAGTAATTCATAATTACCCCCAGGGATTTTCGGTAGGATATCTGACCTCTTTCGGCTGATTATATCCGATATCTGATACACCGAAATATCTGAATACCTCATAGAGTGCCTTTCCGCAGTGTGAGAATGCGACCGCACCGTGATGAGGGAATTTCTTTTCAATGAGAATATGACGGTAGAATCTGCCCATTTCGGGGATGGCGAATACACCTATACCGCCGAAGGAACGGGTGGCAACGGGAAGTACCTCGCCTTGGGCGATATATGACCTGAGATTGCCCTCACTGTCGCATTGCAGACGGTAGAAGGTGATATCCGAGGGAGCTATATCTCCCTCAAGAGTGCCTCTCGTGAAGTCGGGCTCGCTTCCCGCGGGCTCAAGCAGTCTGTGCTGAATGAGCTGATATTTTACACCGCAGCCGTCACACATCTTGCATGACGGAGTGTTTCCGCAATGGAAGCCCATAAAGGTATCTGTGATACCGTAATTGAATTTTCCTTTGATATTTTCTTCATAGATGTATGAGGGAACGGAATTGTTGATATCAAGCAGGGTGACCGCATCTTTTGTTACGCAGGCACCGATATATTCCGAAAGAGCGCCGTAAATATCCACCTCGCAGGCAATGGGGATACCCTTTGAAGCAAGGCGTGAATTGACGTAGCAGGGTTCAAAGCCGAACTGCTCGGGGAATGCGGGCCAGCATTTATCGGCAAAGACGACGTACTCTCTGTCGCCCTTGTGTGCGTCTGCCCAGTCAAGGAGAGTCAGCTCAAAGCGTGCCATTCTCTCAAGCATATCCTCATAAACGTTTTTGCCCATTTCGGCTTTCATTTCTTCAATGATTGCGTTTACTCTTGAGTCGCCTTTAAGTGCATTATATGCAACGAGCAGGTCAAGCTCGCTGTTTTCCTCAATCTCAACTCCCAGCTCGTAAAGTCCCTTTATGGGGGCGTTGCAGGCAAAGAAATCCTGGGGTCTGGGACCGAAGGTGATGATTTTAAGATTTGAAACACCGATGATTCCTCTTGCAACGGGGATAAATTCCCTTATTATTGAGGCGCATTCATCAGCCGTACCGACGGGATATGAGGGAATGTAAGCCCTCAGATGACGCATACCGAGATTGTATGAGCAGTTGAGCATACCGCAGTAGGCATCGCCTCTGCCGTTTATCATATCTCCGTCACCCTCTGCGGCGGCAATCACCATTGAGGGACCTCTGAATTTCTTTACGAGGAGTGTTTCGGGAGTTTCGGGACCGAAGTTACCCAGGAATACGACGAGCGCATTTACGCCGTGGGCTTCAATGTCGGCTATTGCCTTTGCTGCGTCCGCTTCATTTTCAACGGTTACGGGGCATTCATAGAGTCCTTCACCGAATGCTTTGACTATATTTGCTCTGCGCATTTCGGAAAGTGCGATGGGGAAGCAGTCACGGGAAACTGCGATTATGCCGGGCTTTACTGACGGAATATTCATAATAACCTCCGGTTACAGTTCAATTTCAATTTTCTTTTTCATTGCATCCTCTGCATCCTGACCGATGTAGAGGGTGTATTTCTTCTCATTGTAGGTTGATTTTGTCGCGGGATCGTAAAATGCAAGACGGCTGAGCGGAATCGAAAGAGTCACTCTCTGACTTTCGCCTGCCGCCGCAAGTACCTTTTTGAAGCCCTTGAGCTGTTTTACGGGGTGGTCACCCTCTGCGCCCGCATAGACCTGAATGACGGTTTTGCCGTCTCTGTCGCCCTTGTTTCTGACTGTAAGGGAGACCCGCACCTCGTCTTTTACGACCTTTGCGGTTACCCTCTGATAGTCAAATTTTGTATATGACAGACCGAAGCCGAATGGGAAGGATGCGGCTTTGCCTTCCTTGTCAAGAAGGGTATAGCCGTGGTAATAGCCGTAAAGCATATCCCTCTCTTTGCTTCCGGGGAAGAGGAACGGGGGATAATCGTCTTCGTCTTTTGCAACGGTAAAGGGCAGATGACCCGAGGGGTTCACGTTGCCTGCGATGATATCCGCAAGCGCGTTGCCGCCCTCCATACCGCCGTAAAACGAATGAAGGATTGCGCTGACGCTGTCCTTCCATTCGTCAATTACGTAGGCACTGCCGCCGATTATATTGACGATAACGTTTTTGCAGGATGCGACGGCGTGACGGATGAGAGCCGTTTCGTCCTTTGAAATACGCAGGGAGTATCTGTCTCCGCCCATACCCATTTCGGCTACGTCGTCGTTTTTGGTGAAGTTGGCGAGATTTTCGCCCTCCTGCTTATAGTCGCTGCCTACACAGATGATTACCGCATCGCACTTCTTGATTTCGGATTCCTTGGGAGTAAGACTCGTTCCCTCAAGAAGCACCACGTTGTTTTTGCCGAAAACGTTGCAAAGACCCTCGTAGGGTGTGACGGTGTACGGGCTGTAAACGGAGCTGGAGCCGTGGTCACCGACGTTGATTTTATCTGCATATCTGCCGACTACGGCAACCTTCATTGATTTGTCAAGAGGAAGCAGACCGTCGTTTTTGAGCAGTACCGTTCCTTCTGCCGCGGCTCTGCGGGCAAGGGCGGTGTGCTCTTTGCTCGCAATGACGGATTTGTCGGCCTTTTTAAGCTTCGGATTGATTTTTATCAGGCTCCTCAGAATGCTCTGAACGGAGGAATTTATGTCATCCTCGGATACCTTGCCCGCCTTCAGATTGAATGGCAGAGTGGCATAGTGCATTATCTGGGGCATTTCGATATCAAGACCCGCCTTCAGCGCCTTGGGAGCATTTCTGACACCCATAAGAAAATCGGAAATGGTAAAGCCCGTAAATCCCCATTGGTCACGCAGGATATCTTTGAGCAGATATCTGCTTTCACAGCAGTGATCTCCTCTGAAAAGATTGTATGCGCCCATGATTGACATTGCACCCGCGTCGATGCACGCCTTGAAATGAGGCAGATAAACCTCATGAAGGGTGATTTCGTCGCAGTTGACGTTAACGTCAAAGCGGATGTTTTCAATGCTGTTGAGAGCGAAGTGCTTGGGGCAGGCGATAACGCCCTTATCCTGCACCGCCCTTGTCAGAGCAGCGCCCATTTCGGAAAGGAGATACGGGTCTTCGCCGTAGGTTTCCTGAGCTCTGCCCCAGCGGGGATTCCGCAGCAGATTGATGCAGATACCCGCAAAGTAGTTTCCGCCCTGAGCGGTGACCTCGTCGGCGATGGCGGAGCCGATTTCGTATTCAAGCTCGCTGTCAAAGGATGCACCTCTGAGCATGGAAACGGGGAAACAGGTGCTTTTACCCATTACGCATCCTCTCGGGCCGTCGGAGAAAGCAACCTCGGGGATTCCCAGACGCTTTACGCCGCCCGCGATGCAGGGACGGCAGTTATATTTCTGACCGTTGACGAAAAGGTCGTAGCCGTTTCTGATAAAAAACTGCCTGCCCGAAAGCATACCCAGTTTCTCTTTCAGCGTCAGCTCGCCGCACAGTTTTTCCGCGGCATCGTAAAGACCTTCGTCGGTGGGGTTTTCGCTGTAATATTTAACGGCATCATCAAAATTCATATCTGTACCTCTCAGATGTTTTTGGTGGGCTGACCTCCGAATATGGACCTGAAGAATGCGATGATAATCGTGATTATATTTTTCTTTACGTTGACCTGAACGGTCTTGCTGATTTCTTTTCCTGCCGAATTCAATGCGGGAGAGCCGTCGGGAGCGATAATCTTAACGGTAAATGATCGCGATGCGTCAAGCTCACCTGACGTTACGCTGACCGAGGAAGCACCCCTGCCGATTTCACTTTTTCCGTCATAAACCGCAATGCAGTATCCCTCGGGAAGAGTTCCGTTTACGGAAGCGGTAAACGCTGCCTTGTTCTTATAGTCAACCGTTCCGCTGTCGGGAGCTTTGATTGAAACACGGTCAAGAAGATATTTATTGTGTAGTCCGGCATCCAGCAGAGCGGAACAGAAATCGCAGAGTCCGTCTCTGTTTGAATCTTTATGTTCCGTAACGGGAATCGTCTGCCGGTCTTCCTTTGCTTCACATTCCGAGCAGTGCCAGCCGTCGGTAAGTCCCGTGTTTTTGCAGGTGGCGGGATAGCCGCGGTCAACTATTACGGTATGACCTTTGGGAATTACGGACTGCGGTGTAAGCACGGCAGTGCATCTTGCGCAGTGAGAGCCGTCGGTGAGACCGTCTTCTGTGCAGGTCTTGGGATATCCCTTATCCGTTACGGGATTATGACCGAGAGCCGGTATGGTTTCCGCTTCCTTCTGAACGTAATCGCATTCGGAGCAGTAGATTCTGTCGGTAAGTCCGTCTGCAAGGCAGGTGGCGGGAGTACCATTTTCCGTTACGATGGTGTGTACCTTACATTCCGTTCTTAAGTATTTTCCGCAGAGGGAACAGTAAACATCAACGCGGTTTGCGTTCTGAGCGTTAGTAACCTCGGTGGTATCGGTATGAAGGCAGGTAGTGAAAACATGCATGAAGATATTGCCCTGAGTAAACGTGACGGCATCCGAATAGTTGTCGGTCATTATGCCGTTTTCGGTACGGGTGAAGTAGCTCTGCTTCGGACCCGAAACGTAGAAGGGACTTGATTCGGATTTGTTGTAGCGCTCAAAGGGAATCTGAAGGGAGCATCCCCGGGAGTCGTGAAGCAGAATGACTACCGAAAAGATTTCGTTTTTTGAAACGGAAACCTTTGTGGGAAAGTCAAAGGTATAGTAGCCCTCATTGGTATAGTGCCTGGATACGGTGAACATACAGGTGCCGTCCGTAGGAGAAGTATAGTTTGAGGGAAGATTTTTATATACCCTGAATGTTGCGGTAACGTCCGTGATGCTTTCACCCGCTTTGGGAGCAAGCAGGAATCCCACGCTGTCAATCTTACCTGCGACGTCTGCGGTAAATACGTTGGAGTACTGAGGAAATTCACCGTAATAGTAGTAATTGGGAACTCTCTCGGTGTATGTGTAGTTTCTGTTGATACCGGGATTTTCCATGGCCTTCAGACCGTTTACGGAGCCGAGGAACTGACCGTAGGAAACGTACATATAGTTTTCGTCGTAGTATTCCTGAGGAACGCCGTTTCTGGTGAGACCTACGGTATTCTTGACTATCCACGCACCGTTGACGGCGGGGGTATAGGTCGCCTGAGGAGCATTGTCTGCCTTTTCACCGTTTGAGTAATATCTGGACTCCGTGTGGGTAAAGGCACTTGCGGGAATCGTATCGTCCCAGCCAATGATGGTAATGCCGTGATTGGTGACGGGAGACGAATTGAGGGAGCTTCCGTTCCATACGAGGGAATCGTTGAACATATAGCCGTCGTTGAGCTCTGTCTGAAGTACGGAAGCGTAAACGGCGCCGTTTTCCGAAATCCAGTTTTTGATTTCGCCTGTGGTTGTGAGAGAAACCGCCTCGTCAAGAACGTATCCGCTGCCCGTATTGTATCTATCGGATTCGGAAAGGGTAACCTCGCCCGGAGTCAGATTATTGGGAAAATCGGATTTGTTTGCAATGCCCTCAAGATTTGAAAGAGCGCCGATGGTGTCGTTGATGTTTCCGCCGGAGCTGAAGGGATACTGATAGAAATACCCCTCGTTTGCGGGTTTTTTGGCGAAATAGGTAAGGTGTGTTTTTGAAAAATGGGGCTCATCATAGCCCTGCTTCATTACGTTGGATTCAAGGGAAGAGATGGAAGCGAACGCCCAGCAGTTTCCCGAATACTGACATTCGGGTCTTGTGACGTAGCTTTTGCCGTCAACATTTCTCAGATCGTAGACGGCGGGCAGAGAGGAGCTCGTGCCCCAAACGGTTTCGACCTCTTTGCGGTATATGCCGCCCTCACCGTCTGTTTCATAGATATCCGTGCCGTCGCTGATAATTTGCCCCACGGGAATCTGCTCGGTATTGCCCGGGGGAGGAAGGAAGATTTCATCCGCAGATACGCTCTGGAAAAGGAGCGTGGCGGTAAGCATAAGGATGCACATAAGCCGTACCGCAAATTTAACGATATATTTTCTCTTCATGGTATCACCTCAGAAGCTGCCGCAGAAAAATGTATTTTTCTGCGGGAATGCTTTGTACAAATCGGGATTATTGTTTATGATTTCAAGTCCGTTCAGATACGGGGCATCATCTGGACTTATTCCGCACAGGAAAATTTTTGACATCGCGAAGCTTTCCATAACGAAATCGGGGCTGCCGTCACAGTCTGTCAATGTGTGACCTCCGTCTCCGTATTCAAGGAAAAAGGTACCGCTGTTGGCGGAAACGGTGTCGTTCACCCTAAATGTGAAGCCGCCTTTTTCAAGAGGCCAATCCACTTTGCCGAGGACGTTTTTAAGATTGATTATCCTTATCGCACCCGTATTCTGCAGCTGCCGCTTTGCATTTCCCTCATTGACGAGATAGCGGATTATCGGGGAGGAGAGAGGGAGCATCGTAAATCTGATGAGCGGAAGATTGCTCTCATACTGCCTGAGATAACCAAGCAGATTCAGCATGGCTTTCTTATCTTCAAAGCAGATTTCGGACACCTCAAGCGTTTCCTCGCTTCTCTTTACGGAAAAGCTCACCATACCGTCGGGTCTGCCGTTTTCGTCAAGGGACAGATAAGTGTAATCTGGCGTGTCAAAGGGCTTAAGGTTAAAGAATCCGCCGTCTTTTCTTTCATAGGCCAGATTGTACCGGGAAGCAAGACGGTTATATACCTCAAGCAGCTCTTCAAGGTTATCCTCCCGGACGCATTTCACTCTGTCGGAGCAGGGGATAAAAGCGAAATTATCCGCACCCGTTTCAAGAGATATGAAATCCGCCGAGGTTTCGTATCCGAATTTCCTGTAATACGACGTGGAGAAGGGATGGAGTATGCTTATATCGTAACCGGATTCAAAGAGCTTATTGAAAAGGGCACGCACCGTGCCTTTGTGTCTGTACTGAGGAAGAGTCGCAACGCCTCCCACTCCCGCACAGCGAAGCTTACCCTTTCCGTAAAAGCAGGTATAGTCGTTGACCTCGATTTGTGACATAAGAGTCTTATCGTCGTCTGCAAACGCCGCGAGTATTTCGTAGGGGGGCATCGTCATATCATCGGCTGTGATTTCTCCGCCGAAGGACTGAACGGCACATTCCGCCGAAGCACGCAGGTCCTTTTCCTCAACTTTTCTGATTATCATATAAACATCACCACACTGACGGTTTTTATTTTCAAAATGCGGCTGCCGCAAAATGCAGCAGCCGCAGACACAGTTATATCAGTCTTCGTTTTCGTCTCTGATTTTTTCTATCATTTCGTCGGAAATCGTCTGTGCTTCACCGTGCTTTACAACAAGGATGCAGAGCAGGGAAAGAATGAAGCAGGCGGGGCAGTAATAGAACAGAGTTTTGTACGTATTGGTAATCATTGCAACGATACCGAATACGATGGGAGTTGCGATCTGTGCCGAGAAGGTAGCGGTGTAATAGTAGCCGGTGAATGTGCCGACCTTGTTGATGCCGCCGATTTCAAGCACGAGGGGAAGGGTGTTTACGGTAATGAAAATCTGACCGAAGCCGCCTACGATGAGGGCAACCCAGATAAGAACGTTCATAAGAGGAACACTGTGAAGCACGTCCTGAGCAAAGATGTATGAGCCGAATGCCGCAAGGTAAACGATGAGACCGAGGATGATGGTCTTCTTACGGCCGAGATGCTTGCCGAGCCAGCCGGCGGGGATTGCACCTACTGCGACTGCTGCGCCGAGAGCGGTAGCCATAAGGGTCGCTTCGGATGCGGTCTTGTGAAGGATTTCATCAGCGAAAAGAGCAAAGAAGGTGGTAACTGCGTTAGTACCGCAGAAGAGGAAGAACAGACAGCCCATCATAAAAATAAGACTCTTGCGCTCCGCACCTGAAAGCTTCTCTGCCTTGAGAGCTTCCTTCTCCGCCTTTGCGGCTTCCTTTTCCGCCTTTGCCTTTGCCGCTTCGTCAGCTGCCTGAGCCGCTTCCGAAACCGCCTTGAGTCTGCTGTCGGGCTCTTTGACCGTGAAGTAAACCACCAGCGTGCAGATAATCATTACGACTGCGCCCAGAAGGAATACGTACGGGAAGGTGTTCAGCTCGTCAAAAACATCGCTTTTTTTATCAATGCCCGTAACAAGGCAGTAAACTGCGGTGACGATAGTACCGGCAACCATGCCGACTACGCTGCCTACGCCGCCTACGAGGTTGATGATCGCGTTACCCTCGGAACGGAGTTCGTTGGGGCAAAGGTCGGGCATAAGCGCAACGCAGGGAGCTCTCCAGAGAGACATGATGAATACGTAAAGAATGATGCACACCATCGTCAGGGGGAGAGAACCGGTTTTGATTGCGATAACGGGGATAAGAGCAAAGAAGAGGGCTGAAGCGGGAGCGCCGAAAACGATGTAGGGCTTACGCTTACCCATCTTTGAATGAGTCCTGTCGGAAATTTTGCCGAAGGTGGGCTGGAAGATAACACCGAAGATGTTATCAAAGGTCATAATAATACCGATGAAAAGGGGAACAAGGCCGAGAGCGGCAACGTCGTCACCCTGTGTCGCGGAAAATTTAACCAGGAAGGGAAGCTTCTCCGAAAGCACGCTGCTCCAATGGGTGATGGTGGGGTTTGCCTGAAGAAGTCTGTTGAGAATCTTGGTTACGAAGGGGTCGTAAATCGCCCATGCGATTGAGGATGCCAGAAAAGCAAAACCCGTAAGAATGGTGTGGGGATAGTGAAGCTTGCCGTCCGGCTTTGCACAGAATTTAGTGTTCATATTATTTCTCCTTAGATTGCGGCGCACATTCGCCGAGTATAAAAACATTATATCATCACTTATATAATTTTTGAATACTACAATATGAACTAAAAAATAGGATATTTTTTATACAACTTGTCTAATCAAAAATTTGCAAGTTTGTGATATAATCCCTTGCATAGATTCGGATACAGGAGGACTGATTATGGACCTTACCGAAAAAACAGTTAATAAAAACTACGTGTTCAACGGCAGAATCATCAACGTCAGATGTGACGATGCCCTGCTTCCCGACGGCAAGCCGTGTACGAGAGAAGTGGTTGAGCATCCCGGCGGAGTCTGCCTTGCACCTGTCACCGATAAAGGAGAGCTTATCTTCGTCAGACAGTACCGCTATCCCTATTCCGAGGTGGTGCTGGAGCTTCCCGCCGGCAAGCTTGAAAAGGGAGAGGATCCCTTTGAGGCGGGCAGGAGAGAGTTGGAGGAGGAAACGGGATATACGGCAGATAATTATTATGACTGCGGAAAGTTCTATCCCACACCCGGCTACTGCGGTGAGATAATCCATTTCTATGCCGCGTGGAATCTCAACGCCACTCAGATGCATCCCGACGAGGACGAATTCCTTGAGGTTGAGAAAATTCCCGTTGAAAAAGCGGTTGAAATGGTACTTAATAACGAAATCCGTGACGGTAAGACGCAGGCGTTTGTCCTCAAGGCAGCCGCTCTTATCGGGAAAGGAATAATCGGATGAAAAAGATAATTCTCGCATCGTCATCACCCAGACGCAGAGAGCTGCTTGCCAATGCGGAGCTGAAATTTGACGTATGCATCAAAAACGTTGACGAAACACCTCCCGAGGGACTTGCTCCCGCGGAAGCCGTGGAATATATCGCAAAGAAAAAGGCACTTGCCATTTCCGCCATTGCGGAGGACGCAATCGTAATCGGCGCGGATACCGTGGTCGTGCTTGAGGGCAAGATAATGGGCAAGCCCAAAGATAAGGAGCACGCCTGCCAGATGCTTTCCGCACTTTCGGGGAAGGAACACGAGGTCATCACGGGTGTCTGCCTCGCGTACGACGGTAAAGAGGAGACCTTCCATTGTGTAAGCAAGGTCAAATTCTGGGATCTTACCGATGAGGAAATCAAACACTACGTTACGGGCGGCGAGCCCATGGATAAGGCAGGGGCCTACGGCATCCAGGGCAAGGGCAGTGTCCTTGTTGAGAGGATAGAGGGCGATTACTTCAACATCGTCGGATTGCCCGTTTCAAGAGTGGTCCGCGAAATCCGCAGAATTCAGAAAAAGTGAGGGAATTTTATGTCACTTGCGGAACTTAAATCAACCCTCGGAAACGGGGAAGCGTACCTCATTACCTCCAACCCGGATATCCGCTATCTGACGGACTTCTGTCTTGACGACGGATATCTTCTGGTAACGAAGGAAAAAAGCATAATGCTGGCGGATTCGAGATACTGCGAGGCGGCAGGTCAGAAAGCGGGAGAATGCGATGAGATAATGCTGCTCAGACGGGCAGAGGAACAGCTGAACGAATTGCTGTCAAAGCTTTGTATATCAATGGTTTACACCGAGAGCGCAAACCTTTCCGTAGCGGATTTCAACCGCCTTGAAAATATGCTTGAAGCATCGGTTTTTTCTAAGAAAACAGACGATGAAATCCTGGCTCTCAGACGGCGCAAAAAAGAGTATGAAAAGCAGAGAATAATCGCCGCTCAGAGGATAGCCGAGGGCGCTTTCGGGCATATTCTGACCTTCATAAAACCCGGAGTTTCCGAGAAGGATATACGGCTTGAGCTTGAGTATTTCATGCTGAAAAACGGTGCAGATGATTTATCCTTTTCCACCATCGCTGTCAGCGGCGAAAATACCTCCAAGCCCCACGGAGTACCAACGGAAAAGAAGGTAAAAAGCGGGGAATTCGTCACCATGGATTACGGTGCCGTTGTGGACGGATATCACAGTGATATGACCAGGACCGTTGCCGTCGGAAGCGTTACGGATAAGATGGCGGAAGTCTACGAAACCGTACTGAAGGCACAGCTTGCCTGCCTTGACGTGCTCGGGCCGGGAGTACCCTGCAAAACGGCGGATGCCGCAGCAAGGGACATTATTTCCGCCGCGGGCTACGGCGACTGCTTCGGCCACGGAACGGGACACGGTGTCGGCATAGATATCCACGAGGGTCCCTCCGTCAGTCCGCGCAGCGAGGCGGTGCTTCAGCTGGGCGACGTGGTAACGGATGAGCCGGGAATCTATATCCCGGGCGAGTTCGGGGTTCGGATTGAGGATATGGCGTTTATCACCGATACGGGATATGAAAACCTCACAAATTGCGAAAAATCCCTCATTGTGTTGTGACATAGTGAAAAAAACACTTGAAAAAAGGCAGAATATAGTATAGAATACTTGTGTTAATCACTTAAACTAAACTAAGGAGACAAAATTATGGTATCAGCAGGCGATTTCAGAAACGGCGTTACCTTCGAAATGGAAGGTCAGGTTTATCAGATTATCGAATTCCAGCATGTTAAGCCCGGTAAAGGTGCAGCTTTTGTAAGGACCAAGATAAAAAACGTTATCGGCGGCGCAGTAGTTGAGCGTACTTTCAACCCCACCGATAAATTCCCCACCGCATACATTGAGCGCAAGGAAATGGAATATTCCTACAATGACGGCGATCTCTATTATTTCATGGATCCCGAAACTTATGACATGGCTCCCATCGGTGCAGACACTCTTCCCGACAACTTCAAGTTCGTCAAGGAAAATACCGTTTGCCGTATCCTTTCCTACAAGGGCAACGTTTTCGGTATTGAGCCCCCCACGTCCGTAACTCTTCAGGTTACACAGACCGATCCCGGCTTTGCAGGCAACACGGCTACCAATGCTACCAAGCCCGCTACTCTTGAAACCGGTGCAGAGGTCAAGGTTCCCCTTTTCATCGACGAAGGCGAAATGATCATTATCGATACCAGAACAGGCGAATATCTTTCCAGAGCATAAGTTCGGAAATACGGATTTATATTTAAGGAGGAAATAATTATGTCAATGACAGAGAAGGTTGCTTACCTTAAAGGCCTTGCAGACGGAATCAAGCTCGACGAGAGCAAGGATACCGATAAGCTTCTCAAGGCAATTATCAATACTCTCGGCGAAATCGCCGCTGAGGTTGACGATCTTGACGATGACCTCGACGTATTTGCAGAGCAGCTTGTCGCTGTTGACGAAGACCTTGCAGACCTCGAAGCATATATCGACGGTGAAGACGATTACGATGACTGTGATTGCTGCTGCGATGACGACTACGACGAAGAAGAGTTTTACGACGTTGAGTGCCCCGAGTGCGGCGAAGTTATCTGCATAGATGACGAAATCCTCGACGAGGGTAAGCTTGAATGCCCCAACTGCGGCACACTCCTTGAGTTCGATTGCGAATGCGATTGTGACGAATGTGACGGCTGCGAAGAATAAGAAGCAATAAAATTGCCCGGATTCATTTGAATCCGGGCTTTTCTTTTTGCCGTTACTGCTTTATTTTTTTGTTTCTGAATTCGTAGTATTCCTGCTCAACCTTTTCACCTATGTTTTCACAGATGAAATCCACAATCTGCTCCACACTTTCGTGCATACCCGATTCAAGCCAGATTCTGAAAACGGAGGTAATCGCCCCTATATAAAAGCCGGTGGCGTATCCCGTACGCACATCGGTCCTGATGATGGGGAAAAGACTGCTGAAAATATCGTTCATGACCCTCATGGAGTCGTTGATAAGGTTTGCCTTGATGATGGCTTTGATGAGGATGATGTTATCCGAAAAGAAATTACCCGCCATCATTAGTATATCCCTGAGGGTATGCTCACGGTTTACGATGTACTCGGCAAAGGCGGAGCCCTCGTCTGCAAGGTAGCTGACGATTATTTCGTCCTTGCTCTTGTAGTGACGGTAATAAGCCATGCGTGACACTCCCGCTTTTTCCGTGATATCCGTTATCGTGATATCATCATAATCCTTTTCCTCCGATAGCAGAAGCAGAGCGGTTGTGATACATTCTCTTGTGAGACGAGAAGTTTCGTTTCTTTTTTTCATTACAAATTTGCCTCGTATGTAACTTTTAGATTTAATGTTATTGAATTATTCATAAAATAATGATAGAATTGCCTTGCGTTACATCTGTAACTGTTACAAATGTAACACCAACAGCAAAATTTGTCAAGAATTTTTTCCGGAAGGAAGTTTGAATATGCTTCAGTTAAAAGACATCGTTAAAGAATATCCCACCGGGGATACTACCGTAACGGCTCTTAAGGGTGTCAGCGTCAGCTTTCGAAGCTGCGAATTTGTTTCCATCCTCGGTCACTCCGGATGCGGCAAGACTACGCTCCTGAATATCATCGGCGGTCTTGATCAGTATACGTCCGGCGACCTTATCATTGAGGGTGTTTCCACAAAGGATTACAAGGACCGTGACTGGGATAATTACCGTAATCACAAGGTCGGTTTCGTATTCCAGAGCTACAACCTCATTCCTCATCAGACCGTACTTGCAAATGTTGAGCTTGCCCTTACTCTTTCGGGTGTTTCAAAGGCAGAGCGTAAGCAGAGAGCAAAGGATGCTCTTGAGAAGGTGGGTCTGAGCGACCAGCTCAACAAGAAGCCCAACCAGCTTTCCGGCGGTCAGATGCAGAGAGTTGCCATCGCAAGAGCTCTTGTAAACAACCCCGAAATCCTCCTTGCCGACGAGCCCACCGGCGCTCTTGACTCCGAAACGAGCGTTCAGGTAATGGACATCCTCAGAGAAATCAGCAAGACCAAGCTTGTCGTAATGGTAACCCACAACCCCGAGCTTGCCGAGGAATATTCCACCAGAATCATCCGCCTCATTGACGGTAAGATTACCGATGATTCCAATCCCTTTGACGGTGCAGAAGAAGAGAATAAACCCGAAACGGCAGAAGAGAACACGGAAGCCGTGACGGAGAAAAAGACGGAAAAGAAGGAAAGCTCCAAGAAGCCCTCAATGTCTTTCTTCACGGCTCTTTCCCTTTCCACCAACAACCTGCTTACAAAGAAAATGCGTACCTTCCTTACCTCCTTTGCAGGCAGTATCGGTATCATAGGCATCGCTCTTATTCTTTCGCTTTCGTCGGGCTTCCAGGCATATATTGATTCAATTCAGCAGGAAACCCTTACATCTTATCCCATTACCATTGACAAGACCACGACCGACTCCTCCTCCGCAATGACCGCCATGGCGGGAATGACTCCCGGCGGCACGGGCGAAGCCGAGCATGAGCTGGACAAGGTTTATTCAAATACCATGCTCTCGCAGCTTGCAAATTCATTCTCGGCTGCAATCTGGAGCAACGACCTTTCCTCATTCAAGAAATTCATTGAAAGCGGAGAGAGCAATATCAAGGATTATGCAAGCTCAATCCAGTATAAATACAGCTGCGATATGAATATCTATGCACCTGTCACCGAGGAAAAGGGTATTACTCAGGTTTATCCCAGCCCCATCCTTGAGCTGATGAGCGCTTATATGGGCAATATGAATCTCGGCTCAATGGGTATTGATACCTCCACCATGGAGTCCTATGCCGAAATGTACAATTCATGGATAGAGCTTGTTGACAACGAAGAGCTCGTCAAGAAGCAGTATGACCTCATTGCAGGCAAATGGAACGATTTCGGCAACCCCAATCAGGCAGTTCTTATCATTGATAAGCATAACGAAATCAGCTCCCTTGCGGTCCTCGGCCTCGGCCTTGCAAACGCCGATGATATGATGGAGGCAATGACAAGTCTTATGCAGGGCGGAAAGGTCAGCGAGGAATCCTTCGTGCTTGAATATGACGAAATCGTCGGCAAGAAGTTCAAGCTTATCACCGAGCCCGAATATTACGATTACGACGAAGAAACCAAGCAGTGGGTTGACAAGCATGAGGACGAGAAATTCGTTAAAAAGCTTATCAACAAAGCCGAAGATATTGAAATCGTAGGCATCATCCGTCCCGCGGACGATTCCGTTATGGTCAACACGATGGGCGGTATCGGTTACACCGAGGCACTCATTGAGCACGTTGTAAATAAGACGAACGAAGCGGAAATCGTAAAACAGCAGAAGGCAAATCCCGACGTTGACGTATTCACCGGCCTTCCCTTCCCCGTTGAGGAAGAGGATGCAAAGAAGGATAAGGACGGCAAGAAGGAAGAAACGACCGCAAAGACGGAGGCAACCGAGGTATGGGAAACTCCCACGGTATCTGCCCTTGATTTTGACGGTAAAGCTCCCGAAGCAAGCTTTACGGCTGTACCCTCAATGCCCGACCTCAACTCCATTCCTCCCATTTCGGAATCTGAGATCTATGCAAAGATTGATGCCACAATGAGCGGAAACGAAGCGGCTCAGGCAAAGCGCCTTGTTGAGCTTATGCTCAAGGACGGTCTTTCATCATCCGAAAAGTCCGAGCTTACCTCAATGCTGGGCAATATGATGTCACAGAGCGGCATCCCCATTTCCGGCTCCCTTGCGTACAGCTACCTGAGCAAATACAGCAGAGACGACAAGCTGAAGCTCATCAGCTACTTTATGATACAGGGCGAAGCAAACGTACCCTCGGAAGAGCCCGAGGAGCCCGTTGAAGAGGAACCCGAAGAGGAAGAACCCCAGCCCCTTGCGAAGAGCTATGACGAGGCAATGGATATCCTGGGTGTAGGCAGTCTTGACCAACCCAGACAGATTAACATTTATCCCCTTGATTTTGAGTCAAAAGATATGATTTCGAGCATCATTGACGAATATAACGCAAGCGACAAGAACGACAAGAATGATATCAAGTATACGGATTACATCGCCATTCTCCTTAAATCTGTTACAAAGATTGTCAACATCATTTCTTACGTTCTGATAGCGTTCGTTGCGATTTCGCTGGTCGTATCCTCAATTATGATCGGTATCATCACCTATATCTCCGTTCTTGAAAGAACGAAGGAAATCGGTATTCTCCGTGCAATCGGTGCTTCCAAGAGAGATATTTCCAGAGTGTTCAACGCGGAAACGATTATCGTCGGATTTGTTTCGGGCGCAATCGGTATCGGCGTAACGATGCTGCTGAATATCCCCATCAATATGATTATCAAGCATCTTACGTCAATTCCTCACGTTGCGCAGCTTCCCACGGAGGGTGCAATCGCACTGGTAGTCATCAGCATGGTGCTGACGTTTATTGCGGGACTTATTCCTTCGGGAATTGCATCACGCAAGGATCCGGTAGTAGCACTCCGCACCGAATAAAAATCTCCTGTTTCGCTTGAATCTATCGGCGAAGAACGGCAAAACAAATAACAAAGCGGGCTTGCCTTAAAGGTGAGCCCGTTGATTTTTATAAAATAAGGTAAATGATTATAAGTTTTGCCTCATCGTTTTTGCGCCCTCCCCGTACCTCGGTACTGTGTTCGGTCGCAAAGACGATTTCTTCATCCGATATCTTCTGCGCGTACCGCTTGAATAACTTTTGATTTACGCTTGATTATTTTGGTGAAGAACAAACCAAACAAGAAATAGTTGTTTTTATGCAGGCACTTATCTGACGGTAAGTGTCTGCATTTATTATGGAAATTATAGTGTTTGGTTTTAAGCCGTTTTACTCATTCCCCGTACAATATGGGGTCCCCGACAAGTGATAACTTGTTGGGGAGAGGACGAGCAGCGGAGTGAATGAGAGTTCGCTTTTACGCGGGCGCGAATGATACGGAGCTTGTGAGGACGAGTGTTCATTCGTAAAACGACTTTCTTCACTCAAACTAATCTTCGCTTTGCTACTGCTTGATTATTTTGAGGAAGAACATACCAAACTAAATAATGTAAATTTTGAGGCAGGTATTTATCTGACGGTAGATGTCTGCCTTTTTCAGAAATTAAAATGTTTTGGCTTAAGCGATTTTTACCTACGCCGTGAAGACGTTTGTCAATCGGGAGGCGTCTGTTTTCGGAACATGTTTACATTCAGACATATCGCATCGGCTGTCTCTTGACAAATCGGGCACGGATATAGTAATTTGAATACATAAACACTTATCCCTTGCGGCGGGATAACTTAAATTGTCCGTATGATAAAGAAAGGAAGATATTATGAAAAAGACAAATAAGATTTTGTCGGTCATACTGTGCCTTGCCGTTGCTCTGATTCCGCTTACGGCATGGGCAAATGAATCAAGTCCCAAGGATAATCTCAAGGTGACCGTAACGACCGATAAAGGAAGCTACCGTCTTTTTGATAAGGCGGTCATTACCGTAACGGTGGAAAACGTCGGCGAAGCGGCTGTATCAAACGTCAGCGCGGGCGTATCCGGCGGCAATTATCTCCCTCTCAGAGGAAGCACCACCTATTGCAAAGCACCTGTGCTTATGCCCGGCAAATCCTGTTCCGTTTCGTTTACTGCAATTCTTTCCCCCGATACTCAGGGACTTAATTTCATTCAGAGTCTGCTTCTGAAATTCAGAGGGCTTTTCGTTAAAACGGATAAAATTCCTTTGACGGGAATCAGCCCCGAATATGCTCAGTACACCAACACACAGGTCACCCACGCGGGTGTGACCGCATCGGTTTCCGCCTATGCGGTATGCGGCGAGGCCCTTACCGTTGCCGAGGGAGAAACCGCCGAAGACCTCCTTGCCATGTATAATTCCGCCGTTAAGAATACCAACGAAAAGGGTGAAATCAGCGGAGCAAATTATTTTGAGTTAAGCAAAATGGAGGCCGAAGGAAGCGTCGGCTTATTGATGAATGAAATGATTCCGATTGCCCAAAATGCCTTGCGCAGACAAAAGTATGAAGTGAATTCGATACCGGGAGAAGGCGAGCTGACAATGGACGATATTGAAGGTATCGCCTATTTGCAAAACGCCGGAAAAACCTCGCTGCTCATCTTTGTCAAGGGACAGACGGACGGCTTGGACGGAGACCCCGAAAACAGCGGACCGGTTTCAAAAGCAATAGGCAGTATCGGCTCGCTTGATGCTGCTTTTGAAGAGCTGGGTGCGGAAATAGAATCCGGGAAAGAGAGCGTTACCTTTGAATATTCTGACTCATATATAGCATGTGAAATAGATGAAGACGGAATTATTACAGGCGGTACGTGGAGTTATACCGTAAATATGAACCTTGATGATTTTAAGATCCTTTTTGGTGGCATTAATCTGAGCATGAGTGTAAAAATAACATTTTCAAGCGTAATCGAGTTTTAATTTTCAAATCAATCAATACATAATAAAGGCAGGCACTTATTTAACCGTAAGTGCCTGCCTTTTCGTGGCGGTGTATGCGATTGGCTTGATTTTAAGGGAGCAGTAAATACAATCCGGAGCGAAGCGACCCGGAATATTCACTCTTCACTGAATACGCAAAAAGACCTCAGCCGAAGCTGAGGTCCGTTTTGTTATTGGTTTATATTAGCCAACCTGAACTGTGTAGTCGATGGGAGCTTTGAGATTCTTAAGAGTAAGGGAGATGCCGAGCTTTGCCTTAGCATCCTTAACAAGAACGTTTACTGTGAAGTGGTATGTTGCCTTCTTGATAAGCTTTGTTTCGGGATTGATTACGCAGTTCTTAATATATGCGTTGTTGTATGTAAGAGTAACAGTATTTCTGCCTTCAGTGATTTCTGCGCCGAGTTCCTTAAGAGCGTTCTCGATACTGCCGAGTGTGCTTACACCACGAGCAACTGCGCCGCCGTTCTTGGAGTCGCCGTCGGGACCGTCTATCTGGTTCTTGAGGTTGATGTTGATAACGATGTTGCCGTTAGCGTCCTTTGAAGCTGTTGCACTTGTAACGTCGGATTCAAGGACGGGCTGGCTGTCATGAGCGGGGATATAGTCAGTTGACTTGGAGTTCTTGGAAAGAGCTTTCTCAGCTGCGGGCTGAAGAACCTTAAGGATAATGCCGATAGCGCCGTCACCGCCGATGTCGCCGGCAAGCTTCATTGTCTGGAAGCCGGCAGGAGCTTTACCCTGGTCAGCTGTGGTCTTACGAGCTTCGTTGTAATAAGCAACGATCTTAGCAACGTCCCATGTTGAAGGATCTTCGTCGTCAGCAGCTTCTGTTTCTTTTTCGGAAACATCTTCGCCGTTTTCGTCGGTTACTTCAGCTTCGGTAGCGTCTACTTTTGAAGCTTCTTCGGTGGTGTCTGTTACTTCTTCGGAAACGGAAGTATCAGCTTCTGTTGTTGTGGCTTCGGGTTCGTCCTTGCCGCATGCTGCGAATACTACGCAGACCATTGCGAGTACAAGTAAAACTGCAAGAATCTTTTTCATGTTTTTTCCTCCGGATTAAATAATTTGATTTCCGGCAGAACTCCGAATTAATCCGGAAGAAATGCCGTATACAACAATAAAATACACTATGCCTTTTTCTTTGTCAAGACAGCTAAATATTTTGATTACATTTCAACAAAAAACGGGGCATAAATTTGTGAATTAAAATAGCATTATGAGTTCACAATTTATTTATAAATAAAAGGGTGACAAATGAATCATATTGTGCTATAATCAAACATTATTATGGGAGAGTATGTTTATGAAAAAACTTGTTTCCTGGAATGTAAACGGAATACGCGCCTGTTTGGGCAAGGATTTTTATTACAGCTTCGCAAGTCTTAATGCGGATATCTTCTGCCTTCAGGAGACGAAGATGCAGCAGGGTCAGGCAGAGCTTGATTTACCCGGATATCATCAGTACTGGAATTATGCGGAAAAGAAGGGCTATTCGGGTACGGCGATTTTTACAAAGGAAGAACCCCTTGCGGTCACTTACGGTATCGGCATAGAGGAGCATGACCACGAAGGAAGGGTAATCACCCTTGAATTTGACGGTTACTATTTCGTGACGGTATACGTACCCAATTCGCAGGACGGTCTTAAAAGACTGGATTACCGTATGAAATGGGAGGATGATTTCAGAGCGTACATAAAATCCCTTGACGAAAAGAAGCCCGTTATCTACTGCGGCGACCTGAACGTTGCCCATAACGAGATAGATATCAAAAATCCCGCCGCGAACAGACACAACGCCGGCTTTACCGATGAGGAAAGAGGCAAGATGACCGAGATGCTCCGGAGCGGATTTACCGATACCTTCAGATATCTTTATCCCGATGAAAGTGATGCTTACTCTTGGTGGTCCTACCGCTTCTCCGCAAGAGAGAGAAACGCGGGCTGGAGAATAGATTATTTCATCGTATCCGAACGGCTTAATGACAGGATAAAGGATGCAAAAATACATACGGGAATTTTCGGCTCGGACCACTGTCCCGTTGAGCTTGATATAGAATTGTGAGGAAGACGCAATGAAAAAGACCTTACCGATTATAATGGCAGCTGTTATGGTTGCCTCCGTGCTTGTATTCTTCGTGGTGAAATCCAAAAAGACAAATGAGGAATATGAGATTTCCGCGCCTACCGGCGAAAAGGTGGAATTCGTGCTTGAAAACAGCGAATACACAAGGAAGCTGACTACCGCAGGTGAAAACGGTGAAATCTTTTTGCCTACGGATAAAGAAGGGCTTTACTACACGGCAACCCTTGAAAACGAAATAAAATTCTGGAATTACGCTTCGGGTAAATTCACCCCCGCTTCCTACGAAACGAAAAAGGCATCCGTCAGCGTGAATTCCTCCGGTGTGAGCGTACCTGTTACGCTTACCTATATTGATGCGGACAGTCTTACCGTTGGTTACGGCGTATTTACGTCGGCTATGAATCCTTCCATTGACGTTTACTCGTACGCCTTCTGCAAGATAGCAAAGAATCCCGCCGGCTACGGTGACGGCTATATGCTTCTCTGCGATTTCAATAAGGAAAACTTCTGGAGGGCGGATAAGATTTTCAGCGAAATATATACGAATTTCGTTCCCGGCAGTACCTCCTCCGTTTCCTGCGGACTCAATCAGAATACCCGTCTTGTTGATAAAAACGGCGGTTTAAAGCAGAGCTGGTCAATGATGACGGATGAATTTATGGCAAATGAAGGCGGCGAAAAGCTGTTCCTTTCATCAAGATATTACACAGCCGAAGAGTACGGTGAGAGAGCCGACGTTATGGTTTACTCCTCCGCTTACCGTCCTTCAATCGTTGCAAAGGACATAATTGATTGCTGGTTTGTCAGCGATGATGAAGGTTTTCACTATATGATAAAAGACGGTGAAAACTTCAAGAGCGTCACCGTAAAGGACGGTGCGGTCTACGATGCAGTCAAATTTGACAGCCCGTGGTCATCGTATCTCAGAAGCGGAAATTACGTTGTCAATAAGGATACAAACGTGATGACGAATCTGCTTACGGGTGACGAGGTCACGCTCAAGGATATAAATATCAGATCCGCAAGCGAGTTTTCCGTAAACGGCGACGGTACGAATATGGTATTCGCATCCGCTGTGGAGGATATCGGCAACGGTACTCCCTCTCAGGCAATCACCTACTATTCAGCCGCATCGGGCAAGGGCGAAAGCTTCGTTGAGCCCCTTATCCGCAGCGAAGAGAGCGACTTCGTGTGGGTTGACGGCAACAGAGTGATGAGCGTAAGAGCACTTACGAATGAAGGCACGCCCTGCGGCAGTGTTATCTATACTTTCGGAAACTGACTATAAACAAGGAGAAACACACAAATGGGTTTATTCAAGAAAATTTTCGGTGATTATTCATCAAAGGAAGTAAAGAGAGTCCGTCCCATAGCCGATAAAGTCATGGCGCTTGAAGGGGAATACTCAAAGCTTACGGACGAACAGCTTCAGGCAAAAACTGCCGAGTTCAAAGAGAGACTTGCAAAGGGCGAAACCCTTGACGATATCCTTCCCGAAGCATTTGCCACCTGCCGTGAGGCATCATGGAGAGTCATAGGACTCAAGCACTTCTACGTCCAGATTATCGGCGGTATCATCCTGCATCAGGGCAGAATTGCGGAAATGAAGACAGGTGAAGGTAAAACCCTCGTTGCGACCCTTCCCGCATACCTTAACGCACTTTCGGGTGAGGGCGTTCATATCGTAACCGTAAACGATTATCTTGCCCGCCGTGACTCCGAATGGATGGGTAAGGTTTACCGCTTCCTCGGTCTTAAGGTCGGTCTTATCATTCACGAAAAGGAAAACGAGGAAAGACAGGAAGCATATAACGCAGACATCACCTACGGTACAAATAACGAGATGGGCTTCGACTACCTGAGAGACAATATGGTAGTTTACAAGGAGCAGAAGGTACAGAGAGGTCACAGCTTCGCCATTGTGGACGAGGTGGACTCCATCCTTATCGATGAAGCCAGAACACCCCTTATCATTTCGGGCAGAGGCGAAAAATCTACCGACCTTTACAAGCTTGCAAATTCCTTTGCCATGGGACTCAAATGCAAGAGAATCAAAGAGGTTGACTCCAAGACTGACGTTGATGACGTGGTTGATGCGGACGTTGACTACGTAGTTGATGAAAAAGCAAGGACTGCCACCCTTACCGCCGGAGGCGTTGCAAAGGCGGAGAAGTTCTTTAATCTTGAAAACCTGATGGATTCCGAAAACATGACGCTTCAGCATCATATCAATCAGGCAATCAAGGCAATCGGCGTAATGAGAAAGGACGTTGACTACGTCGTAAAGGATAACGAGGTACTCATCGTTGACGAATTTACCGGTCGTATCATGCTGGGCAGAAGATACAACGAGGGACTTCATCAGGCGATTGAAGCCAAGGAAGGCGTAAACGTTGAGCACGAAAGCAAGACTCTTGCCACCATCACATTCCAGAATTACTTCCGTCTTTACAAGAAGCTTTCCGGTATGACGGGTACCGCAATGACCGAGGAAAACGAATTCAATCAGATTTATTCCCTTGACGTTATTGAAGTTCCCACCAACAAGCCCATGATCCGTGAGGATTTACCCGACGTCGTTTATAAGACGGAAAGGGCAAAATTCAACGCGGTAATCGACCAGATTGTTGCCTGCCACGAAAAGGGGCAGCCCGTACTGGTTGGTACCGTTTCCATTGAAAAATCCGAAGCACTCTCACATCTGCTCAAGAAGAGAGGCATCAAGCATAACGTACTGAACGCCAAGTATCACGACAAGGAAGCCGAAATCGTTGCCCAGGCAGGTAAAGAGGGCTCTGTTACCATCGCCACCAATATGGCGGGCCGCGGTACCGATATCAAGCTCGGCGGTAACTCCGAATTCCTTGCCACCTCGGAAATGAGAAAAATGGGTTACTCCGAGGAGCTTATTGCCGAGGCAACGGGCTTCGCGGAAACGGACAACGAGGAAATCCTTGAAGCGAGAAGGCAGTATTCAGAGCTGGAAAAGAAATATGACGAGGAAATCGCACCCGAGGCAGACAGAGTACGTGCGGCAGGCGGTCTTTGCATCATCGGAACGGAGCGTCACGAATCAAGACGAATCGACAACCAGCTTCGCGGACGTTCCGGCCGTCAGGGTGACCCCGGTGTCAGCCGTTTCTATCTTTCACTTGACGATGACCTTATGCGTCTTTTCGGCGGTGATAAAATCACGATGCTCATGGACACCCTCAAGGTTGACGAAAATATGCCCATTGAAGCAAGGATGATTTCCAATACCGTTGAAAGCTCACAGAAGAAGATTGAGGGCAGAAACTTCGGTATCAGAAAGAACGTTCTCCAGTACGACGACGTTATGAACCGTCAGAGAGAGCTTATCTATAAGCAGAGAGACCAGGTGCTTGACGGCGAGGACCTTACTCCCGTTATCACCAGAATGATTCACGGCACGATTGACGCTGCCGTTGACGGTTACCTCGTTGACAGAAAGACGGAATGGAATTTAGCGGGTCTTAAAGATAAATTCAAGGGCTGGCTCATTGCGGAGAGCGATTTCACCGACGAAAATACCGATAAGGAAGAAATCCGCGAAACCCTCTATGAGAGAGCCGAAAAGATACTTGCCGATAAGGAAGCCGAATTCGGCGAAAACGAAGACGGCGAAAAGATTATGGGCGAGCTTGAAAAGATGATTCTTCTGCGTAATGTTGACAAGCACTGGATGGATCATATTGACCAGATGGACCAGCTCCGCAAGGGTATCGGCCTTCGTGCATACGGTCAGACGGACCCCGTTGTAGCTTACAGAGAAGTGGGCTCGGATATGTTTGACGATATGAACCTTGACATCCGTGAAGAAACGGTCATGCAGCTTCTTACCGCCTCAATCAAGAGAAAAGAGGACACTCAGCGTAAGCAGGTCGCTACGATTACAAGCACAAGCGGTTCCTCCGACGGCACAGTCAAGCAGCAGCCCAAACGCAACACGGAGAAAAAGGTCGGCCCCAATGATCCCTGTCCCTGCGGAAGCGGCAAGAAATACAAGAAATGCTGCGGCAGCGTAAACGCACAGGGCGGTCAGCAGTAAACTCCCGGAAAACGGAGTGATTATATGAAAAGAGTGACGAGGGGAATCGTTGCTTTGCTGATGATGATTTCCCTTACTCTCACCGCTTCGGCGGAGAAAATCAACATAAAAATCGACGGCAAAAACGAAAATAAAGAGTGGTTTGATGCTCAGACCGAAATTCTGTTTAAGGAATCGGAGCAAAACGGCAACAACGTTGTCACAGCCGTAATGAAATATCTGTTTGACACTTCCTCGGAAAACCGCGTTTACTGTATGATTTCCGTCTGGACAAAGGAAATAACGGACGGGGGATTGCCGAAGGTAAAATTCAGCATCAACGGCAGCGAAATGATAACGGTGTATGCAGAAACCGAAGAAACGCCGCATCCCCTTATCAATAACGACGATTATCTCATTGATGCCTGCCTTAAGACAGAAACGTCCGATTCCTACATCCTGGAAATCAAGTTTGATGATAAATCGGGGCTGGGCGGGGCTCCTTCCTGGACTGTTCAGGTGGGAGACGAGCAGGGCGTTTTATCGGATGCAAGAGGCGGAAGATTTGAAAATCCTCTCTACACTACCCCGGCTTCAACCACGGAAAAAACGACCGTAAGGAAGACGACCGTCAGAGCCGGAAAGACAGAGAAAAATACTCAGAGGACAACAAGACCCACCACTACCTACAAATCACATCTTACAAAAAAAGCTTCAGCCGAAAAAACGACCGTGAAAGCGGAAAAAGCCGTTTCCTCAAAGGCGGCAGAGAAGGTAACGACCGAAAAGCCGTATTCCGAAGCGAAAAGCTCCGAAGCCTTAAGAATTTCAACGTCTGCCGTAAGTACGGCGGCGGGCGGAGATTCTCTGTTTGACGAAAGCGGTCTTTCAAGAGCATCAGTATATAAAATCGCGGTCTGTGCGGGTGCGGTGATTCTTTTCGGAATCCTCGGCCTTTGGGCAATCCGTACAAGAGCGGATGCCGACAGGGCGGAAAAGGAAGAAGCGCCGTCGGAAAAGGACGACACAGACTCTGAAGATAAAGACAACAACCACGGAGAATAATATGTTAGAACTGAAAAATCTTTCATTCAATGTTGATACCGATAACGGTAATCTTGAAATCATTGATGATATTAACCTTGTAATTCCCGACGGTCAGTTCACCGTCATTACGGGACCGAACGGCGGAGGCAAATCCACCCTTGCAAGACTGATTATGGGAATTGAAAAGCCCACAAGCGGTCAGATTCTCTTCAACGGCACGGATATTACGGATATGTCCGTTACCGAAAGGGCAAAGCTCGGCATCGGCTACGCCTTCCAGCAGCCCCCCAGATTCAAGGGACTTACCGTCAGACGCCTTCTCTCCCTTGCGGCAGGCAGTGAGCTTCCCGAGGATGAATGCTGCGGCTATCTTACGGGTGTGGGACTCTGTTCAAAGGATTATCTGAACAGAGAGATGGACGCTTCTCTTTCGGGCGGCGAAGCCAAGAGAATAGAAATTGCTACACTTATGGCAAGAAAGCTTGAGCTGGCCATCTTTGATGAGCCGGAGGCGGGTATTGACCTGTGGAGCTTCTCCGTTCTTGTTGAAAGCTTCAAGGCAATGACCAACGGCAGACACAACGGCGTTATCGTCATTTCCCATCAGGAAAGAATTATGAATCTTGCCGATTCGATGATAGTCATTGCGAACGGCAAGGTCAAATCTCAGGGCACAAAGGAAGAAATCTTCCCCACTCTGCTTGGTGAATTTACGCAGGCCTGCGATTTCAGAGGCAAAGGAGGACAGGAATGATGGATAAAATTGATTCGGGTCTTCTTCAGGAAATAGCAGACATTCACGAAACTCCCATCGGAGCTTATAATCTGAGAAAAAACGGCGAGGGTGTTGAAAGACATACCACCGCAAATATTGAAATCATAACGAAAAAGGACAAGCCCGGCATAGATATCATTGTTGCTCCCGACACAAAGAACGAGAGCATCCATATTCCCGTTATTCTTACGGAAACGGGCATCAACGACGTGGTTTACAACGATTTTTATATCGGCGACAATGCGGACGTGCTTATCGTTGCGGGATGCGGAATTCACAACTGCGGCGACCAGAAGTCACAGCACGACGGTATCCACTCCTTCCATATCGGCAAGGGTGCAAAAATCAAATACGTTGAGAAGCATTACGGCGAAGGAAACGGCACGGGCGAGAGAGTTCTCAATCCCGTAACCGTCGTTGAGCAGGATGAAAATTCCGTCTGCGAAATGGAAATGGTACAGATAAGGGGCGTTGACTCCACAAAGAGAGACACCACCGCTTCCCTCAAGGCGGGCGCGCGGCTTATCGTTACCGAGCGTCTTCTCACGGACGGCGACCAGTTCGCACATTCAAATATTGAGGTACAGCTCAACGGCGAGGATTCCTCCGCGCAGATAGTATCCCGTACCGTTGCAAAGGATAAGTCCGAGCAGATATTCTATTACAATGCGGTCGGCAACGACAAGTGCAGAGCCCACGTCCAGTGCGATTCAATTATTATGGACGAGGCAAAGGTCGCTTCGATTCCCGCCATACGCGCCAACAGTGCGGATGCTCAGATCATTCACGAAGCGGCAATCGGCAGAATCAATAATGACCAGCTGCTGAAGCTGATGACGTTCGGGATGAATGAGGAAGAGGCGGAAGAGGTTATTATCTCCGGCTTCTTAAAATAAAATGCGCTTGATTATTTTGGCGAAGAACAAACCAAACAAGAAATAGTTGTTAATATGCAGGCACTTATCGGAAGGTAAGTGTCTGCATTTATTGTGGAAAAAATAATGTTTGGTTTTAAGCCGTTTTACTCATTCCCCGTACAGAAGCACTGTGTTCATTCGTAAAACGACTTTCTTCACTCAAACTAATCTTCGCTTTGCTTGATTTCTCTTGATTATTTTGGTGAAAACCGGTCAAAACAAAATACAGTATGTGACGAGAAGGCGCTTATCAGACGGTAAGTGCCTGCCTTGTTTATTATGATACGGCATAGTACTATTTTTGCATTGAATCCCTGTCGGGATTATGCTAATATTCTGTTAAAGGATGTGATTTTATGTTTCTGAAAATACTTTCGATTCTTGTTTCGCTCATTCTTTTTGCCGGAGCGGGGCAGATGACGGAGCCGTACTCTCCCGCCGATGCGGAAAATCTGAAATGCAGTGCCGTCATCCTCAGCGATATGCATATAGAGACAAATAATTTTGACCGTTTTCCCCGGGTGGGTAAGATTCTCGCCGGCGTTGTGAATGCAGCCGTAAGCCCCGACGTAGTCGGCTTTACCGGGGACAACACCATGAACGGCCAGAGCATCGAGTGGTTTGATTTTTACGGCTTTGTTAACCGTTATTTCAAAGACAGCCGTATTCTCATGTGCTTCGGAAATCATGATTTCGGCAACTGTGCGGACCACGACACCTACGTAAAGCTGCGCAAAAGATGTATTGAAAAATACAAAACCTACTGCGGAGAAAGCATTGACGAGGTTTACTATTCAAGAGATATAAAGGGATGCAGATTTATCGTTCTCGGCTCCGAGGATAATGCGGAGGATACGGTTGAGGTAATTACCGATAAGCAGATTGAATGGCTTTCAACACAGCTTGCGGAATGCAAAGAAAAAAATATGCCCGCAATCATTCTCAATCATAATCTTATCTACGGCAGAAACGGAAACCGCTCATACTGGGATTTCAATCAGACGACAAATAACGATGCTCTTGATTCCGCTTTGCAGGGCAGCGGAGCAAACGTACTTTTCGTCTGCGGACATTCGCATTTCGGCGTGAATGACGGCTCCGTCAGTCATGAGGGGAAAGTGATGTATATCAATCTGCCCTCAACGGGAAATACCGGCAATTACGATGCTGAGGGCGAATATGCCGACTGCGGAGTGGGGCTGTATATAGAGGTCTACGAAAACAGTATGCTTCTCTCCTTCCGTAATTTTGCAAAGGGAATCGCCCTTGAGGGATATGACAACATAGAGATTTCGCTGTAAAATATAAAGATTAAAGCCCCACCGAAGAGGTGGGGCTTTAACCATGGGGTTGAATTGAGGAGGGGTATTGCTGTGTACATAAGGGGTTGCGGCTCCCCGTCTGTACAATGAGATAATAACCCCAAAATATTAACTGGATATGAATTGAGTTTTAACTCTTATGGGGTATTTTATGAACTCATTTTTTAACAAAACGGATAACATTTATGATATCTCTGCCCCTCTTGCTCTTTCCGCCCATGGATGAAATGATGATTCTGCCCTTGTGCCGAAGAGTGATTTTATCCCCTTCGGCAATGCGTTTATCGGGCTTCAGGCATTCGCTGTCGTTGAGGAAAACGAGTCCCTTTGAAATCGCCTCGCATGCGGCGTCCCTTGAAACGGAAAAGCCGTTTTTGACTATACTGTCAAGGCGCGGAGAGGAAACGGTGAAGGAATCGGGAACGCCCTCGTTTCTTTCTATTCCCTTTGCATCCGCAGGGGAGATGATATTTATGTTAAGTGTGCCTCTGCCGGCGCTGACCATATTCTTTGCAATGTATTCCGCCATATTTTTCATTACGGCGATGTGACAGCCGTTGTCGTTTACCGTAATGTCACCCGTCATTTCCCTGCTGATGCCCAGCCCCATCAGCGCACCCAGATAATCTCTGTGTGTAAGGGGTTTTGAGAATTTATCCTTGGTCACCTCAAGAAGGGCAACGGGGCAGTCATCCGGCACTTCGGCGAAATGCTTTTCAAGGGAAACGAAGTCCTCCGCTTCAATATATTCGGGCAGAAATACGGCAATCGTTCTTTCCGCATCCTCAAATCCGCCGTAAAATATCCGCTTTACCCCGTAGGGCAGCTTCAGAGCGTTTACAAGGGATTTTTCGTGCATATCAAGGAATTTTGATTCCGTTATCATCTGACGGTCAAGACATTGCTCCGCTTTCTCCGAAACGTATGAAAGCATTATTTTTTCTTCCGACGTCAATTTTCGTACACCTTCACTATTTCCGCGATATACATTTTATGGTAGTCGCCGTCGGTGTTTTCATCGTAGCAGTCCATGATTTCACCGTCAATGAAGGTGTCGGGAGTAAGCTCCGTCGCACTCATGATACGGCAGACGAGGGTGTATTTTGCTTCGCCGAAGGTCACGGTGCCGTCGGTAAAGACGGGAGTAAGTCCCGCTTCGGCGGGCTTGTCAATATCTCTGCCGCTTTTCTTTCCGCAAAGAGTGAGGGCATCGCGGTATTTTTTGTCATAGAAGGAGAGAGTGAAAAGAGAGTTGCTCTCAAGGAATTCATAGGTATATCTTCTTTTGCGGATAAAAATGAACGCCGCATCCTTGCCCCAGATTTCACCCAGAGCGCCCCAGCTGACGGTCATCGTGTTGAATTTCCCGGCAGTTCCCGAGGTGACAAGTCCCCAGCCGTCCGAAATCAATTCGGCAGCACTTACCCTGATATCTCTGATATTTATTTCTTTCATAATCATTCTCCCTTGTTTTTTCTCATATTATACCGTAAATTTGCCCGAAAAGGAAGAGAAATTTTGAGTAATAGTGTACAAATCTATAAAAATGAAAAAAGAGGTTGATTTTACTATGCTAATGTGATAAATTATGAACGCATTAAAATAAAAAACGGAGGTAAAAGTATGAAAAAGAAAGTAATGGCACTTCTTCTTGCTGCGGTACTGGTCGTTCTTACTCTCGGCCTTGCAGGATGCGGCGTAACAAAGAAGCCGACGGAAGAAGCAGACACCACAACAACCACGGAAACAGCTTCAAACAACGAAAAGAAAGTATTCACAATGGGCATTGACGCCGAGTATCCTCCCTTCAGCTATATGGACGATAACGGCGAATATACCGGTTTTGATGTTGAAATCTGTAAAGCCGCATGCGAAAGACTCGGCTGGGAATTCGAAGTGTTCGGTGTAAACTGGGACGAGAAGCTTATCCAGCTTGATGCCGGTGAATGTGACTGCGTATGGTCGGGCATGACAATCCTTCCCTCAATGAAAGAGGCGGGCTACGTTATTTCCGAGCCCTACTATGACAACACTCAGGTAGTTATCGTTAAGGACAGCAGCCCCATCAAGACTTCCGAAGACCTTGCAGGCAAGTCCGTTGCAGTTCAGCTCGGTACTTCCGGCGAAGCTCTCCTTGCAGATGACGGCGACTGTGCAGACCTTTCCGCAACCTTCGGTGAGCTCGTCACCTGCGAAAGCTTCCTCAAGTGCTTCGCAGAGCTTGAAGGAAACGGCGTTGACGCAGTATTTGTAGACGCTCCCGTTGCAAAGACATACGCTGCAGAGCACGAAGGATTCAGAATCATTGACGAAAATCTCGGTGCAGAGCAGTACGGTATTGCTTTCCGTGCAGACGATCAGGCAGATTGCGATGCTATTTCCGGTGCGGTTTGCTCCATGGTTGAGGACGGTACTTACGCAAAGATCGCAGAGAAGTATCCCGACATCGTCAACAATCTTCTCTTCCTCAACAAATAATCAGTTTGTTTATCAGGCGTTTCCCGAAGATACAGTAATGTGTCTTCGGGAATTTTCCCTATTCTAATATCGGAGGTTGGTTATGACACTGGCAACAATGATAATGAAGATGAGCGAGGGCTTGGGCAAGACCTGTGCCATCTTTTTCCTTACACTGCTGTTCGCTCTTCCCCTGGGAATGATAGTTGCTCTGCTCAGAGGAAGCAAAATCAAGGTCATATCAAAAATCACCCAGTTCTGTATTTCCGTGCTCAGAGGTACTCCTCTGATGCTTCAGCTTCTTGCGGTCACCTACGGTCCCTATTACCTTTCCGTAGCCGTCAACAAGCTTTCCGATATATATAACTGGAGCTTTTATCTGGATATCAGCATTTCAAGGAATAAGCTGATACCGGTTGTGATTGCTTTTGCCATAAATTATGCCGCCTACTTTGCGGAAATATACAGAAGCGGTCTGGAATCCATGCCGGCAGGTCAGTATGAGGCCGCTCACGTGCTCGGCTACAGCAAGCCCCAGACCTTCATGAAAATCATTCTTCCCCAGGTGATACGCCGTATTCTGCCCAGCATGACGAACGAAATCGTTACTCTTGTCAAGGATACGTCAATGGCGTTTACCGTTTCCTATCAGGAAATGTTTACCATCGGTAAGCAGATAGCAAATTCACAGACCAGCTTCGTGCCCTTCATTGTTGCGGGCGTATTCTACTACATATTCAATGCGATTGTCGGATTTGTAATGGGCAGGGTCGAAAAATCAATGAGCTACTACACGATGTAAGGAGGGTTTTTATGAGCGTTCTTGAAATGAATAATGTCAAAAAATCCTTCGGCTCAAATAACGTATTGAAGGATATTTCAATCAGAGTTGAAAAGGGCGAGGTCGTTTCGATTATCGGTCCCTCCGGCTCGGGCAAATCAACGCTTCTGCGCTGTGCGACTCTGCTTGAAACCATGGATTCGGGTACTCTTTCCTACAACGGCACCAAAGCGGCGTGGATGGAGGAAAACGGTATCAGATACACCAGAAATCTGAATGAGGTCCGTCGTCATTTCGGACTCGTTTTTCAGAATTACAATCTTTTTCCCCATTACAGCGTAATAAAGAATCTTATGGATGCTCCCGTTTCGGTCATGAAAAGAAACAAGGACGAGGTCAGACGGGAATGTATGGAGCTGCTCTCAAAAATGGGACTTGAGGATAAGGCGGATGCCTATCCCTGCCAGCTTTCGGGCGGTCAGCAGCAGAGAGTTTCAATCGCAAGAGCTCTTGCAATGAAGCCGGAAATCCTTTTCTTTGACGAGCCCACGTCGGCACTTGACCCCGAGCTTACGGGCGAGGTGCTGAAGGTAATCAAGGAGCTTGCGGAGTCAAAGATGACCATGGTAATCGTTACCCACGAAATGTCCTTTGCCCGTGCCGTTTCCGACAAGGTAATCTTCATGGACCAAGGCGTAATAGTTGAGCAGGGCGCACCCGAAGAGCTTTTCGGCAATACACAGTCGGAAAGAACGAAGCAGTTCCTACAGAATTACAACAGTATATGATTGAATATTATTATCTTGACCCGTCACGGAATATTACCCTGCTGGTGACTTCTCCCGTTTTGCCGGAAGACAGAGCCCGTATCGCGTCGGAGCTGATGTTACTTGAGCCCACGGCAGAGCAGGTCGGATTTGTCAGAGGAAACCGTCTTGATATGGCAGGCGGTGAGTTTTGCGGAAACGCCGCTCTTTCTGCCGCCGCGCTTTATTGCAGGGAAAACGGCATTGACGAGGGCAGCGTAAAAATGAGCATATCAGGCGTACACAAGGAGCTGACGGTGCTTATCCGCAGGACCTCGGAGAACGGATACACGGGTACTGTGGATATGCCTTCTTCTCTCGGAATAAGGACAGTTGAGGGCTTTACGAGGGTTGATTTTGACGGTATTTCCCATATTATTGTTGAGGGGAATATGGAAAAGGAGAAGGCAGAGGAGCTGGCAAAAAGAGTATGTGCCGTGCTCGGAGCCGATGCCGTCGGAGTGATGCTCCTTGACGAAAAAGAAAGCCGGTTGACCCCTCTCGTTTACGTTCCCGCCGCAGACACGATGTGCTGGGAAAATTCCTGCGCAAGCGGAACGACCGCCGTGGGAGTTTATCTTGCAGATAAATACGGCAGCGAAATCACGGCTGATTTCATTCAGCCCGGCGGTATTCTCAGAGTGACCGCTTCGCCGAATAAAAAACCCGCCTTCACGGGTACCGTAATAATCGGTGAGCTCAAAAAAGCGGATATATAACATAAACAAAAAATCCTCCGATTCAGGTCGGAGGATTTCTTTTTATCAATAATTGTAGCCGGTGTCAAGCGCCTTGAAGTTGATTTCCTTCAGATTTGCCTTTCTTGCGGATACGACCTTATCAAGTGCCTTGTCAATGTTATCGTAGGGAACGATACCCGTTTCCTTGATAACCTTGCCTATCATAATCATGTTGGCAAGTGTGGGGGCGTCGATATCCTTTGCAAGCTTTGTTGCGGGAATGTAGAATACCTTGACGTCGTCTCTCTTGACCTTTCTCTCAATGAGAGTGGAGTCAACGAAGATATAACCGCCGGGAACTACGTCATTCTCGTACTTGTCAAGCGAAGGAAGGTTCATAACCATAAGAACGTCGGGCTTTGAAACGATAGGTGAGCCGACGGGCTCATCGCTTACGATAACGGAGCAGTTAGCCGTACCGCCGCGCATTTCGGGACCGTATGAGGGAAGCCAGGAAAGCTGCTTTTCTTCAAGCAGTGCCTTATATGCAAGGAATTTACCTGCAAAGAGAACGCCCTGACCGCCGAAGCCGGCAATAAGCATCTGAGTTGTCATATTACTCGGCCTCCTTTTCTGCGCTTCTGTCCTTATAAACGCCGAGAGGATAGTAGGGAATCATCTTCTCATCAATCCAGTTGAGAGCGTCCTGAGGAGTCATACCCCAGTTTGTGGGGCAGGAAGATACTACTTCAACAAGGGAGAAGCCCTTGCCGTTAATCTGATTTTCAAAGGCCTTCTTGATTGCCTTCTGTGCCTGCTTAACGTTCTTTACGTTATTTACGGCTACGCGGGTGATATATTCGGGACCGTCAAGGGTAGCGAGCATTTCGCATACTCTGATGGGGAAGCCGGCTGTGGTTACGTCTCTGCCGTAAGGAGAGGTCTGGGTGACCTGACCGGGGAGAGAGGTGGGAGCCATCTGACCGCCTGTCATACCGTAGATTGCATTGTTGACAAAGATTACGGTGATGTTTTCATTTCTGGTTGCTGAATGAACTGTCTCTGCCATACCGATGGAAGCAAGGTCACCGTCACCCTGATAGGTGAAGATAACGTTTTCGGGCATTGCTCTCTTAAGACCCGTTGCAACCGCGGGAGCTCTGCCGTGAGCGGCCTCTACCATATCGCATGAGAAGTAATTGTAAGCCATAACCGCGCAGCCGACGGGTGCAACGCCTACGGTCTTGCCTTCTATGCCGAGTTCATCGATTGCCTGGGCAACAAGACGGTGAATGATACCGTGAGTACAGCCGGGGCAATAATGAAGAGGAGCATCTGTCAGACTTTTCGGTTTTTCAAAAACAACTGCCATTATTCATTACCTCCTGCTGCTTTTTTGATTGATTCAAGCACCTGCTCGGGTGAAGGAATCATGCCGCCTACTCTATAGCACAGATCAACGGGCTTCTTGCAGTTTGTTGCAAGCTTGATATCCTCAATCATCTGTCCCATGGAAAGCTCAACGCTGATGAAGGACTTGACCTTATCTGCTGCTTCTGCAATGGGCTTCTTGGGGAAGGGCCATACTGTGATAGGTCTGATCATACCGACCTTGATGCCCTGCTTTCTTGCTTCAACTACTGCGTTTCTGGATACTCTGGCTGCGATGCCGAAGGCAACAACACAGATTTCCGCATCGTCCATCATGAAGCTTTCGTAACGTGCTTCATTCTCTTCAATGTATTTATATCTTTCAAATCTTTCGTTATTCGTCTTTTCGAGTTCTTCGGGAACGAGGTAGAGGGAGTTGACGATATTGTGCTCTCTCTTCATTCCGGTACCCGTAACTGCCCAGGGCTTCTCAATCATATTGGGAGCTTCATCGGGAAGCTCGACGGGCTCCATCATCTGACCCATCGTGCCGTCTGCAAGAAGCATGGCGGGCATTCTGTATTTATCTGCAAGGTCAAATGCGAGACTTACGAGGTCAGCCATTTCCTGAACGGAAGCGGGAGTGAGAACGATAAGGTGATAGTCACCGTGTCCGCCGCCCTTTGTTGCCTGGAAATAGTCGGACTGTGAGGGCTGGATGCCGCCGAGACCGGGGCCGCCTCTCTGAACATTGACGATAAGTGCGGGAAGGTCGGCACCTGCGATATAGGAAATGCCTTCCTGCTTGAGTGATACTCCGGGGCTGGAGGAGGAGGTCATTACTCTCTTACCTGCCGAGGAAACACCGTAAACCATATTGATTGCAGCAATTTCGCTTTCTGCCTGCAGGAAAGTTCCGCCGATTTTCGGCATTCTCTTTGCCATGTAAGCGGCAAGCTCAGTCTGCGGAGTGATGGGGTATCCGAAGTAATGGAGACAGCCGGCTCTGATAGCGGCCTCTGCGATTGCCTCGTTGCCCTTCATAAGTACTTTTTCAGACATTATTCACACCTCACTTTTCTACTGTTATGACGCAGTCGGGACACATGGTTGCACAGAAAGCACAGCCGATGCACTTTGACTGGTCGGTCATTTCAGCGGGGGAATGTCCTTTTTTGTTGATTTTGTCCTTTGCGATAACTATAAGCTGCTTGGGACACGCCGTAACACACAGACCGCAGCCCTTGCAGGTATCTGTTTCAAAGGTAACTTTTGCCATAAGAACACATTCCTTTCTTAATAATATTTTGCCTGTAAATCAAGCGGCAGGATACCGTCATCGGCATCGCCGGAGATTAAATTACGTTTGACGGTGGTCATTACAACGGGAATACCGCTTATCCTTGCAAGCTCATCTGCAAGAGAAGCCGTTTTTTCAACGTCCTCAAGAGTCGTTTCCTCGCCGAGATTTGAATTGTTGACAATTCCCGTAAAGGGAATTTTGCCCGCAATTTCAATTTCTCTCATAACCTCAAGGGCCTCCTCGGGAGTTCTTGTAAGGGGACGGTAAAAGTTTGCGACAAACAGATTGTTGTAGTCGTTTTCTTCAAGGATGAAGGGAGAAAATCTGCCCAGGGCGTAAGCACCTCTGTCATCTCCGCCTATATCGAGCACGGCGTATTTGTCGTGAAACTCAAACAGACCGTAAAGCTCCTGGGGGAGAGAGGGCAGGTCAATGTTGGTGTTGGCGTAATGAGGGGAAATCAGATTGATTCCTGCCTCGTTAAGCTCCTTTTCGCTGTCCTTCGTGCGGAAATAGGGATTTACTATATCCATATCCGCAACGTTGACTTCCTTGCCCAGCTTCCTGAGAAGAAAAGCGTAGTTGACCGCAATATTTGTTTTGCCGCTGCCGTAATGACCGCAGAAGAGGGTTACTCTTTTGTGATTCAGCATACCTTGTGGCACCAGCCGTCTTTGTCTTCGATTTTGCCCCACTGGATACCGGTGAGCTCGTCATAGAGTGCCTGGGTAACTTCACCGATCTTGCCGCCGTTTACAACGAATTCCTCGTCCTTGTAGCTGAGCCAGCCGATGGGAGATACGACTGCAGCAGTACCTGTGCCCCATGCTTCCTCAAGAGTACCGTTCTTGGCTGCTTCGTAAAGCTCGTCAATGGAGATAAGTCTCTCGGAAACCTTGTAGCCCTTTGCCTTGAGAAGCTCTACGCAGCTCTTTCTGGTGATGCCGGGAAGAACGGAGCCGGTAAGCTCGGGAGTAACGATTTCGCCGTTGATTTTGAACATTACGTTCATTGAGCCGACTTCTTCGATATACTTTCTGTGAACGCCGTCAAGCCAGAGAACCTGAGTGAAGCCCTTCTTCTCTGCCTTTTCGCCTGCACGGAGAGAAGCAGCATAGTTGCCGCCGCACTTTGCATAGCCGGTGCCGCCCTTGACTGCTCTTACGTCTTCGCTCTCGATGGCGATTTTAACGGGATTGATGCCCTCTGCGTAGTAAGCACCAACGGGGGAGCAGATAACTATGTAGGTAGCTTCTTTAACGGCATGAACGCCGAGGTGGGGCTCGTTACCGTACATAAAGGGACGAAGATAAAGTGAAGTGCCTTCCGAATGAGGAACCCAGTCCTTTTCGCATTCAACGATGGCATCAAGAATCTGCATAGCGTCATCCTCGGGAATTTCGGGGAGGCAGAGTCTCTCAGCGGAATTGTTCATTCTTCTGATATTTTCAATGGGTCTGAACATACGGATTTCACCGTCAGCTGTTCTGTATGCTTTAAGGCCTTCGAAAATTTCCGTGCCGTAGTGGAGAACTGTTGAAGCGGGGTGAATGGGGATGGGAGCAAAGGGAACGATTCTTGCATCGTGCCAGCCGAGCTCTGCCGAGTAGTCCATCATAAACATGTGGTCGGTGAAGATGCGGCCGAAGCCGAGCTTGGATTCATCGACGGGTTTTTCTTTGGGACAGGTTGTCTTTGTGAATTTGATTTCCATAATGTATTTTCCTTTCTGTAATAATATTAAAGCCTGTTACGCTGGATTTTTCCGCTGATTGACTTGGGAAGCTCGTCGCGGAATACCACCAGTCTGGGATATTTGTAAGGAGCCGTATGCTTTTTTACGTAATCCTGAATTTCCTTTTTGAGTTCTTCGGTACCCTCGGTACCCTTGGTAAGTACGATTGATGCTTTGACTATCTGACCTCTTACCTCGTCGGGAGCGGCGGATACACCGCATTCCAGAACGTAGGGAAGCTCCATGATAACGCTTTCAATCTCAAAGGGTCCTATGCGGTAGCCGGAGGATTTGATAACGTCGTCAACGCGGCCAACGTACCAGAAGAAGCCGTCCTCATCCTTCCACGCCGTATCGCCGGTATGATACCAGCCGTTTTTCCACGTTTCGGCGGTTTTTTCGGGATCGTTGAAGTAGCAGGATGCAAGACCGTAGGGAAGGCCGTCCTTGATGTTGATACAGATTTCGCCTGTTTCACCTACGGGAACGGGCTTGTCATCGGGGTCAAGGAGCTGAACGTCATATATGGGAGCGGGCTTGCCCATTGAGCCGATTTTATGGTCGGCACCTCTCATATTGCCGCAGATAAGTGCGGATTCCGTCTGACCGAAGCCCTCGAGAATCTGAAGACCCGTTGCCTTCTCAAATAATCTGTAAACCTCGGGATTCAGCGCTTCACCCGCGGTGGTCATGTGCTGAACTGAGGAAAGGTCGTATTTTGTAATATCCTGACGGATAAGCATACGCAGTATTGTGGGGGGAGCGCAGAAGGTGGTGATGTTGTACTGAGCGAACATGGGCAGCAAATCTTCCGCATGGAAGCGGATCTCGTCGTAAACGAAGAGCGCGGTTTCGCACATCCACTGACCGTAGAGCTTGCCCCATGCCGCCTTTGCCCAGCCCGTGTCGGAATAGGAAAGGTGGATGCCGTCGGGATCAACATCGTGCCAGTATTTTGCGGTATGGAACTGACCGAGGGGATACCAGTAATTGTGAGCTGCAAGCTTGGGATATCCGGAAGTACCCGAGGTGAAGTACATCAGCATGTAATCGGCTCCGCAGGGAGCATCGTCGGGTCTTTCGTAATGGGTGCTGAAGCGCATATATTCCTCGTTGAAGTTTCTCCAGCCCTCTCTCTCGCCGTTGACGATGAACTTGTTGACCATGCCGTCGTATTCCTTCAGCGCTTCGTCAACGTTGTTGCAGATATTGTCGTCGTATGCGGTACAGAGGATTGAGGTCACGTTTGCAAATCTGAATCTGTAAACGTAGTCGTGGGGGAGAAGCTGGAAGGTGGCGGGAATTGCGATGGCACCTATTTTTTCAAGAGCGAGGGTAGCAAACCAGAACTGATAGTTTCTCTTGAGTACGAGCATTACTCTGTCGCCCTTCTTAATGCCCAGAGAAAGGAAATAGTTTACACAGCGGTTGGTGTGCTGCTTGACTTCCTTCCAGGTGAATCTGGTGGGAATCTTTTCGGGGGAAACGTAGAGCATTGCGAGCTTATCAGGGTCCTTGTCTGCAATACCGTCGATTATGTCAAACGCGTAGTTGAATTTTTCCGTATTCTTGAATTTAACGGAAACGGGAGTGCCGTTCTCGTCTTCAACGGTTTCAATGAACTTTTTATAGACACGGTCCTTCGTATCCCTGACGTGTTTCATTACGGGAGCGTCAAGCTTCTGTACCTCTTCAAGCTCGGGAATGGGCTCGCCGGAGGGATTGAGGACGATTGCGTAGAAGCTGCAGTCCTTACCGCCTACCGCACGTTCACCGTGGGGCTTTGAGGAGTCAAAGTAGATACTGTCACCCGCACCGAGAATTTCTTTGTGGTCACCTATCTGGACCTCAAGCTGTCCTTCGATGACGATGTCGATTTCCTGACCTTTATGGGTGGTCAGCTCAATGGGATTTGTGAGGGATGCCTCATCAAATTTGCTTATAACGTAGAGGGGCTCGGAAATCCTGTTTTTGAAACCGTATGCCATATTGTAATACGTCATACCGTGAGCATCGGAAATCCTGGGCGCCTCGCCTCTGCGGGTTACGAAGTATGAGAAAAGCTTGGGGGTATGGCCTTCAATCAGATTGGTTACGTCAACCGAAAAAGCGGACGCGCATCTGTAAAGGAAGGCGAAGTTCAGGTCTTTTTTGCCGTTTTCACATGCCAGATATTCTTCAACGCTGACACCTGTTTTTTCTGCCATATCTTCGGGGGAGAGACCTTCAATCTCTCTCAGCTCCCTGATACGGGCGGCCATTTCCTGAATTTTGAAATCGAGTTCGGAAATTTCCATATAACACCTCTGTTCCGGGACTTAAAAAAGCTCGTCCCAAAGAAGATTACTTTGAGACGAGCATGAATTTCATTACCCGCGGTACCACTCAAATTGTGTCAAAAGACACCACTCAGGCTCTGACAAGCCGTATGCATTCACGCAGCAATCACGGAGAGGTTCTACTCACTTTCGCTTTCTTCCTCCCGGCTCGGAAGCTACAATCTCAATCTGCATACTGACGGCTCGCACCAAACGCCGCCTCTCTGAAAGATGCCCGAAAGAGCTCTCTTCGTCAAAGCCTTTTCATATTTTTATATATAGTAATCCAATTGAATTTGTTTGTCAATATTAAATTTTACACAAAAGAAGGGTCATAGATAGCCGGATTTTTTCCGATTGAACGAATTAAAGCTTATTTCGCTGAATCTTACCGCTGATTGACTTGGGTAGCTCGTCACGGAATACGACAAGTCTGGGATACTTGTAGGGGGCCGTATGCTGCTTGACGTAATTCTGTATTTCCTTCTTGAGCTCTTCCGTTCCCTCCGTACCCTTGGTAAGCACGATTGATGCCTTTACTATCTGACCTCTTACCTCGTCGGGAGCGGCAGATACACCGCATTCCAGTACGTAGGGAAGCTCCATGATAACGCTTTCAATCTCAAAAGGTCCGATACGGTAGCCGGAGGATTTGATTACGTCATCGGCACGGCCGCCATACCAGAAGTAGCCGTCCTCATCACGCCACGCCGTATCGCCTGTGTGATACATGTTTCCGCGTCTGCAGTCGACGTTCTTCTCGTCCTCATCAATGTACTGCCTGAAAAGGCCTACGGGGTCATCGCCGTCAATATGGATTACGATTTCGCCCGTTTCACCGTTTGCAACGGGATTGCCGTCGGGATCCACGAGGTCAACGCGGTACTGGGGTGATGCCTTACCCATGGAGCCCAGACGCGCCTCTGTACCCGCAAGGTTGCCGATAACGAGGGTCGTTTCGGTCTGACCGAAGCCCTCCATGATTTCAAGCCCCGTTGCCTTTCTGAACTGGATGGCAACTTCGGGATTGAGTGCTTCGCCTGCGGTGGTCATGTGTCTGACGGATGAGAAATCGTATTTGGTAATATCCTCCTTGATGAGCATCCTCAGCATTGTGGGAGGAGCGCAGAAGGTGGTTATCTGATAACGCTTGAAGAGGGGAAGGATATCTGCGGAATTGAAGCGGTCAAAGTCATAAACGAATACCGCACCCTCGCACATCCATTGTCCGTACAGCTTTCCCCAAAGGGATTTGCCCCAACCCGTATCGGAAATGGTGAAATGAAGCCCGTC
>JAZLLW010000032.1:0-5467 GCA_045598305.1 Acutalibacteraceae bacterium
AATATCGGTCTTGCATTTCAGATTACCGATGATATTCTTGACGTTACCGGTGATGAGATGTTACTGGGTAAGCCGGTCGGAAGCGATGTCGGCAATAACAAATCAACCTACGTCAGTATTCTCGGTCTTGATAAGGCAAAGGAATATGCCGAAAAATTAACCGATGAAGCGATTAAATCATTGCTGGTATTCGGTAAAGAAAGTGATTTTCTTAATGAATTTGCAACAAAACTTATTCAAAGAAACAACTGAATTCGATTCTGAGAAATTTTCGCTGCTCAGTAAGATTAAAGGACCTTCAGACGTTAAGTTATTAAATGAGAAGGACCTTGATCCTCTTTGTGCGGAAATAAGAGAAAAGCTGATAGAAACCGTTTCTTCAAACGGCGGTCATCTTGCATCTAATCTCGGCACTGTCGAGCTTACCGTTGCTCTTCACCGTTCTTTTAATTTACCCGACGATAAAATTGTTTGGGACGTAAGTCATCAGGCGTATACGCATAAGCTTCTTACCGGCAGATTTGATAACTTCAATTCTCTCAGAACCGAAAACGGTATTTCAGGATTTACAAGACCTGATGAAAGCGTTTATGACGTTTCTTATGAAGGACATGCCGGTACCTCCGTTTCAAGAGCAGCCGGTATAAATGCTTCAAATATTATCAAAGGGTCAAAAAATTATTCTATTGCCGTAATCGGTGACGGTTCATTCGGCAACGGTATGGTATACGAGGCACTTAATGACGCCGGTTCTATGGGCGGCAGACTTATCGTCATACTTAATGATAATGAAATGTCAATCAGTGAGAGTGTCGGTGCGATGGCCCGCCGTCTTGCCGTTGTTCGTTCAAAGCCCGAATATTACCGCTTTAAGGCAGGCACGGAAAAAGCACTTAATCATATACCTGTTATCGGTAAACCCCTTGCAAAGTTTATTTTCAGACTTAAATCTACAATAAAATCCTTGATATACAAAAGTTCGTTTTTTGAGGATCTGGGATTTCGTTATATCGGACCCGTAGATGGTCATGATATTTCAACTCTTTGCTCTGCAATTGAGTCCGCCAAAATGGTTGACCAGCCTGTTCTTATTCACATAAATACTGTAAAAGGCAAGGGATACGATTTGGCGGAAAAAACACCCGAAATGTATCACGGCGTTTCTGAATTTAACATAAATAAAGGTACAAGTAATTTGGATAAGAAGAATTATTCAGATGAATTCGGCAGGATTCTTACCGAGTTTGCTTCCAAGGATAAGCGTATCTGTGCCGTTACTGCCGCTATGTCAATCGGTACGGGCCTTACTTCATTTTTTGAAAATTATCCTGAGCGTTCCCATGATGCGGGTATTGCCGAGGAACATGCTCTGACTTATTGCTCCGGGCTTGCGGCGAACGGAATGATACCTGTTTTCGCAGTTTATTCAACCTTTTTGCAAAGATGCTGTGATCAGATAATTCATGACGGTGCTTTGCAAAAGAAGAAAATGATTATCGGAATTGACAGAGCGGGTTTTGTCGGTCAGGATGGTGAAACTCATCAGGGTATATTTGATGTTTCTTTGCTTAACGGTATACCTAACGTTACTGTTTATTCTCCTTCAACTTATGAGGAAGTCTCTTCGTCAATGTATAAAGCATTATATAAAGACGAAAATCTTGTCTGCATCAGATATCCTCGCGGTTCTATGCCCGATTTCGCAGAAAACCTTTCTACCGGTGAAGATTATGATTTAATCGGCGAATCTGTATATGATACAGTTTTTGTTACTTACGGAAAAGAGTTTTTTGAGGTAATGAAAGCCGTTTCCGAACTTACTAAAAACGGTCATAATCTAAATATTCTTAAACTAAATAAGATAATTCCTCTCAACTTGAACGCCGTTCTCAGCGTAATCAATACCCGAAATATATATTTCTTTGAGGAAGGCGTCAAAGGAGGGGGAATCGGAGAAAAATTTGCCTCTTTATTGATTGAAAACGGATACAGGGGCAGTTATCATCATATTGCGGTAAATGACGAGTTTGTTCCGCATTCAACCGTATCAAGACAGTATGAAAGATATAAGCTTGATTCGGAATCTATTATCAGTATGATTGAAAAGGACACCGGAAATGAGTGAAAAAATCAGACTTGACATAGCTGTGTTTGACAGAGGTCTTGCTGAGACAAGAGAAAAAGCTAAGGCAATGATCATGGCCGGAAGTGTTTACGTCAACGGACAAAAAGCGCTAAAGGGCGGTACTTTAGTAACAGATAAAGACCTGATAGAGGTAAAGGGCGCAGTTAATCCGTACGTCAGCCGAGGCGGACTGAAATTGGAGAAGGCAATGAAGTCCTTTGATATTTCTCTTATCGACTGCATATGTATGGATATCGGAGCATCTACCGGCGGATTTACCGACTGTATGCTTCAGAATAATGCCGTTAAAGTATATTCCATTGATGTCGGTTACGGTCAGCTTGCCTGGAAACTAAGAACGGACGATAGAGTAGTTAATCTTGAAAGAACAAATTTCAGGTACGTTACTCACGAGCAGGTACCTGATAATATTGATTTTGCTTCGGTAGACGTTTCTTTTATTTCATTGAAAAAGATAATTCCGGTAATGAGGGAATTACTTAAGAAAAACGGCAAAAGCGTCTGCCTGATAAAGCCCCAGTTTGAGGCGGGTAAAGAGAATATCGGAAAAAAGGGAGTTGTGCGTGATAAAAAGGTTCATTCCGATGTTATCACCGATATAACTTCATTTGCGGTTGAATCGGGATTTACTCTTATCGGTGTTGATTTTTCTCCGGTTAAGGGGCCCGAAGGCAACATCGAATATCTTATGTATATCCAAAAAAGTGACAATGCCGAAAATTTATGGAATGGTGATATTGATGCTCTCGTTGATTTGTCACACAATGTTCTTGATAAATAAATTCACGGAAGTGATATTATGAATATTTCTGTTATTCCCAATCTTTCGCGTGACAGTAACCTCGAGATTACTGCGGACATCTGTAAAAATCTGCTTGATACGGGTACCGCAGTTTATGCTCCCGAGGAACTGAAAAACGGATTAAATAATGAAAAAGTTATATACACCGATTATCACGGCTGCTTTGAGCTTTGCGATATTATTATTGCGATAGGCGGTGACGGTTCGATTATCCATACTGCCAAGGAAGCGGCTAAATTCAAAAAATCAATTCTCGGCATCAATGCCGGCCGTCTCGCCTTTATGGCAGGCCTTGAAAACGATGAACTGAATCTTTTATCCGTGCTTGCCGACGGCAATTATGAGGTGGATAAACGCCTTATGCTTAAGTCAACCGTATACAGAAAAGGTGAAATAATATTTTCCGATTATGCGGTAAATGAATGCTTTATTACTAATGAAGCAAAACAGAGAATGTCAAGAATCAACGTTGCACTTAACGGTAATATATTTAATGGTTACCTTTGTGACGGAATCATTCTTGCCACGCCGACCGGTTCTACTGCTTATTCGTTATCGGCAGGCGGCCCGGTAGTCGATCCAACACTCGAATCCATTCTATTTACACCTGTTTGTCCTCACTCTCTCATGGGCAGGTCATTGATTTTTAGACCCGATGATATTATCTCGGTTTCATCTGATGAAAAAGGAAATCTTTATCTTTCAAATGACGGCGAGGAATCAATTCTGGTTGAAAGCGATTGCACAATTGAAATTTCCAAAGCGGAACTTACAGCTGATTTCATAAGAATAAAATCAGATAATTTTATTGATATTCTGTACAAGAAACTTGCACAACGCAGATGAAAGGTGATTTTATGAAAAAGAACAGACACGAAGCCATACTCAAAATAATAGAAACCAATTGCGTTTCAACACAAACGGAATTGCTTGAAATGCTAAATGCCGAAGGCTATGATACAACTCAGGCAACCGTATCAAGAGATATCAAGGACCTGAGACTTATCAAGAAACCCGACCAGTACGGAAGGTCATGCTATGCGGTTGATAAAGCAAATAATACCGAGCTTACGGGAAAGTATAACAGCGTATTTGCTCATAGTGTGGTATCTTCTGATTTTGCCGGAAATATGCTTGCCATCAAATGCTATACCGGTATGGCTAATGCCGCTTGTGCCGCACTCGATGTTATGGATTTTGACGGTATTGTCGGTACTCTTGCGGGTGATGATACGATTTTTGTTCTTTGCAGAAGCATTGAAGCTGCGGAAAAAATCAAATTAAGCATTAATGAAATGATTAAATAAGAGGTTCTTGTATGTTACAGGGCTTAAAAATTAACAATATAGCAGTAATTGAGAACGCAGAGCTTGAATTTGATAAAGGGCTTAACGTCTTAACCGGTGAAACCGGAGCCGGAAAGTCAATCATTATCGACTCCATTAATGCCATTCTCGGCGAAAGAACACCGCGTGACCTTGTGCGACAGGGTACAGACAATGCCAGGGTTACTGCGGTATTTACGGATGTTAACGATGATGTTAAAAATATACTTGAAGAATCTGGGATTGATATTACCGATGATAATTCAGTAGTAATCAGCCGACAGATTTCATTAACGGGTAAAAATTCCTGCAGAGTAAACGGTATTCCGGTCAATGTTTCTTTGCTTAAGGAGCTTGGCTCAGTTCTTATCAATATTCACGGTCAGCATGATTCTCAGGCGTTGATGAATCCCGATAAGCATTGCGCTTTTATAGACAGTATGGCTGAAAACGGCGATTTACTTTCAACATATAAAGATTCATTTTCCGGATTGATTTCAGTCAAGCATCAACTTGATTCTCTGTATGATTTGAGGGATGAAAAAGCGTCACGACTTGATTATCTTGATTTCGTAATCAAAGAGATTACAGATAATGAGATACGTGTAGGTGAATCGGATGAACTTAATAAAGAGAAAATAATGCTTCAAAACGGAGCAAGAGTTAAAAAATCCCTTGAAAAAGCATATTTTGCTTTAAGCGGTGATAACGGCCTTGCCGAATCTCTTATGGAGTGCTCCAATGAGCTTCAGAATGCGTCAAAATATTATGATGACGCCGTAAAAACTGCAGAAAACGTTAAAAATATGGCTTTTGAACTTGAAGAATGTACTGCAGAAGCAAGAAATCTTCTTGATAAATTCAATTATTCACCCGAAAGACTTACTCAGATTGACGACCGACTTGATGCAATTTACCGTTTATCTTCAAAATACGGTAAAACAGAAGAGGATATCATCAACACTTTAAATCGGTCTGTTGCCGAAAGAAACGAGATCGTTCTCTCGGATAAAAAAATAAATGAATTGGAAAAAGAACTGTATAAGGCCTCCGACCTTGTTAAGCAAAATGCGGAAATTCTTTCCGATTCCAGAATGAAAGCAGCTGCTGAGTTTGAAAAATCAGTGGCAAAAGAGCTTGTTTTTCTTGATATGCCTTACGTAGTATTTAAGGTTGATATCAAAAAAGTTCCTC
>JAZLLW010000033.1:0-137116 GCA_045598305.1 Acutalibacteraceae bacterium
GTAATCGGTGCTTTCCTTTACGAAACAAAAGCTGCTGATTTTAATCCATGGCTTGCGATTCTCATTCCCCTGTTCACGACACTGCTCGGCTCAGCGATTATGGGATTCATTTACGCATTTCTTACCGTAACCTTAAGAGCTAACCAGAACGTTACCGGTCTTGCTCTTACAACGTTCGGTGTTGGCTTCGGAAATTTCTTCGGAGGATCTCTCATCAAGCTTTCCGGCAATACCGATATACCGTCAATCGCTCTTTCAAAGACAAGCAACTGCTTCAAAACCGAGCTTCCTTTCGCTGAAAAAACGGGTTCTGTCGGTGAACTTCTTTTCTCGTACAGTTTCCTTGCATATACTGCAATAATCATTGCAGTTCTCATGACATTTTATTTTAACAAGACGAGAAGCGGACTTCATCTTCGCGCAGTCGGCGAAAGTCCCGCTACGGCTGACGCTGCAGGCATAAACGTTACCCGCTTCAAGTATGCCGCTACAATAATTGGCAGTATGATTTCAGGCCTCGGTGGACTTTATTATGTAATGGACTATGCCAACGGTGTATGGTCAAACGATGCCTTCGGCGACAGAGGATGGCTTGCAATCGCTCTTGTTATTTTCGCAATATGGAGACCGAGCCTCAGTATCATCGGTTCAATTCTTTTCGGCGGTCTTTTCATAGTTCACAATTATATTCCGGGACTCGGTATGGGCGACCAGGAGCTTTTCAAAATGGCTCCCTACCTTGTAACCATCATTGTTCTTATATTTATTAGTATGAAGAAAAAGAGAGAGAATCAACCCCCCGCATGTCTCGGCCTTTCATACTTCAGAGAAGACAGATAAACTCAAACAGAAGGGATGCAATGCACCCCTTCTGTTCTGTTTACTATCTTGATTTACTTTCTGCTGTTGTAATCCGCTTCAATATCTTCGCTCCAGTTACTGCAGACAGAACTGTCTTTTCTTAAATCCGATACAGCTCTTGAAACGCTTTCATAAAGCACGTGCGTACCCTTCTTATCGTGGGCATAGTTTACTGCTCTGTCCTCCGAAATACCGAAATGCTTCGCAGTTTCAACCGAATCAATATTCGCACCTATGAAAATAAATTCCCATCCGTAACATTCCTTTTGTCTGTCAATCATTTTCTTTACCTTATCTGACGAATAGATATGGCTTGCATTCTCCATCCCGTCAGTGGTAATGATAAACATAGTGTTATCGGGAACATCTTCCTTTCGGGCATACTTGTGGACATTACCGATATAATGAACTGCACAGCCGATTGCATCAATAAGGGCCGTACATCCGCATACCCGGTAATCGTCTTCAGTAAGGCGGGTTACTTCTCTCAAGTCAACTCTGTCGTGAATAACCTCAGTTTCTCCGTTAAAAAACATCGTTGAAACAAGACATTTGCCTTCTTCCTTTTTTTGCTTCTCAATCATGGAATTGAAGCCGCCGATTGTATCGGATTCAAGACCTGACATCGAGCCGCTTTTGTCAATGATAAATACAAGTTCGGTAAAATTATTGTTCATGATTTTTCCTCCGAATAAAAAATGTGATTATAGATTTTTTCAATCTACAATCACATTATATCCGTAGAAATTTACTTTTGGTCGCTTCACAAGCGACAAATATCAACTTAACGTTTTCAGGTCGTGATCATGTAAAATTTCATTTACCCTTATTACATTAAATATTTCGTTTTCAAAGCAATATTCAATAATTACATCAAAAAGATAACAATCCGAAAGAGCGTATCCGGCTTTTGCAAGAAACTCATCTGCTTCATATGGAGTCAGCTTGAGCGCAAGAGCGAGTGCTATCGCCGTTTCTTTCTTTACTTTCTTACCTCTGTTGCATCTGATTTGTGAAAAATGCTTTCTGTCCATATTCGCCGCTTTGTAGCATTGAACATCCGTCATACCTTTTTCGTCAATCTTTCTGAACAGCATATCGGTAAAATTATCGTCAACCCTGAATTCTTCGGGGCTTTCAAATTTAGGAGCTTCAATATCCATACACAGCGATTTATCCAAATCGCCGTGTACTTCGAATTTATTGATTTTAGGATTACGGTATAATCCTTTTTTCTTTCCGGTTTCAAACAATAAATCGACATCATCTGACTCATTGCAATATACGGAAAAGTCGTCATTTTCAGCAAATTTGCATCTGATATATTCTTCTAATCTGTCATCTTTGTTTTCATTCAAAAATACGGATTTATCGTAAATATAAAGCCAAACGTCAAGGTCGTTACAGGCCAGAAAATCCGTAATTTCTTCGGTCGCAATTCTTCTTGCCTCACGGGCAGGATAACCGTATGCACCGGCTGAAATATTAGGGAAAGCAATCTTTTCACAATTATTTTCCGAAGCAAGCTTCAACGAATTCCGGTAGCAAGCACGAAGAAGCTCTTCTTCGTTTTCTTTACCGCCCTTCCACAAGGGACCTACGGTATGTATAACGTACTTTGAAGCTAAATTATATCCTTTTGTAATTTTAGCTTCACCCGTTTCACATCCTCCGAGGGACCTGCATTCGTCAAGCAATCGGGAACCTGCAGCTCTGTGAATTGCGCCGTCTACTCCACCGCCGCCGAGCAGTGTCTTATTTGCGGCGTTAACGATAGCATCTCCCTTAAAAGTAACAATATCACCGTTAATGATATGAAAAGGCATTATATCAACTCCTCTTTTTTTTATATTATCACAACATACGAATCTTTTCAATCAACAGTTTTGTGCAATTTACACTTTACTTTTACATCAGGCAGTTATATAATATAATTTAATTTGTATTGCGAAAGGAGGCATAAATTTGAGTAAAAAGCAGCGTACGGTAAGCATAGTTGTTTTTGTTACTCTGATAGTAATTTTGCTGGTCGGCATCATACTGACCGACAATCCTTCCAAAGAAACAGAACCGATAAAAGAAGTTATGCGGGATGCGGTTTTACACGAAACGGGTAAAATCAATTTTATAGGCGGAATACAGGTTAATCCGGGTTTTATTTCCGCAATGACAGTTTCCGCTTTGCTGATAATATTCGCGGTGATAATAAGGATATTTATTATCCCGAAATTCACCATAAAACCGGGCAAATTTCAGTTTCTTCTTGAAAAGGGCGTAGGATTCTTTACAGACCTTGCAAAAACAAACAGCAGCCACAAGTCGCATTTTATCGGCGGATATATATTCTGCGCAGGTACGTACATACTGTTCGGCACTTTATTCGAGCTTTTCGGATTGCAAGCAGTTACGGCAAACGGCACATCAATCGCCTTACCTGCACCCCTGGCAGATATAAACGGAGCCATAGCGATGGGTGTTTTCTCCTACGGAGTGATTCTTTTCGGCGGTCTTATCAACAGTGGACTCAAGGGCGCACTGAAAGCACTTAAAGATTTCTCTCTCCCGATATCAATGAGCTTCAGATTATTCGGTGCACTTCTTTCGGGTGCTCTCGTTACAGAGATTGTTTATTATTATACTTTAACGAGTTACGTCGTACCGGTAATCGTAGGAGTTCTTTTCACCGCTCTTCACGCCTTAATACAGACTTACGTACTTACTACACTCGTATCAATTTTCTACGGTGAGTCAACAGAACCAATAGAAAAGAAACCTAAAAAATTCAAAGAGGTAAAATCATAATGAAAAAAACATTGAAATCAATAATTGCACTTCTTACCGTTCTGTTTATTATTGGAGCGGTTTCAGTTACTGCGTTTGCCGCAGAAGCTCCCGCAAAAACTACGATTGAAAATTCTGCTGAAGCAGTTCAGACAGCTGAAGGTTCAACAACAAACACTAAGGCAATTGCAGCAGCAATAATCATATCAATCGTTGCTGCAGTCGGTGCCGTAGCCATGGCAATTGCCATAAAAAGCGCATCCGACGGTATGTCAAGACAGCCCGAAGCTTCGGATGGCATCCGCTCAAGCACAATGCTCGGTCTTGTATTCATAGAGACCGCAATCATTTACGGACTTATCGTTGCAATCCTTATCATCTTCGTTCTTTAATCGGAGGATATAAAATGTTAGGTATTGATATACAGCAGATACTGCTACACATGCTTAACTTCGTAATTCTCTTCGGCGCCTTATATTTCCTTCTTTACAATCCCGTAAAGAAATTTATGGAAAAAAGAGAAGAAATTTACAGCGAAGAGGATTATAGAGCCGCATCAGGTCTTGAAGAAGCAAAAAAGCTAAAAGCGGAATATGAAACAAAGCTTGCTCAGGCAGACGATGAAATAAAAGATTTAAAAATCAAAGCTTATTCCGAAGCAAAATCCGAAGCAGATAAAATCAAATTAAATGCACAACAGGAAGCGGACGAAATCGTTTCAAAAGCAAAAAATAAAGCAAATAAGGAAATAGACTCGATTGTAAAATCCGCAAACAAAGAAATCCGACTTCTCGCCGAAGAAGCTGCTGAAAAGCTTGTAATCGACGGAGAAGATGCATATAACAGCTTCATGGAATCATTAGGTTCGGAGGAGAACTGATAATATGGCACGTAATAACATTGCCATTTTGCGTTCTGAGACACCCATTAACGATTCTCAAAAGGAAAAGCTTCTTGATTTTCTCGGAAAAAAATACGGAATAACCGAACTGAAATTCATAGAAGACGAAACCGTAAAAGACGGCTTTACGCTCAACATTGGAAATAAAGTTTTTGACTGGACGGTCAAAGGCAGACTTCATCAACTCATCGAAGAAATTGATAAGACAGATGAAAGCCAACCGGTTATTCCGATGCTTCACCGGATTATTGACAAATTCCATCCTCACGCTGAACTGGCGGAGTCAGGTACAGTCAAATCAATCGGTGACGGAGTAGCAATCATAAGCGGTCTTGAAAACGCTCAATATGGCGAAATACTTGTATTTGAATCCGGTGTAAAAGGTCTCGTTCAGGATTTAAGAGAGAATGAAATCGGATGCATTCTTTTTGATACCGATGACGCTGTCAGACAAGGTGACAAGGTTATCAGAACCGAAAAGGTTGCAGGTATGCCGGTAAGTGAAAACTATATCGGCAGGATAATAGATTCACTCGGTAATCCCATTGACGGACTGGGAGAAATAAAAGCCGAAGAATACAGAGCAGTTGAAAAACATGCACCCGGTATAATTGACAGACAGCCGGTATGTACCCCCCTTGAAACGGGAATATTATCCATAGACTCAATGTTTCCCATTGGAAGAGGTCAGCGAGAACTAATCATCGGCGACAGACAGACGGGTAAAACCGCTATTGCGGTTGATACAATCATTAATCAAAAAGATAAAGGCGTAATCTGCATCTATGTTGCAATAGGTCAGAAATCAAGCACCGTTGCAGCGCTTGTCAACAACCTTAAAATACACGGTGCAATGGATTACACGATAGTAATCAACTCCCCTGCCTGCGACCCCGCTCCGCTTCAGTATATTGCTCCGTATTCCGGATGTACTCTTGGTGAGTATTTTATGGAAGAAGGAAAAGACGTACTTATCGTCTATGATGACCTGTCCAAGCACGCTGTCGCATACAGAACTATCTCCTTACTTCTCGGCAGGACCCCGGGCAGAGAAGCTTATCCCGGGGATATATTTTATCTACATTCAAGATTGCTTGAAAGGTCAGCTCATCTCAGCAATGAACTCGGCGGCGGAAGTCTGACTGCTTTACCTGTAGTTGAAACTCAGTCGGGTGACGTTTCCGCATATATACCCACAAACGTCATTTCTATTACGGACGGTCAGATATTCCTTGAAAGTTCGTTGTTTTTCAGCGGTCAGAGACCGGCAGTAAACGTAGGATTATCCGTATCCCGTGTCGGCGGTGACGCTCAGACAAAAGCAATAAAAAAATCCTGCGGCACATTAAGACTTGACCTTGCTCAATACCGTGAAATGCTTGCATTTACACAGTTTTCAAGTGACCTTGATGACTCAACGAAAGAAAAGCTTGATTACGGCAAGGGCCTTATGCAGATACTCAGACAAAAGCAATTCTCTCCAATTTCAAGAAGTAGACAGGTAATAATCCTTACGGCTGCTCTTAACAGAAAACTAACGGGAATCGGAGATAAGCAGATTCACGCGTATCTGAACAAGCTTTGCGAAGCCGTCGAAAGTCAAAGGCCGGATATATGTATGTCTATTGAAAACGAGGGAAAGCTTCTTCCTGATACGGTTCCAGCAATAATTCAGATTGCAGATTCAACGGAGATATAATTATGGCAGGCACTAAAGAACTGAAAGCAAGAATTAAAAGCATTCAGGATACGGAAAAAATCACAAATGCAATGTATCTTGTTGCCTGTGCAAAGTATCGTACAAATCACGACGCTCTTGTCAGATACACGGAATATTTTAATAATCTTGACAAGATTACATCAGACATTATTTCATCAGCCGACAGTCCGGATTACGGTCTTGAAGAAAACGGAAAAGATATTATTCTTGTCTTCGGTGCCGACAAGGGACTTGCAGGAGACTTTAACAAAGAGATATTCAAGGCCGCAGTTAAAATTTCCGAAGATAAAAAAAACACAGAATTATTCGTTATCGGAAGAAAAGTAAGAGATTTGCTTACGGCTTCGGGAATTAATTTCACAAACCCGGATATTACGGTAAAAATTCCCGATGATAATACGGCTGAAAAAATAACAGATACCGTCCGCTCTCTTTCGGAAAGAAAATCGGTTGGCTCGTTTTCTCTGATTTACACAGAGTGCACCGACGGTATCAACAGCAAAGTGATAAATAAGAAAGTTTTGCCCGTTTCTTCGGAAGGCATTAAAGCCGAAGGATGCGAATTTATACCTTCCGAAAACAAAATGATTGACGAAATCTTACCGATATATCTCAAAGGCATTATACGTTATGCTCTTCTTCAGAGCTTTTGCAGTGAACAAAACGCGAGGATGAACGCCATGAAGAACGCAAACGACAATGCAAAAGATTTATTGAGTAAACTGAATCTTGAATATAATCATACGAGGCAGAATGCGATAACCCGTGAAATAGTTGAAATTTCAGGGGAAAGGAAAAGCAGATGATTGGTAAAACAGTACAGGTCAACGGTTCGGTTGTTGACGTGGCATTTCCGGGTGACAGACTCCCGGCCATCAACGAAGCGTTGACTGTAAGAGTTAACAGAAAAATAAAGGTGATGGAAGTTGCCGCTCACATTGGTGAAGGAAAAGTAAGGTGTATTATGCTTTCCGAAAGCGAAGGCATATCCCGTAACATGCCCGTTTATTCAAATAATGAAGGCATTACCGTACCTGTCGGCAAGCAAACACTCGGCAGACTGTTCAACGTATTCGGAGAAACAATCGACGGCGATTCAGCTCCCGAAAATGATGACGGAACTCCCGTAAAGCATCTTCCGATTCACAGAAACCCGCCCAAATTTTCCGAGCAAAGCACAACGGTTGAAATACTTGAAACGGGAATAAAAGCAATTGACTTACTTGAACCCTATCAAAAAGGCGGTAAGACCGGTCTTTTCGGAGGAGCGGGCGTAGGTAAAACGGTACTTGTTCAGGAACTAATTCACAATATTGCCACAGAGCACGGCGGATACTCGGTATTTGCCGGTGTCGGTGAGCGTTCAAGAGAGGGTAACGACCTCTGGAGAGAAATGAAGGCCAGCGGTGTTCTGGAAAAGACCGCTCTCGTTTTCGGTCAGATGAACGAGTCACCCGGCGTCAGAATGAGGACTGCTCTTACCGGACTTACAATGGCCGAATATTTCAGGGACGAAGAAAATAAGGACGTATTGCTATTCATTGACAATATATTCAGATTTGTTCAGGCAGGAAGTGAGGTTTCCACCCTGCTCGGCAGAATGCCTTCCGCTGTAGGATATCAGCCGACTCTTGCTGAGGAAATGGGTATGCTTCAGGAAAGAATTACATCCACCAAAAACGGTTCCATTACGTCCGTTCAGGCAGTTTACGTACCCGCTGACGACCTTACGGACCCCGCTCCCGCAACTACATTTTCACACCTTGACGCAACAACCGTTCTGAGCAGAAAAATTGCAGAAGAAGGTATCTACCCCGCAATTGACCCTCTTAATTCCACGTCAAATATGCTTTCGGAGGAAATTATCGGTGCAGAGCATTATCGCGTAGCGAGAGGCGTACAGGAAATATTACAAAAATACTCGGAGCTTAAGGATATCATCGCCATCCTCGGCATGGATGAATTAAGTGATGAAGATCGTCTTACCGTATCAAGAGCAAGAAAAGTACAAAGATTTCTTTCTCAGCCCATGTTTGTTGCCGAGAAGTTCACGGGACTTGAAGGAAAATACGTTGCTTTAAAAGATACGATAGAAGGATTTGCCGCAATTATTGACGGCAAATGCGATAATCTGCCCGAAGATGCATTCTACAACGCAGGAACGTTACAGGACGTATACGACAGAATAAACGTTCAGGGGTGATAAAAATGAAATTATTTTCTCTGAAAATCGTTTCTCCTAACGGAGTTATATATGACGGAGATTGCGAATCGTTTATTATCGCCTTAACAGATGGATTATACGGCATTAAAGCCAACCATACCCCCGTCACTGCGGTAACAATACCCTGCGATGCAAAAATAACCTTAAACGGCAAAAAATCGGCAATCTCGCTGAACAGAGGCATACTGCATTTTGAAAATAACACAGCAATTATCGTTACAGAGTAAAATAAATCCCGGATTTCCGAGTGAAATCCGGGATTTTTTATTACATTCTTTCAGGAACGGAAATATTGAACATTTTAAGGATATTACCGAGTACAGTCTTAACACAAAGACAAAGTGAAAGTCTTGCATTCCTGAGAGTTTCTTCATCGCAGTTTACTCTGCATGCATTGTAGAATTTATGGAACAGAGTTGCAAGGTCAACAGCATAACGTGTAATCTTTGCGGGATCATAATTTTTAGCGGAAACAATAATTTCACCCGTATAAGCGGAAAGATGTCTGATTAGTTCCTTCTCTTCGGGAGCGGTAAGAAGCATAAGTCCCTTTAAATCGGGCTTGGAATATGACTTGCCTTCCTCTTCAAGTTTTCTGAAAAGACTGCAGATTCTGGCATGAGCATACTGACAGTAATATACGGGGTTTTCACTGTTTTCTTCAACCGCAAGACCGAGGTCAAAATCCATCTGTGAACCGGGCTCACGCATATTGAAGAAAAATCTTACCGCATCAATGGGTATCTCGTCAAGTAAATCAACAAGCGTTATCGCTTTACCGGAACGCTTACTCATTCGTACGACTTCACCGTTTCTCGTAAGGTTAACAAGCTGCATAAGAACTATATCCAGCTTATCTCCGTCAAGACCGACGGCATCAAGCGCGCCCTTCATTCTTGCAACGTGACCGTGATGATCGGCACCCCAGACATCAATTGCTCTGTCAAAACCGCGGATGCTGAATTTATTGCGATGGTAAGCGATATCAGCCGCAAAATAGGTGGGATTTCCGTTTGCACGGACAAGCACCTCATCTTTAAGCTCAAGACGTTCAATTTCTTCGTCCGTCTTGCCTTCTCTTTTAAGTCTCTCACCGAGGACCTTTCTGTTATCATACCAGAGAGCTCCGTCTTTTTCATAAGTAAGACCTTTATCCGTGAGAATCTTAATTGTTTCTTTCAACTCACCGTCATTATGAAGAGTGCTTTCAAGGAACCATGTATCGTACGTGATACGGTACTTTTCCATATTTTCTTTCATTGCGGCAATGTTTTTAGGAAGAGCAAATTCAACAAGAGCTTTCCTGCGTTCTTCCTCATCGGCATTTAGGAATTTATCACCGTAATTTTCGGCAAATTCTTTTGCCCTCTGAATAATGTCATCGCCGTGATAACTGTCCTCGGGAAGCTCAACAGCATCTTCACCTATAAAGAGCTGCTGATACCTGATGTCAAGAGAAAGGCCGAATTTAGCTATCTGATTACCTGCATCGTTAACGTAAAATTCTCTGCTCACAGAATATCCGGCGCAATCAAGAACGGCAGCAAGACAATCACCGAGAGCGCCGCCTCTTGCGTTACCCATATGCATCGGTCCGGTGGGATTGGCGGAAACAAATTCTACGTTGATTTTCTTTCCCTTACCGAAATCGGAACGTCCGTAATTTTCGCCTTTTTCAAGAATATCTTCAACAACGGAAGCACTGAAGCTGCCACAAAGATAAAAATTAAGAAATCCGGGGCCGGCTATCTCACATTTATCAACGAAAGTTCCCTCAAGCTCCATTCTGTCAACAAGAATCTGAGCAATCTGACGGGGTGCTTTATGAAGGTCCCTTGCCCATACCATAGCGACATTCGACGAGTAGTCACCGTTAGCTTTATTTGCGGGAATTTCCACATTGAATCCGCCGAGAGGACAAGCGTCAAATTCATTGTCGGCAACTGCTTTGCCGGCTGCGTCCATAATTGCGGAATGTATTTCGTTTATAACCTGATCAACCAAAACTGACATACTAATCTTCCTTTATCTCAACAGTAATTTTTAACTCATTTTCACTTATCAGATCGCCGTTACTGTCAATCGTATATGCAAAATCAAGGCAGCCGCCGTCTTCGTCAAGATCAATGAAAACCGCATTTGTATAAATGCCTATCATCACTTCACCGAAGGGCGTTTCATAACAGCTGACATGACGTTTGCCCTGCTCAAAAATCATACCCGTTCTGAATTTTCCGTTACGCATCATGGTAATGCGTTCATTATTAATCATCAGACACGTTTCGCAGTCGTCTGTTGTTTCCAGCGTTTCGTGATATCTGATAACAATTGAATCACCGTCAACGCCGACCTGACATTTTGTTCTCAATTCACCGTAATCGTCATTGCTTTCATCCTGAGAAAAATGACGGTCACGTATGATAATGTACGCTTCTTTCATTTAATACTCCATTGCATAAGCAATAAGCTTATCAATCAGTTCGGAATATCCGACACCGGATGCTTCAAACAGCTTGGGATACATACTGATAGAGGTAAATCCGGGAATCGTATTCGGCTCGTTAAGGAGAACCTTACCGTCGGAATTGCGAACGAAGAAATCAACTCTCGTAAGTCCCGAGCAGCCGAGTACTCTGTAAACTCTGACAGCAGTTTCTCTTACTTCTTCAAGTTTTTCCCGGGAAATTCTGGCGGGAATATGAAGCTCACTTTCCGTCGCAACATATTTTGCCTCATAATCATAGAAATCGTTACAGGGGACGATTTCGCCGGGAACGGAAGCTACGGGATTATCATTTCCCATAACAGCACATTCAATCTCTTTACCGTCTATACCCTCTTCAAGAACAACCTTCGGGTCATGCTCAAAAGCAATCCTGCATGCCTCATCAAGCTCGGAAATTGATTTTGCCTTATTGATGCCTACTGATGAGCCGGCATTAGCAGGTTTGACAAAAATAGGAAATCCGAGATATTCCGCAGCATCTGAAAGAAGTTTATTTTTGTTTACCGAATAATCATATTTGTTGAAGCAAGTCCACTTCGCCTGCGATACTTTATGAAAATCGCACATTGCGTTGGTAAGTGCCTTATCCATACAAACAGCGCTTGAAGCAGTACGGCAGCCGACAAACGGAATACCGGATATTTCAAGCAGGCCCTGCATAGTACCGTCCTCGCCGTTTCTGCCGTGAAGCACGGGAAAAACTACGTCAACGCGTTCTATTTCACCGCTATCAATATGAATAATTCCGTGATGCTCTCTGTCGGGGGAAATAACAGCTCTTTCAAGCAAAGAATCGTCATCAAGCCATTTGCCTTCCGGAAGAAGACTGCAATCACCGTGAAAAAGATACGATTTGCCGTCTTTGGTAATACCCATCTTGAGAATTTCATATTTATCGCCCGACATATTTTTAATGACCGAGCTTGCGGAAACAAGAGAAACATCGTGTTCACTTGACACTCCGCCGAATAAAACCAATACTTTTGTCTTCATGATACCACCTGATTTCAATGAATTGCAAATTATAATATCACATCAAAAAGTAATAGTCAACAAAAAATATAATCTATAACTTTACGTATTATCTAAATTAGCACTTGTATTTTATATATATATGTGTTATAATAAATCGTGATTTTCAATAGAGTTAAAAGGAGAATTTTCATGGCAGAAATCAAGGATTTACTCGGTCAGATTTACAAAGGAATACTTCCTGCCGCAAACGAATGCGGTTTCTATCCCGTGTATGAAAACGGTATGGATACAGACGAAGCAAATATTAAGCAGGTAGGCGACAGATATATTATTCTCTTCTCCGGAAGCGAAAAAAGTGCAATGATTGAATTTGCCAATAACAGAATTGCACTATACGGCGTCAACAAAGAGGGAGAAATCAACGCGGCCGATTATGTTCAGCTTGCCCTTACTCTCCTTGACCCGGCTGAAGCAAACGATAAAGACGTTCGTTACATTGTAAACGATTTTACTGATACTCTTGTAGAATCCTTCGGTACAAAAGTGGTAAAGCCCGTTAAATCAAAGCTTCCCACACCCGTTTCAAAAGCACAGGCAAAAAGCGGTTCCCTTTCGTATGATCCCAACACACTTGCAAACAGATTTACATCCATTTTTCCTCAGCTCAGAGAAGAGTATAAAGCAAACTGTGAAAAATACGGTATGTTCCTTTCGGAAGAATTCTTCATCAACTACGGCGCTCCCCTTGTTGTTGAAGTAATAAAAAAGAACAATCCTGCAGAAATGAAAAAATTATTCAAACTTTTCAACGAGGTTTATGATGACGGCACTAATGAAACCCAGAGTCTGATATGCGTTACGATTCTCGGCTCTCTTAAGAACGATATGGAGTTGCTTGCAAACTGCACGGATTATATGTCTCCTGCTCTTGCGGGTCCCGTCATAAACGTGAATAAGTTTCTTTGGTCAAAAGACGGTAAAGGGGCAAGAATAAAACTTGATAATCCCCCTCTTTACAAGCCGAAGAAAAAGAAAAAGAAAAGTAACATGATGAGTTCTCTCGGAATGTAATTCGGAGGTTGTGAGATTTTATGGAGAATATTGAAAATATGGAAGCAAACGAATTATCTGTTGACATCGGTTCCGATATGGACACTCTGGTTACTGAGGATTATGATGCAAGTCAGATTCAGGTGCTTGAAGGCCTTGAAGCAGTGCGGAAAAGACCGGGCATGTACATCGGTACAACAAGCGTCGCCGGTCTTCATCACCTTGTATACGAGATAGTTGACAACTCGATAGACGAAGCCCTTGCGGGATACTGTACACAGATTGACGTTGAAATTGAAGAAGGAAACATCATCAGTGTAACCGATAACGGACGAGGCATTCCCATTGACATACAGGAACAGACAGGCAAAAGCGCGCTTGAGGTAGTATTCACAGTTCTTCATGCGGGCGGTAAATTCGGCGGCGGAGGATATAAAGTATCCGGCGGTCTTCACGGCGTAGGTGCATCCGTTGTTAACGCCCTTTCCGAATGGCTTGAGGTTCAGGTTTACAAAAACGGTAAAATCCATCAGATGAAATTCTCAAGAGGATTCATCACAGAACCTATAACAATCATCGGTGACACCGAAAAAACGGGAACAAGAGTAAGATTCAAGCCCGACCCCGAAATGTTCACGGAAACACTTGAATACAATTACAAGACTCTTCATACAAGACTTCAGGAGGAAGCATTTCTTAATGCAGGACTGAAGATTTCAATAACCGACAGCCGTGTTTCTTCTGAAGAGCTTCCCGAAAGTGAAAGAAAAGATGCTATGTGTTATGAAGGCGGTATCCGTGAATACGTCACATACATCAACAATAACAAAACACCGATTCATAATGATATCATTTACATGTCCGGTACAAAGGACGACGCAATGGCAGAGCTTGCCATGCAATATACCGACACATACAACGATAATATCGTTTCCTTCGCAAACAACGTACATACACCCGAAGGCGGTATGCATGAGGACGGTTTCAAACTTGCACTTACGAGAGTTCTCAACAAATACGGTAAAGAAAAAGGCATTCTCAAAGCAGACGATAAAGTCAGCGGTGAAGATTGCCGCGAAGGTATTACCTGCGTTATTTCCGTTAAACTGACTGAAGCTCAGTTTGAGGGACAGACAAAATCAAAACTCGGTAATCTTGAAATCAAGACGCTTGTTAATTCCCTTGTCGGTGCTGCTCTTGAGCAATATCTTGACGATAACCCCGCTGTCGGAAAGCTTATTCTTGAAAAAGCACTTACAGCCAACAGGGCAAGAGAGGCGGCAAGGAAAGCAAGAGAAACGGTACGCCGCAAGAACGGACTTGAAAGCGGACAGATGCCCGATAAGCTTCAGGATTGTAACGAAAGAGATCCTTCCCTTTGTGAAATTTACATTGTCGAGGGCGATTCGGCTGCCGGCTCTGCCATTCAGGGCAGAGATTCAAGATTTCAGGCAATTCTGCCGATGTGGGGCAAGATGCTCAACGTTGAAAAAGCAAGAGTTGATAAGGTTTACGATAACGATAAACTTCATCCTCTTATAGTTGCATTCGGCTGCGGTATAGGTGAAGAATTCAGTCTTGAAAAACTGCGCTATCACAAGATTATTATTATGTCCGATGCCGATGTTGATGGTGCACATATCAGAACTCTGCTGTTGACATTCTTCTTCAGATATATGAGACCTTTAATTGAAAACGGATACGTATATTCGGCTGTTCCTCCCCTTTATAAGCTTACAAAGGGCAAGACTCAGAGGGTAGCTTATTCGGACGAAGAAAGAGATAAGGTCTCTGCAGAGCTCAGAGGCGATAAAGCAGATGCTAAAATAGATATTTCCAGATTCAAAGGCCTTGGTGAAATGGATTCTCACGAGCTTTGGGAAACCACAATGGATCCTGAGAAGCGCACTCTTCGCAGAATTACTCTTGATGACGCCATAGCCGCGGACCGCATATTCAACCTGCTTATGGGTGAAGAAGTTGATCCTAGACGCGAATGGATTGAAGTAAATGCCAAATATGTTGAAAATCTTGATATTTAAGGAGGTGGAGTAAATGGCACATAACAGAGATTATAAACCTGAAGAAATCGCTTTTCCCAATCAGGTAATCACGATATCAAATATCGTGGAAGAAATGCAGCAGGCAATGCTTGATTACTCCATGTCCGTAATCGTAGACAGAGCACTGCCTGACGTCAGAGACGGTCTGAAACCGGTACACAGACGTATTCTCTACACTCTTTTTGAAGACGGTCTTACCTCTGATAAGCCCTTCAAAAAATCCGCGACATGCGTCGGTGACGTTCTCGGTCGTTATCATCCTCACGGCGATGCTTCAGTTTATGATGCGATGGTAAGACTTGCCCAGGATTTCTCAATGAGATATATGCTCGTTGACGGTCACGGAAACTTCGGTTCCGTTGACGGTGACCCCCCTGCAGCTTACCGTTATACAGAGGCAAGAATGAGCAAAATTGCCAACAAAATGCTGGAGGATATCAACAAGGACACCATTGACTGGGTACCTAACTTTGACGAAACTCTCAAAGAGCCCAAGGTGCTCCCCTCCCGTTTTCCCAATCTGTTGGTCAATGGCTCTCAGGGTATTGCCGTAGGTATGACCACAAACATTCCGCCCCATAATCTCGGAGAAATAATTGATGCCTGTGTGTGCGTACTTGATAACAATGACGCAACGCTTGATGACCTGATGGAATTTGTCAAAGGTCCTGATTTTCCCACAAAGGGCATTATAATGGGACATGCCGGCATCCGTGAAGCTTATGCAACAGGCAGAGGTAAAGTAGTTGTTCGTGCACGTACGGAATTTGAAGAATACGGAAGAGAAAACAGAACAAGAATCATTGTTTCCGAGCTTCCCTATATGGTAAAAAAACGAGCTCTTATCAAAAAAATCGCTGACCAGGTAAGAGATAAGAAGCTTGAAGGAATTACGGATCTTCGTGACGAAACTGACCGTAACGGTATGAGAATCGTTATTGAGCTTCGCAGAGATGCAAATGCTCAAGTAATACTTAACAAGCTTTTCGCACAGACCGAAATGCAGTCATCCTTCGGCATAATCATGAGAGCTCTTGTAGATGATCAGAAGCAGCCGAAAATTTTGACTCTCAGAAACTATATTGACGAATATCTTGCTTTCCAGAAGCAGGTAATCAGACGCAGAACTCAGTTTGATCTCAACAAGGCGCAGGAAAGAGCGCATCTGCTTGAAGGTCTCCTTATTGCTCAGGATAACATTGATGAAGTAATTCAAATTATACGTACAAGTTACGATAACGCAAAAGAAAGATTGATGGAAAGATTCAGTCTTGACGACGTTCAGGCGCAGGCAATCCTTGATATGCGTCTCAAAGCACTTCAGGGACTTGACCGTGAAAAGCTTGAAGCAGAACTCAAAGAGCTTGAGGAAAAAATCACTTATTACCGCAGTCTTCTCGCGGATGAATTGAAACTTAACGGCGTTCTCAAGGATGAACTCAGTGCAATCAAAAATAAATATGCAGATGACAGAAAGACGGAAATAGTTGAAGTCAGCGGTGAAGTTGACCTTGAAGACCTTATCCCCGAGCATGATTGCGTGCTTGCTCTTACGAGTATGGGTTACATCAAGCGTACACCCGTTGCCGAATATAAACAGCAGAGCAGAGGCGGTAAAGGTGTCAAAGGCATCAAGCAAAGAGACGAGGACAACGTAAAGACGCTGTTCAACTGCTCAACTCACGACTTCATAATGTTCTTCACAAACTTCGGCAGAGTTTACAGAATCAAAGGATATGAAATTCCCGAAGGTTCCCGTCAGAGCAAGGGTACAAACGTAGTAAACGTACTTCAGCTTATGCCTGACGAAAAAGTAACCGCGATGATAAAAGTTCCCGATTTCGGTCAGGAAGAAACTTACTTCCTTTCAATGGTGACCAAAAACGGCATTATCAAGAGAACAGAACTTGATACTTACAAAAACATCCGTAAATCCGGTATCATTGCAATCAATCTTGATGAAGGTGACGAGCTCGGCTGGGTCAAGCTTACTCAGGGTGAATCCAATATCATTGTCGCCACAAAGAAGGGCAAATGCGTATCCTTCAATGAAGAGCAGGCAAGACTTATCGGCAGAACGGCAAGAGGTGTTAAAGCTATCAAGCTTTCCGGAGACGACGAAGTCGTCGGTATGGATATACTTGAAGAAGGCAAGCTGATTCTTACCGTATCCGACACGGGTCTCGGCAGACTTTCCGAAATTTCGGAATATCCTCTCCATTCAAGAGCCGGTCAGGGTCAGATCAATTTCCGCTCCGAAAAGAACGGTAACGTCGTCAACGTTCAGGCCGTCAGCATTGATGAAGACCTCATACTCATCAGTGCTGCAGGCATGATGGTAAGAATTCCTCTTGATTCGATTACTCCCCACTCCAGAACATCAAGAGGCGTCAAGGTAATGAATCTTACCGAAAATGATACGGTAATTTCGGCAGTTGCGGTTGCAAGGGCCGAGGATGAACCCGATACGACAGATGAAGACGAAATTAATACCGAAATCATCTAGGAAGAAATTTCACAGGAAGATATCACAGAATAAAGAAATGAATCACTTCGAGTTTCAAAGTCTTGTAGTACAATAATATGCAGGCGGTTTTTCCCGCCTGCAAAGAAGAAAAGAAAGAGGGATTATATGAATATTGCATTGATAGCCCACGACGCAAAGAAAGAGCTGATGATTCAGTTCTGCATAGCATATTGTGGTGTTCTCAGCCGCCATAATCTCTATGCCACAGGTACAACCGGTAAGGTTGTTGCAGAAGCCACAGGTCTTGATATAACAGGATTTCTCAGCGGACATCAGGGAGGCGATCAGCAGATAGCCTCAAGAATTGCCTGCAATGAAATTGACCTTGTTCTTTTATTCAGGGATCCTCTTACAGCCAAGCCCCACGAACCGAATGAAGCAACGCTTCTCAGACTTTGTGACGTGCACAACGTTCCATGCGCAACAAATATTGCAACGGCAGAAGCGCTTATCCACTCCCTTGCAAGGGGCGACCTTGACTGGAGAGATATCGTTAATCCAAAAAAATAATTTCGAGGACTTGATTATATGGCATTACTGACAAAAGCTGTCAAGGGTACACAGGATATTATGCCTTCCGAAACCGGCAGGCAGAGATTTCTTGAAAATACCCTTTTTGATATAGCGGGCTCATTTGGATTCAAAGAAATCCGTACACCCGTTTTTGAACACACCGAGCTTTTCCAGAGAGGTGTAGGAGAAACTACCGACGTCGTTCAAAAGGAAATGTATACCTTTGACGATAAAGGCGGCAGATCAATTACTCTTCGTCCCGAGGGAACTGCAGGTGCAGTCAGAGCTTTTCTTGAACACGGTTTATTCAACGAAGCATTACCTCAGAAGCTCTGCTATTTACTCAATTGTTACAGATATGAAAAGCCCCAGGCAGGCAGATGGAGAGAATTCCAACAATTCGGAGTTGAAATGTTCGGTTCAGCCGCTTCTGCAGCAGATGCGGAAGTAATCTCGATCGCTAATGAAATCTTCTCGTTTCTCGGTATAGAGGGACTTGAGCTTCAGCTTAACTCCATCGGCTGTCCCGAATGCAGGAAGAAATATCACGAAGCACTGAAGGAATACTTCAAGGGTCACGTTGACGAGCTTTGCCCCACATGTCTTGAACGACTTGATAAAAATCCCATGAGAATACTTGACTGTAAGAGTCCGATCTGCAAAAAATTCAGTGAGGGCTCGCCCGTCATAATCGACTATCTCTGTGACGAGTGTAAAGAACACTTTGACGGCGTCAAGAAATATCTTGATGCTATGGGAATAAGCTACGTTATCAATCCCCGTATCGTAAGAGGACTTGATTATTATACGAGAACCGTATTTGAATTTGTGTCCACCTCAATCGGCGCCCAGGGTACCGTTTGCGGCGGAGGTCGTTACGATGGTCTTGTAGATGAACTCGGCGGTCCGAAAACTCCCGCACTCGGCTTCGGCATGGGCACCGGCAGATTAAAAATGGTTATGGAAGCGCAGGGTATTCAGCTGCCCGACGACGATTCCTGCGATATCTATATTGCTCCCATAGACGGTGATGCATCTTTCAAAGCAATGGCAATTACTACCGATCTCAGATCAAGCGGTATCCACGCTGAAACGGACGTTACGGGCCGTTCACTCAAAGCACAGATGAAATATGCCGATAAAATCAAAGCAAAATATACCGTTGTAATCGGCAGTGACGAGCTTGAAAATAATAAGGCAAACGTCAAAAATATGTCAACGGGTACCGTTACCGAATTGTCACTCAAGGATTTTGAAGACAATTTCCTTAGACTTACCATAAACGAAGCCGCTTCCGAAATCGGTGACGACTCCGACCTTAATTTATCACTCACCGATTTACTCGGAAACATCAATTGAAAGGACCTTAATCTGTATGGATTTTATGACAGGACTCAAAAGGACCTCATACTGCGGTGAATTGCGCCTCGCGGACGCTGGAAAAGAAGTAACCGTAGCCGGTTGGGTTCAGAGACAAAGAGACCTCGGTTCTCTTATTTTCATTGATTTAAGAGACAGAAGCGGCATTGTACAGCTTGCATTTGACGAGTCAACAGAGAAAGAAATCTTTGATAAAGCATTTAACGCAAGAAGCGAATACGTACTCATGGCAAAGGGAATTGTCAGAGAACGCTCGTCAAAAAACAAAGAAATTCCCACGGGTGATATTGAAATAGAGGTCAATGACCTAAGAGTACTCGCCAAGAGCGAAACTCCTCCCTTTGAAATCACCGAAAACTGTCAGACGGCAGAATTGACAAGACTTAAATATCGTTATCTTGACCTTCGCCGTCCCGACCTTCAGAAAAACATATTGATGCGACATAAGATTGCGAAGATAACACGTGATTTCTTCGACGAAAACGGATTCGTTGAAATTGAAACTCCAATTCTTATTAAATCCACTCCCGAAGGAGCAAGAGACTACCTTGTTCCCTCAAGAATACATAAGGGTAAATTCTATGCCCTTCCTCAATCCCCTCAGCTTTACAAGCAGCTTTCAATGGTAGCCGGTTTTGACAGATATATGCAGATAGCCAGATGCTTCCGCGATGAGGATTTAAGAGCTGACAGACAGCCGGAATTCACTCAAATTGACCTTGAAATGTCCTTCGTAGATATGGAAGACGTTCTTCAAATCGGCGAAAACTACGTGGAAAGAGTATTCCGTGAAGCGCTGGGCGTAAATATTCAGCTTCCTCTCCCCCGCCTTACCTACAAAGAAGCGATGGAAAAATACGGAAGCGACAAACCCGATACAAGATACGACCTTGAAATCACTGATTTAAGCGATACGGTCAGGGATTGCGGATTCTCTGTATTTACTGGAGCAATTCAGGGCGGCGGTTCGGTAAGATGTATCACCGCCAAAAACGCATATACCGTACTCACGAGAAAAGAAATAGATAAATTAACCGAAAGCGCCAAAGGAATCGGTGCAAAAGGTCTTGCATATATCAGAATAGCGGAAGACGGCACTTACAACGCTTCATTTGCTAAATTCATGACCGAAGACGAAATGAGCGCAATACTCGCAAAAGCAAATGCAAAAGCGGGCGACGTTGTACTCATCGTAGGTGACACAAAGAATTCTTTGGTTCTTACTGTTCTCGGTGCACTCAGACAAACTGTTGCAAAGAAGCTCGATATAATTCCCGAAGGAAAATACAATCTCCTCTGGATTACCGAATTCCCCTTCTTTGATTGGGACGAAGAACTCGGTCAGTTCGTAGCAATGCATCATCCGTTCACTTCTCCTATGGATGAATGCCTTGAATATCTTGAAACAGACAAGGCAAATGTCAGAGCAAAGGCATACGACCTTGTACTCAACGGTATTGAACTTTGCTCAGGCTCAATCAGAATCACCAATCCCGAGCTCCAGGGCAGAATATTCTCTCTTCTCGGCCTCAGCGACGAGGAAGCCCACGAAAAATTCGGCTACCTGCTTGATGCGTTCAGATACGGTGCTCCCCCTCACGGCGGTATGGGTATCGGCCTTGACCGTCTTATCATGCAGATGCTCGGCTGTGAGTCATTAAGAGACGTAATCGCTTATCCAAAAGTACAGAATGCTTCTGAGCCGATGACAGACTGCCCCGCAACGGTTGACGGAATTCAGCTTACAGACCTTGGAATTGAAATTTCCAAGCCCCAGGAATAAATCTATTTTTTCGAAAGAAGGATTAAATATGTCAAGAGTCTACAATTTTTCCGCAGGTCCCTCCATGCTTCCCGAAAGCGTGCTTAACAAAGCCGCCGAAGAAATAATGGATTACAAAGGCAGCGGACAGTCCGTAATGGAGATGAGCCACCGTTCAAAAATATATGACGGTATATTCCAGGATGCTCAGTCTCTTTTCCGCGAAACCCTCAATGTACCCGAGAATTATAAAATTCTCTTCCTTCAGGGCGGTGCATCCACACAGTTCTCGGCAATCCCGATGAACTTTGCTACCGGCAGCGGTAAAGCTGATTACATTCTCTCCGGTCAATTCTCTACAAAAGCATACAAAGAAGCCGTTAAAATGGGCTTTGACGCCAAGGCAATCGCCTCTTCCAAGGATGCCAACTTCACTTTTGTGCCCAAGGTAACCAGAGATGACTTCCGCAGTGATGCCGATTATGCATACATCTGCTTCAACAACACCATTTACGGTACAAAATACAATTACATTCCCGATACCGGTGACGTTCCTCTTATGGCTGACGTTTCTTCATGTTTCCTTTCAGAGCCCATGGACGTTTCAAAGTTCGGACTTATCTACGGCGGCGCACAGAAGAATATTGCTCCCGCCGGTCTTACGGTAGTTATCGTTAGAGAAGATTTACTCGGCAAGTGTCCCGAAACAGTACCCACAATGCTCAATCTCACAACAATGGCTGAAAACGATTCAATGTATAACACTCCTCCCTGCTGGTCTATCTATATGTGCAAGCTTGTACTTGAATGGATTCAGTCACTCGGCGGACTTGAAGCAATGAAGCTTCACAACGAAAAGAAAGCTTCCATTCTTTATGATTATCTTGATTCAAGTAAGATGTTTATTGCCCCCGCAGCAAAGGAAGACCGTTCTCTTATGAACGTTACATTCGTAACCGAGAGCGAAGACCTTAATGCAAAATTCGTTAAAGAAGCAGCCGAAGCAGGATTCGTTAACATCAAAGGCCACCGTTCAGTAGGCGGCATGAGAGCAAGCATTTACAATGCAATGCCAATTGAAGGCGTTGAAAAGCTTGTTGAATTCATGGCTAAATTTGAAAAGAACAACTGAGGTAATCACAATGTATAATATTCTCACACTCAATAAAATCTCAAAAATAGGACTTGCGAAGCTTGACAGCGCAAAGTACATCTGTGCTGACACAGTAGACGCACCCGATGCAATCCTTGTAAGATCCGCCGCTATGCACGAAATGAAGCTTGATACAAAAACTCTTGCAGTAGCAAGATGCGGTGCAGGTGTAAATAATATTCCCGTTGCCGATTATGCTGACGAAGGCGTTGTTGTATTTAATACTCCGGGTGCAAATGCAAACGCTGTAAAAGAGCTCGTAATCTGCGCTCTTCTTCTCGCTTCCAGAAAAGTTGCCGCTTCAATAGAATGGTGCAAAGGTCTGAAAGGTGAAGGCGACCAGGTCGGCAAGCTTGTTGAAAAGGGCAAAGGTGCTTTCGTCGGCCCTGAAATTTCAGGCAAAGTATTGGGCGTAGTAGGTATGGGCGCAATCGGTGCTCTCGTAGCTGATTCTGCTATGGCACTCGGTATGGATATCATCGGATACGATCCCTTCCTTTCCGACGAAAAGAAAGCTTCATTTGAGGCAAAAGGAATGAAGATCACTGCAAACCTTGACGACATATATGCAAATTCCGATTATATCACGCTTCATCTTCCGTATAATGATGCAACAAAAGCTACAATCAATGCCGATGCAATCGCTAAAATGAAGGATTCGGTAAGAATTCTTAACTTTGCAAGAGGTGAGCTTGTTTGCAATACCGCTATTCTAACAGGTCTTGACAGCGGAAAGGTTGCTGCATACGTTACCGACTTCCCCACCGACGATCAGATAGGTCACGAAGGTGTTACCGCTATTCCTCACCTTGGTGCTTCTACTCCCGAAAGTGAAGATAACTGTGCGGTTATGGCTGCAAAGGAAATCTCCGATTACCTTGAAAAAGGCATAATCAAGAATTCCGTAAACTATCCCAATGCTGACCTTCCCTGCGAATTTACGGTCAGAACCTGCTTCCTTCACAAGGAAGATGACGGTTTTGCAGCAAAGGCAACAGATGCTGCTTCAAAAGCAGACGCTTCCCTCAAGAACGTATTCACCGCATCCAAGAAAGGTATGGGATATACGGTAATCGACACCGATAAGGAATTTGCATCAGATTCATTTGAAGGTGCAATTAAAGTCAGAGTTATAAAATAATCTGATTAAATATGAAATAGCCCGGAATGCCGATTTAACGACATTCCGGGACTGTATTTGCAATATAATGTTTACAGTTCAGAATAATACCGATATAGTCTGTATTGAGGAGGAATGATTATGTCTGATACAAAAGGATATGTAAATGATTTCGGCCATCTGTCTTTTGACGAGAAACCGTTTTGCGATGCAGATGCCATAACCCTCTGTGAGGCATTATATTTTCCGGTTGAGCAGGTTGTTTCCGATTCGTTTGGCGATGAACCAAGAAGATTTCAGGATGTGGGAAATGAGCTTTTTGCCCTCAGAGGCAATAAGCATAAACCAATGGGTCTTCTGATTTCATCCACAGTAAGCAAACGATTCATGGCAATGACAAAAACCGAAAGATTTGCCGATTTAAAATTTGTCGGTGTCAAAGAGGTTTACTGTGCTGACCCGGCAGTACAGTTTTGCGGCATTACTATAATTTTACCCGACGGCACGCTCTTCATAAATTACAGAGGAACGGACGATACTATCGCAGGTTGGAAAGAAGACGTGGATTTCTTTCTTAATAAAACGTCTCCTTCAAACAAGCTTGCCGTTGATTATTTAGAAGCTGTTTCGTCACATTTTGAAGGCGATATAATTGTTGCCGGTCATTCAAAAGGTGGAAATCTTGCTTTGAGATCGGCGATTGAAAGCTCCCCCGAAACAAGAAAAAGAATCGTCGGTGTATATAATTTTGACGGGCCGGGCTATCCCAATCACAGAATTTTCAACACCGGTGCATACGACGAATTATTACCCGTTTACAGGCATTTTATTCCTTATTCATCTCTTATAGGCATTTTACTTGCACATGATTACGACTATAAGGTAGTGGACAATAAAATGCATACAGGCCCGATGCAGCACAATATCGGCGTTTGGATTCTTGATGAGAACGGGGAAATGTCGATACTTCCGGACACGGATTTCAAGTCAAAGGTATGCGATATTCTTTTCTCTAAAATATGCGAAAGAGCAAGCGAAGAGGTATGTGTCAATCTGGAAGAAATACTTACTAAGTTTTGTCTCGGTTTAGGTCAGAAGGATCTTTTGGGAGTTTCAAAGCATCTTCTTTCTTCAGCCGTCGGTGCAATCAAAGCAAACGGCACAATCAGCTCTCAGGCGAAGAAAAGCATTAATTCATTTATTCTGGGAAGCAAAGGCATATTAAAAGAAACTGTTAATCTTGTAAAAAAAGGCAATATTTCAAACATAACCGAAATTGCATTTGCTTCAAAAAGTTAATAAAATTTTCCGCTCTGAAATTTCAGAGCTGATTTTTTGTTTGAAAACGCCTTTTTTACTGTATGACAGTCATATTTGAGCCGAAAATATTTTTGAAAAATGCAACAATAATAAGAATAATATTGCTTTTCAAAGTAACGGTTTCGTTATCTCTTGAAATTTCTCTGCCGATGTTGTCCTTAAGAATTGCCGATACTGAGACAGTTCCTTTGTCCGTGGCTTTGATTCTGCATTCATTTCCGGAAATACTGCTTTCAAAACCGCTTCCGCTGATTTTCCATTCAATGTGAGCTTCGTCGGGAATTGAGTTGTAATCAGCTTTGATTATCAGCGTTTCTCCGTATTTGATTACTTTTGTTCCGGGATTGTTTATGATTCTGATATTACCCATAACAAGTTCATGATCATGGCAAACGGATACGTCAAAGCCGTGTTCAACAGCATAATTCCAACAGTATGAATTCTGCTTCGAGCAACAAGCCCTGATACTGCCGCATCCGGAAAAAGCGTTCTGATAAATCGAAGAAGCTGATGAAGGGAGATGAACAGTACCGAGAGAAACGCAGTTCTCAAAAGCGGCACTGTCAATTTCGGTCACCGATGAAGGGATAATAACCGATTCAAGAGCTTTGCAATTATAAAAAGCACAAAGACCTATGTATTTAATTCCGTTTGCAAGCTTAACGGATTTAAGTGAACGGCAATCGCTGAAGGCATACTCTGAAATATCCGAAGCGGAGTTTACAACCGCACTTGAAATTCCGGATGAAATGAAAGCATAGCGATAACTTGTAACGGTTGACGGTATGGTAACACTTGTAAGCGATTTGCAGCTGTCAAAACAGTAATCTCCGATTACGTTAAGTCCTTCTGGCAAACTGATAGCGGTAATCTTCGCGTTTTTAAAAGCATAAGGAAGAATCTGCTTTGTTGTCGAAGCAACAGAAAAGCTGTCGGCTTCATTTGCTATCGGATACTGAACGAGTACGGTGCCGTCCTTGTTATATAAGCATCCGTCAACGGATTTATAATAGTTATTTGAAGTAGAAACACCGAAAAACTTACAACCGTCACAGCTTACGAAAGCTTTGCTTCCGATAGAAGCAACTGAATCGGGAATATAAAAATTAACAAAAGCTTTGCAGTTAAGAAAAGACTGTGTGCCTATTGCCTTTACATTATTCCCTATATCAAACGAATCAAGCGAAATGCAATTTTTGAAGCAGTCATCGGGAATAATGGTTACACATTCGGGTAAAGTAATGCTTTTAAGATTCTGACAATCGGAAAATACACCCCTGGATAAAACAAGAGAACCAAAAGAACCGGAAAAAGTAACCTTTGAAAGAGCAATACAATTTTTAAATGCCTTTTCTCCGATTATCTTTATTGTATCGGGAATAACAACGTTATTAATCAGATTGTTATCTGAAAAAGCATTTTTATCAATACCGACAACGTTTTTGCCGTTTACGGACGAAGGAATACTAATACTGCCGCTTACGGTATTATCTGTACCTATAACATATAATCCGTCAGATTTCTCGGCAAAAGAATATCCGCCGGATACAATGTCTGCCGCAAAAACGTCCATAAGCACAAACGATGATACAACAATTAAAATACTGAATATCAACGAAAGTATCTTTTTACATTTCATGTTGAAAAGACTCCTTTCCTACGATTCGTAAAATTAACCGACAAAGTCCTTAAAAACAACCGATGCGGTACTGTAAGGAATATCAAACCTCATACCCTCAACGGTCTTGCCGTTTTTTACGTCTTCAATATCAAGGTCTATATAACTGTCTCTGACGATTTCGCCGTTTTTATCATAAGCGGTAAAAGAAATTTTCATTGAATCGCTTTCCTTACCCTTATAAATAAGAGTAACGTCACAGTAACAATTGGCGTTGATACCGATTGTATCGTTATCAACCGTGATATTATCGATTGAAGCATAATTTTCGTTAAAGGTATAGTAAGTTTTCAAATTGAATTTTACATTGTTTTTTGTTTCGAAATACTCAACGTTACCCTCATCGTCATTTACCATTGCACCGTCGGCTTTTTTAACCTCCAGTAAGGTGGTTTCGGTTTTTGCCGGCCCTTCGGGTGGTTTGGCACAACCAGTAAAGCAAAAGATAACTGTCACAAAAACGAGTAAAACCGAAGTTGAAAGTTTAATGTTTTTCATAATACCTCCGAGTCATTCCAATCAAATTTAGTCAGCTTTCCTTTTACGGAAAGTCCGGGATAATTCCATTGCCTCAAAACCTCATATACACCAACCGCAACGCTGTTGGAAAGATTTAAACTTCTTGCCGACGGGTCCTTAATCATAGGCAATCTGACACACCTGTCGGGATTTGCAAAAAGCAGTTCCTCGGGAAGTCCGGCGGTTTCTTTTCCGAAAACAAGATAACAGTTATCGGGATAACTTATCTGAGAATGAATATGGGTAGCTTTTGTTGAAAAATAATAAAATTCTCCTTCAGGATTCTTTTCAAAGAAATCATCCAGATTTTCATAATAAGTAATATCAAGCAAATGCCAATAATCAAGTCCCGCCCTCTTTAACTTTGCATCGTCAATCTTGAATCCCATTGGACCGACGAGATGTAATCTGGCACCGGTAGCGGCGCAGGTACGGGATATATTACCCGTATTCTGAGGAATAACAGGTTCAACCAAAACTATATTGAGAGTTGCCATTTTTAAGCCTTTCAGGAATTATATTTACTCATTGCGGCATCAATTTCACCGTTTACCATCAGTTCAACCGCAACGACAGCATTCTCTGCCGCATCGTGCATAAGCTTCAATTCGTCCTTGCTGAAATTTGAAAGTACCCAATCTGCAAGGTCATAATCGGGATGCGGCTTTTTCCCCACACCCATTTTTACTCTGGGAAATTCATCGGAATTCAACTGATATATTATACTCTTGATTCCGTTGTGACCGCCGTCACTTCCCTTTCGTCTTATTCTCATCTTACCGCAGTCAAGCGAAATATCATCAAATACAACAATAATCTTTTCGGGTGAAATCTTATAAAATGACGCAGCTTCTCTGATACTCTGACCGCTTTCGTTCATAAAGGTCTGTGGCTTGAGTAAAAGACATTTATGACCGTTGATATCGGTAACAGCCGAAACCGCCTTGAATTTGATTTTATTTACCTTAACTCCGTACTTATCGGCAAGCATATCCATAAAGATAAAGCCGGTATTATGACGGGTCGCTTCATATTTACTGCCGGGATTGCCCAGACCGGCAATAATAAATTCCGGTGTACCTGCAGAAATTCTGTTTCTGTTGAAAAATCCCATATTACATTTCTACCTTTACGCGGACAATATCTTCTTCGGGAATCACTTCGGCATTACTGCCGTCTGCGAAATTTTCAGGAACGGGGCCGCACTTAACGGAAATATCCATACTTTTTATGATATTAAGCACCTCATCAAGAGATAAATCTTCATTATGGACAAGAACATTAGTAAGAATACCGTCTTTTCCGGATGCCTGAATCTGCTTAAACGTTGAATTTTCAATACTTGTATTGATATACACTTTCTCAAGACCGTTATCGGGAATATCAAGTCCGAAAAGGCAAACATCGCTTTCGTTTCCGGAATTATCTACGGTAATATAAAGATTATAACTTACCCATTCGGCATTTTCGCCTGCTTCGAGGGCACTCTGTTTTTCTTCGTCATCCATACCGTAAAGTCTTGTAAACCAATTACCCCAACGGTCCGGATTTTTAATGATGGATTCCCAGATAACACTATCATATAATTCAAGACAATCATTATCTAAAAAAACCTTGACGGTTGAAATGTTTTTTTCCTGCTTTGTTGTTGACGCAGTTTCAGCGGGTTTATTATCCTTACAAGATGAAAGTAAAAATGCAAAGCCGAAAACAAGGGAAATACATAATACAACGGAAATAGTTTTTTTCATATCGTGACCTCCGATCGCTCCTATATTATTACATAAATCGTGACAAATTACAACATAAAGAAAATATAATTTAACTAAAATTAACATTTGCTTCGTATTGACAAATATATTCCTTACAATTAAAATTGTATCGGTGATTATTTTGAAAGACAAAAACGGAAAATTTTACAAGCCGGAAAGAGGGTCGGGAAACTATCCCGACCATATTATGCTGTCATTCTGCGGCGATGCAAAGCACAGTATGGCTGTTTGCTGGAGAACGGACATAACCGTAAAAACCGGTTATCTGCTCCTTGAAAACGAAAACGGAGAAGAAGTCAGAATTGATTCCGAAAACAGAGAATACGAGTCCGACATAGATATAAGCATAAATCATACTGTAATCATAAATAATCTGGAAAGCGGTAAAAAATACTGTTATACCGTCGGCAGCGAAGAATACAGAAGTGAGAAGTATACATTTATAACCGAAGAGGAAAAAATAGATAAATTCAGCTTCCTGGTCATTACCGATCATCAAAAAGGTAATCCCGTTCACTGCCCCGACTATTCAATGGTCGGCAGATTACTTAAAAGAGCGTTAAGCGAGCACCCCGAATGCAGATTTATTTTTACTGTCGGTGACAACTGTGATAACGGACAGAATGAGCTGCAATGGAACGGGATGTTTGAAGGCCTCAGGGGAATAATAGAAAGCATTCCTTACATGATGACTACCGGTAATCACGATAACCGGGGATTTATCAGTTACTTTCCCGAGCCGACAGGAAAATTTTATCTTGACCACGCGGATTTCTTTGATTTTCAATTCAAATATGCTTTTCCTCAGAACGGGCCAAAAGGTTTTGAAACAGAGAATTACTCATTTGATTACGGTAACGCTCACTTTACTGTAATGGGTATCAACGCTCCAGAAACGGTTTCCGTATGGGCATATGACGACATGCAAAAAAGCGACAAAACATGGAAGCTGGCATCATATCATTTTCCCATCTACCCCGTAATGCCCGAAGGACAGAACGACGACGGATATCCTTCATTGAGAAAAGCTGTTGAAGAAGGCCGTCCCGACGTAATGTTTGCAGGTCATGAACATTCATTTGCAAGAACATTTCCTACGTTGAAAGACGAACTGTTTGACAAACCCTCAGAGGGAGTCGTTCATTACATTGCAGGCAACGCAGGCGGAAACATTTATCATTCCAATGCACAAAAAGTATGGCACAGTGCATTCTTTCCTCAGGAAGAAAGAATGGGGCTTTACACATTAGTTGACATTGACAAAAACGTGTTAACCGCAACCGCATATATGGAAGACGGCAGAATTGTCGATAAAATGATAATTGATAAAAATACCGACACACTTTATCCGTACGCGCTCGCACCCGTATACGATTATACCAAAATGTGTTTCAAGGGCAGAATGCTTGAGCTTTCCGCAAGGGAGCATTACGCAAAAAAGGTTGACGGTATTTGGTTTGCTCCTCTCGGTATAGTTATTCAGTCCATAGGCGGCAAGGTAATCAAAGAAGAAAATTCACTCATCTGTGAAGCATATAAGCACAAAGCCGAATTCATTAACGGCAGCAAAACAGCACATACGGATATGGGTTCGGTTGAAATGATCGCTTCACCATTCTTTGAAAAAGGGCAGCTTTACGTACCGGTTGATGATACGGCAAAAATGTTTGAATTAAGTTGGTACTATGCCGAAAGAAATAATTATATTAACTGGAATACTCCGCACGAAGATAAACCGCTTTACGCACATCCGGGACGATAATCGGTGAAAAAATGAAAAAACTAATTCCGTATATGAAGGGAAGCAGGTATCAGTGTATTCTTGCTCCCTTATTCAAAATGCTTGAGGCAACGCTTGAACTGATTGTTCCGCTTATAATTGCGAAAATAATTGATAAAGGCATTGCAACGGCAGACAGAAATTATATAATCAAGCTTTCGGCTCAGTTATTTATACTGGGCCTTGTCGGTCTTATATTTTCAATAACAGCACAGTATTTTGCTGCATCGGCATCTGTTTCGTTTATCAAACGTCTCAGACACAGTACATTTGAAAAGGTACAATCTCTGTCATTTGCGCAATATGACAGTCAGGGTACTTCAACTCTGATCACCCGTCTTACAAGCGATATGGACAGTATTCAGAACGGCATAAATCTGACACTGAGATTATTGCTCCGTTCGCCCTTTGTGGTTTTCGGTGCATGCATTATGGCTTTCGCTGTAGGTAAAAGTACGTCATGGATATTCGCCCTTGCCGTTCCCGTGCTTTCACTGATAGTTTTCGGAATAATGGCACTCACTATTCCCTTGAACAAAAAAATCAGAGAAGCTGTTGACGGAATGCTCATAACGGTAAGAGAAACCGTAACAGGTACAAGAGTACTGCGTGCGTTTAACAGTGAAGAAAAGCAGTTTAAGGAATTTACAGAAAAAAACGACAATCTTACTATGATACAGGAGAAAACGGGCAAAATTTCCGCTATGCTCAATCCCCTCACCTGCCTTGTCATCAATACCTCAATCGGAATTCTGCTTTATGTTGGTGCAAGAAAAGTGTTTGCGGGAGATATAACCTGCGGTATAGTAGTCGCACTGTATAACTATATGTCGCAAATTCTGGTTGAACTTATCAAACTTGCAAATCTGATCGTTACACTTACCAAATCAATTGCCTGCGCGGGAAGAGTATCATCGCTTCTTAAAATTGAAGAAGATATAAAGCCCGAAGGCGTTTCAACCGATAACAAAGGAAAATATATCGTATTTAATAACGTGTCCTTTGCATACAACGGAGCAAGCGAAAATTCACTGGATTCAGTCAGCTTTGAAGTTAGTGAAGGTGAAAAAATAGGGATTATCGGTCCTACCGGCTCGGGAAAGACAACATTGATAAGTTTACTTTGCGGATTTTATCCGACGAGATCAGGTCATATATTCATTGAAGGAAAAGATATAAATTCATTTGATGAAGAAGAACTGAATTCAAAAATTTCTCTTGTTGAGCAAAAACCCGTAATTTTCCGCGGAACGGTAAGAAGCAATCTGACTGCAGGTAATAAAAATGCATCGGATGAAGAAATACTCAATGCATTGAAATCGGCTCAGGCATTGGAATTCGTGAGTGAAAAAGAAAGCGGAACAGACTCCGTCACTGAGCAAAACGGCAGAAATTTCTCCGGCGGTCAGAGACAGCGTCTTGCGGTTGCAAGAGCTCTTGTCAAAAAAGCAGATATTATCATTCTTGACGATGCATCAAGTGCATTGGATTATGTTACCGATGCCGAAATGAGAAAAGAAATATTCAACAGATATTATAAAGCCGCATTTATCGTATCGCAGAGAACCGGCTCTATAATGAACTGCGATAAAATAATTCTGCTTGAAGACGGAAAAGCAACCGTAGGTACACATTCTGAGCTGCTTTCCGAAAGCGAAACATACCGTGAAATCCACAATCTTCAGTTTGAGGAGGATGCGGTATGAAAAAGATAAATAAGAGCACAATCCGCAAAATTCTGAAATACGCCGAAAAACAAAGATTCCTTATCCTCCTGATGCTGATTCTTTCGCTTATCTGCGTGATATGTGATTTATATATCCCGGTGTTTGCAGGCAGAGCACTTGATACAATAGTCGGCGAAAACAACGTTGATTTCTTTGCACTGAAAAAACATATATTTGAAATACTGACGTGTGCCGTGATTTCGGCAATTCTGCAATGGACGGTCAACACCGTCAGTAATTCCATTACGTACAGAATGGTAAGAGATATAAGAAATGAAGCGGTCAATAAGCTGTCACATCTGCCCCTTTCTTATATCGACTCACATACCTCGGGTGAAATAATCAGCAGGATAATATCCGACGCCGATAACTTCGCGGACGGATTGCTTATGGGATTTTCCAGATTATTCACGGGAATTGCCACAATAGTCTGCACGCTGATATTCATGCTGAAAATAAACGCTGTAATAACTCCGGTTGTTATACTGCTGACTCCCCTTTCGCTTTTTGTGGCTTCTTTCATAGCAAAGAGAACGCATAATATGTTTCTCAGGCAATCACAGGAAAGAGGAAATCAAACCTCGCTGATTGACGAAACGGTAAGTAACCATAACGTTATCGTATCATACTCAATGAAAAACGATGTTATGGACAAATTTGACGCCATAAACGACGAATACGCAAAATCATCATTGAAAGCAATATTCTTTTCTTCAATCACCAACCCCTCAACAAGATTTGTCAACAATATAATTTACGCATGTGTTGCACTTGCAGGGGCGCTTTACGTTGTGAGTAATCCGACCGTATTCACAATAGGAGAATTGTCATGCTTCCTTAATTATTCGGGTCAGTATGCAAAGCCGTTCAACGAAATATCGGGAATAATAGCAGAATTGCAGAATGCGATTGCATGTGCCGAAAGAATATTTGAACTGATTGAGTCAGAACCCGAAAAACCGGATAAAGAAAACTCTATCAACAGAAATAATCTTGAAGATTCATTCACATTTGAAAACGTTGATTTTTCATACAGCAAAGATAAGAAGCTGATTGAAAACCTGAACATTGAAATTAATAAAGGCGACAAAATAGCAATCGTAGGTCCGACCGGATGCGGCAAAACAACCGTCATAAATCTGCTGATGAGATTTTACGATGTTGACAGCGGCAAAATTACAATTGACGGAATTGATATCCGAGATATAACGAAATCATCACTCAGGGCAGGATACGGAATGGTGCTTCAGGAAACCTGGCTTAAAACGGGAACAGTAGCCGAAAATATAGCGCTCGGAAGGCCAGATGCAACAAGAGAAGAAATTGTTACAGCCGCAAAATCCGCATATGCTCATTCTTTTATTAAAAAAATGCCCAACGGTTACGATACAATGATTTCAAGCACTTCAGTTTCGCTTTCGGAAGGGCAGAAACAGCTGCTCTGCATTGCGAGAATCATGCTTACCCTGCCTCCTGTGCTTATACTTGATGAAGCCACCTCCTCAATAGATGCGAATACAGAACTTAACATAAGGAAAGCATTTATGAAAATGATGGAAGGCAGAACAAGCTTTGTGGTTGCTCACCGACTGACAACAGTAAGAAATTCGGATTTGATTCTTGTAATGAAAGACGGAAAAATCATTGAAAAAGGTAATCATAGTGAATTGATATCAAAACACGGTTTCTATGAAAAAATGTACAATAGCAGAATACAGTAAAAGCGATTTTTAATCCCGAAAGCTCCGCACAAAAAGCGGAGCTTTTTACTTGACATTTACATATCATCAAATTATAATATAAAAGTTAAAATGGCATATTTCGGAGGTAAAATATGGGCTACACAATCGGACAAAAACTGATAAAAAATCACCTGCTTGAAGGTGAAATGATTCCCGGTACGGAAATCGGTATCAGAATTGATCAGACTCTTACACAGGATGCAACCGGCACAATGGCATATCTTGAATTTGAAGCTATGGGTGTCGAAAAAGTTAAAACAGAGCTTTCAGTGGCATACATTGACCATAATACCCTTCAAACGGGTTTTGAAAATGCAGATGACCACAGATTCATTCAGTCTGTAGCAAAAAAGAGAGGACTCCTCTATTCAAAACCGGGCAACGGTATCTGTCACCAGCTTCATCTTGAAAGATTCGGCAAGCCCGGTAAGACTCTTATCGGCTCAGATTCACACACTCCCACCGGCGGCGGTATAGGTATGCTTGCAATCGGTGCAGGCGGACTTGACGTTGCAGTTGCAATGGGCGGCGGTACTTATTACACCACAATGCCGAAAATGACTCTCGTAAGACTCAGCGGTAAGCTTTCACCCTGGGTAAGTGCAAAGGATATTATCCTTGAAGTACTTCGTATTATGAGCGTAAAGGGCGGCGTAGGTAAAATTATCGAATACGGCGGCGAAGGAGTTAAAACTCTTTCCGTCCCCGAAAGAGCTACCATCACCAATATGGGCGCGGAGCTTGGTGCCACTACGTCGGTATTCCCCTCTGATGAAATCACAAGAGCATTTCTCAAAGCACAGGGCAGAGAGGAAGATTGGAGCGAACTAAAGAGCGATGATGACGCTCAGTATGATGAAATTATAGATATTGACCTTTCAAAACTTGCTCCCATGGCTGCTATGCCACATATGCCGGACAGAGTAAAGACCGTTGAAGAAATCGGTAAAATCAAGGTAAATCAGGTCTGCATCGGCTCATGTACAAATTCTTCTCTTATGGATATGCTCAAAGTTGCGGCGATTCTCAAGGGAAAGAAAGTCGCTCCCAACGTATCCCTTACAATTTCACCGGGCTCAATGCAGGTGCTTAATATGCTGTCTCTTAACGGCGCACTTTCGGATATACTTTCCGCCGGTGCAAGACTTCTTGAATGTGCCTGCGGTCCTTGTATAGGTATGGGTCAGTCACCCAACTCTGCAGGAATTTCTCTTCGCACCTTCAACAGGAACTTTGAAGGACGTTCCGGTACTGCAGACGCAGGTATCTTCCTTGTAAGTCCCGAGGTTGCGGCTGCATCTGCTATAACAGGTTATCTTACAGATCCCAGAACATTGGGAGAAATGCCATCAATCCATATGCCTTCTGCGTTTATCATTAACGATAATATGATTGAAAAACCGGCAAGTGAAGATGAAATGGATGAGCTTGAGATTCTTTACGGTCCCAACATCAAGCCCTTCCCCTCAAGCACTGATCTTCCCGAAAGCATCGAAGCACCCGCAATTCTCAAAGTCGGTGATAATATCACAACCGACCATATTATGCCTGCGGGAGCAAAAATTCTCCCCTACCGTTCAAATATTCCTTACCTTTCAAACTTCTGCTTCAGACAGTGTGACGAACACTTTGCGGAAAGATGTAAAGAAGCCGGAAAGGGCTTTATCATAGGCGGCGCAAATTACGGTCAGGGCTCATCGCGTGAGCATGCAGCACTCGTACCTCTTTATCTCGGAATCAAAGCCGTAATTGCAAAATCCTTTGCAAGAATCCACTGTGCAAACCTTATAAATGCAGGAATTATGCCCTTTACGTTTGTAAATTCAGACGACTATGACAAGATTGATACGGATGATATTCTCAGTCTTGACGGTATCCGTGAAAAAATCGAAAACGGAAAGAAAGTAACCGTCAGAAACGTAACGAAAAATGAAGAATATGAACTGAATTATGATTATTCAGACAGACAGACTGCAATGATTCTTGCAGGCGGTTTACTTAACTACACAAAGAAAATCAGCAAATAAGGGAGAATGAAAATGACAGATTTACAGCTTAATGCCGCGGTTGAAAAATTCGCTTCACTTGTTAAAGAACAGAACGAAAGAAACGAAAGAATTAAAGCCGAAGGCGATTTTATCGACTATAAAAAACTTGATAAACTTACCATCGGTGTATGCGGCGGAGACGGTATAGGCCCCATTATAACTAAGGAAGCCGCAAGAGTTCTTGCTTTTCTTCTCAAGGAAGACGTTGACGCCGGCAAAATTGAATTCAAGTACATTGACGGACTTACTATTGAGAACAGAGTCAAGGTAATGAAAGCAATTCCCGATAACGTTATGGAAGAACTCAAAAAGTGCCCCATAATACTCAAGGGCCCCACAACAACGCCTCAGGCAGGTGATCCGTGGCCCAACATTGAAAGCGCAAACGTTGCTATGAGAAAGGCACTTGATCTTTTCGGAAACGTACGTCCCGTAAAAATTCCCGAGGAAGGTATCGACTGGACTTTCTTCCGTGAGAACACGGAAGGGGCTTATGCGGTCGGTTCAAAAGGCGTAAACATTACAGACGAACTCGCAATGGACTTCGTCGTTACGACAACCGAGGGCTGTGAAAGAATAGCAAAGCTTGCTTATGAATATGCCAAGAACAACGGCAAAAAGAGAGTATCTATCATTCAGAAAGCAAATATCATTAAAACAACAGACGGTAAATTCCTTAATCTTTGTAAGAATATCGGAAAGAATTATCCCGACATTACTACAGATGAATGGTACATTGACATTACGACTGCAAAGCTGATTGATCCCAAGAGACGTAAGGATTTCCAGGTATTCGTTCTTCCCAATCTCTACGGTGATATCATTACAGACGAGGCAGCCGAATTTATGGGCGGCGTAGGCACGGCAGGAAGTGCTAACATCGGCAAGAAATACGCTATGTTTGAGGCAATTCACGGCTCTGCACCTCGAATGATAAAGGAAGGCAGAGGACAGTACGCAGACCCCTGCTCAATGCTCAGAGCATCGGTAATGCTCCTTTCACACATTGGCAGACAGACTGAGGCAGACAAGCTTGAAAGAGCTCTGGATATCTGTATGTATGAGGAAAAAAAGATGAGCATTACAGGCAGAGAAGACGGCTGTACCTGTGAAGAATTCGGCAATTACGTAATGGAAACTCTCTCAACTTTATAATGTAAATTTCCGGAAGATAATTCTTCCGGATTTTTTACTGTCAATATGATAAAATACCGATATGACTTTCACGTATAATTCAACATTTGATACAATTGACTTTTATAACAGCTCCATATATAATTATTATATAAAATATAATATCGGAAAGAAGCATAAAAATGTCAATAAAAAAAGCAATTTCCATTCTGACAGTTGCATCCGTTCTGCTTGTTTCTGCAGGATGTTCATATATTAACGATAAGCCTTCGACAACCACCGCAACAGAAAGTTCCTCATCACATACGACAGAGATTTCCACCTCTGTAATTACCGAGACAGAGACAACCGATGAAACATCCACAACCGAAATTGAATCGGGAGAAAGCGTCTCGGATAATCAGTCAACAGATAACAGTCAGACAACTTCATCAGACGTTTCCGAAAGTTCAAAGGATAAAGTCACAGGTCGTTCCTTCTCAAAGAGAGTTGATTTTCCCAGTATACTTCACTCATATCTCAAACCAGGTGAAACCAAAAAAGGAGAAGCGTTCTTTGACGATGCGGTATTTGTCGGTGACAGTGTTACTTTAGGTTTGAAAAACTATGTAACAAATGAGAGAAATGCCGGAAGAAGTTGCCTCGGAAAGGCACAGTTCCTTTGCTCCGGCAGTATGAGTTACACCAATTCAAGAGCCGCAGTAGGAGCAAAAAACTCAATTCATCCCGTTTACCGCGGCAAGGAAATGACCATTGAAGACGCCGTTAAGGCCAGCGGAGCAAAGAAAGTATTCATAATGCTCGGCATGAACGACTTTTACGGTTATCCCCAGGGAACGGGAATAAAGAACGCCAAAGATACGATTGAAAAAATTCAAAAAGTAAACCCCGGTATCAGAATATACGTTGAATCGGTTACGCCAATAACAAAAGACAAAGAACACGACGGCTTCAATAACGATGCAATCGACGCATTCAATCTTCAGTTGAAGGTGCTTTGTAATGAATACGATCTTGTCTACGTCGATGTTGCCTCAACGCTCAAGAATTCAGATAATTGTCTGAAAGATGAATATTGCGGAGACCCGACGGGAATGGGAATACATATGTCCTACCCCGGATGCAAGGCGTGGATTGAATTTCTTGTCAGTAATTTTTAAGGAGAATTGATATGAAAAAAATACTTGCCGTAATTATCGTGCTTTCACTTATATTTATTTTCGCTTCATGCAATTCAAGCTCTGAAACAGACAAGACAACTGCAACCGGTGAAAATTCAACCGCAACTGATGATACAAAAAACGTTAATGTTCAGGACATTATGAACGAAATTGAAAATAAAGGTTATTTGCCCGAAAATCCCGTCAAGCTTACCAAAAACGATTTACTTGATTATTACGGCATTGAACCCACAGACGTTAAAGACTGTGCAGTTGTGCAGAATCCTTCGGGATATCAGGATGAAATCATCATCATAGAAGTTGTTGATGAAAATGCAAAGGCGACCGTTAAGGGTATCCTTGAAGATCAGATAAATTACAAAAGAGACCAGATGATGAATTACGACGCGGAAATGTATGACATTCTTTCCGACTGTCACGTTTTAACAAACGGAAATTACGTTGCTCTGTTTATCTCGACCGAAAGAGAAGCAATCGGTACAATCTTCAATTCATTCTTTATCGGTTAATCACGGTTAAAATTTAACAAATTCAAAAAGGAGGATTTATATGGTATTTTCAAGCCTGATGTTTATGTTTGTCTATTTACCGATAGTCCTCCTTATTTATTATATTCTTCCGAAAAAATTCAGGAACTTCTTCCTGCTGATTGTCGATCTGTTCTTCTATGGATGGGGTGAGCCCGTTCTAGTGCTTCTGATGATATTCTCCATCGTAATTAACTGGATTGCAGGAATTCTGATAGGCAGAACCGACAGTAAAAAGAAGAAAAAGCTCATTCTTATTTTATCGGTAATAATCGACCTGGGTATGCTGGGATTTTTCAAATACACCGGATTGATTACCAACACAATCAGAATGATGATTCCCGGAGCAAATATTCCCCTGCTTGAGATTCCCCTGCCGATAGGTATTTCATTCTATACCTTCCAGATAATGTCATATACAATCGACGTTTACAGAGGCGATACGGAAGTACAAAAGAATATAGTTTCATTCGGCACATACGTTTCGCTTTTCCCTCAGCTTATTGCCGGTCCCATCGTAAGATACAGTGATGTAGACAAGCAGCTCGGTGAAAGGAACGAAAATCCCGATCAGTTTGCAAGAGGCGTACGTCTCTTTATGTTGGGCCTTATAAGAAAAGTTCTGTTTGCTAATTCAATGGGACTGTTATGGGATACCATGAGGGAAATGAAGGATGGCGGTATACTTGCTTCATGGGTCGGAATCATTGCCTATACCCTTCAGATTTATTATGATTTCAGCGGATATTCGGAAATGGCACGAGGCCTCGGAAATATGATCGGCTTTGAATTCGTCAAAAATTTCGATTATCCTTATATATCAAAAAGTATTACCGAATTTTGGAGAAGATGGCACATTTCACTCGGAACGTGGTTTAAGGAATATGTATACATTCCTCTCGGCGGCAACAAAAAAGGCAAGCCGCGACAGATTATCAACATACTGATAGTATGGGCATTAACGGGAATCTGGCACGGTGCAAGCTGGAATTTCCTGCTTTGGGGTGCATATTTCGGAGTAATTTTAATCCTTGAAAAATTATTCCTTCTCAAAGCGCTTGATAAACTGCCTTCATTTGTTTCTCATATTTATTCTCTCATACTCATAGTATTCGGATGGGCATTATTCTACTTTTCGGATGATGTTGGCGGATTCAAAGCACTTGCAGATTTTATTCCCACTCTCTTCACCGGAGAATTGGTTTCAGTAGACGCCCTTCACGATATTATCGCATTTCTCCCCATTCTGGTACTCGGTATGATATGCTCAACACCGATTATCCGCAAAATCTATGACAGGTTAAAAGGAAAGAAAGGATTCTCCGCAATTGAAGCAATCGCCGTCGTTGTATTCCTTGTCATTTGTACGGCATCACTCGTAAGCTCGGATTATAATCCTTTCCTCTACTTTAAATTTTAATTATGAAAAAATCAAAAGGAACAAAGTTGATAATAACGGTATTCACGGCATTCATAGCCATAATATGTCTGCTGTATGTTTTTATGCCGAAATCAAACTTTTCCTATTCAGAAAAGAGATATCTGCAACAGTTCCCGGAAGTAAGTTGGGATAATATAAAAAACGGGAAATTTTCCACTCAATTTGAAAAATTCCTTGCTGACCAGGTTCCCATGAGAAAAGCTTTCGTATCAATCAATGCTTACTATGAGCTGCTTAAAGGCAACAACGGGGCAAACGGCATCTATCTCGGCAAAGACGGGTATCTTATTGAAAAGCCGTATGAAAGAGATAACCGCCTTGATATGAACCTTAACAGAATAAGCGCATTTACAGACCGGGTTCAAATCGCAACAACTCTTGTTGCAGTACCTTCAAAGGGATATATATATTCCGATAAACTGCCGAAGAACTCAATGGGGTATCTTGACGATGAATACTGTGAAAAGATTTGCGCAACAGAAACCGATAACGTTAAATGTATTGATTTAAGAAATTGCTTAAGGGAAAACGCTGACGAAGTACAGCTTTTCTACAAAACAGACCATCACTGGACCGCGGATGGCGCATTTATCGCTTACAGGGAGATATGCAAAGCAAAAGGATTTAAAATACCCGATATCAACGATTATGATATTGAAAGCTTTGACAGCTTCTACGGCACTTCATACTCCACATCTTGCTATTCATTAACAAAACCCGATACGGTAAAACTTTACGTAAATAAAATCCATTCCGACAAAGCGGATATCGAAATCACCGAGGGAAGCAAAACCGATAAGTTTACAAATATGTATTTCCGCGAGAATCTGAAAGAACCTGCAGGTGATATAAAACAAGGCGATACCGATGCAAATACGGGAGATAAATACACCGTATATCTTGACGGAAACCATACTCTTGTGAGGATAAAAACCGGAAATCCGGGCGGCAGAATTTTAATGATCAAGGATTCATTCGCTCACTGCATTACACCTCTTCTTGCAGAAAATTACAGCGAAATAATAATGGTTGACCTAAGATATTATAAGTTGCCTCTGACTGAACTGATATCAAACGAAAATATCGACGAAATCATGTTTCTATATTCGGTAGAGAACCTTTGTACAAGCAGAGACATTATTTTGAGATAAAACAAGACCTGTATCACGCGATACAGGTCTTTCACATTATTATTGATATTATATGCCGGAATAAGACTATATATTACATTCCTCTGCGCTTAACACAATTTTCAAGCTTGCAGGCCTCGTATACTCCCTCATCAAAGTATTCGCAAATTGATTTATAATCTTCAAGAGAAAGTGTTTCAAGCGATTCACCTTTTTTTATGCAAAGAGCAACTATTTCGCCGGTTGCTTTATATGCATCTCTGAAAGGAAGTCCCTTTGATACAAGATAATCGGCACAATCCGTTGCGTTGATGAAACCCTTTGCAGCCGCTTTCCTCATATTATCCGTAAGCACACGCATGGTATCTATCATAGGTACGAGGGTTTTTAGACAAATCTTAACGGTGTCAAATGCATCAAAGATTGCATCCTTATCCTCCTGCATATCCTTATTGTAAGCGAGAGGAATGCCCTTCATAACCGTGAGCAACGTCATAAGATCGCCGAACACTCTGCCGCTCTTACCTCTGACAAGCTCGGTTATATCGGGATTCTTTTTTTGCGGCATAATACTTGAGCCAGTTGAAAACGCATCGTCAAGCTCGACAAATTTGAATTCCCATGAGCACCAGAGAATTATCTCTTCGCTGAGTCTTGAAAGATGTACCATGATTATCGAAAGAGACGATGCAAGCTCAAGGCAGAAATCTCTGTCGGAAACACCGTCAAGCGTACTCTTTGTATATGAGTCGAAGCCGAGAAGCTCTGCCGTCATTGCTCTGTCAATGGGATAAGTAGTACCGGCAAGAGCGCCCGAACCGAGAGGAGAAGAATTCATTCTCTTTTTTGCATCCTCTACTCTGCCGATATCACGAAGAAGCATTTCGGTATATGCTGTAAGATGTGCCTTAAAGGTAATGGGCTGTGCCCTCTGAAGATGAGTATATCCGGGCATTATGGCGTCTGCATACTCATCGCCTTTTTTTGAAAGTGAATCGTAAAGCTCTTTTAAGAGTTCAATCAGAGCATCACATTCATCTCTGAGATAAAGACGGATATCAAGCGCTACCTGGTCGTTACGGCTTCTTCCTGTATGAAGACGTTTACCCGCATCGCCTATCCTTTCGGTAAGGGTCTGCTCGATAAACGTATGAATATCCTCAGCATTGGGATCAATAAGAAGGAAACCATCGGCTATCTCCTGTCTGATTTTTGCAAGCTCTGCAGTAATAGCCGCACCGTCCTCGGCGGAAATAATGCCCTGAGCGGCAAGCATTGTTGCATGAGCTATACTACCGTTAATATCCTGGACGTACATTCTTGAATCCGTGGAAATAGATGAATTAAAATCGTTGGTCCTTTTATCAACTTCCTTTGAAAAACGACCTGCCCAAAGTTTCATAATAAAAACTCCTATCAAATATCCTTTATGCCGCCCGTATTTCTGCGGACGGCATAAAGTTATTATTATCAGTTATCACGCTGTGCATCAAGGATAGCTTTAACCTTGATTGAAAGACCGAAGAGATTGATAAATCCTGCTGAATCCTTCTGGTTGTATACTTCATCAGCATCAAATGTTGCAAAATCTTCGCTGTAAAGCGTATAGGGTGAAGTTACGCCGGCGTTGATGATATTGCCTTTGTAAAGCTTAAGCTTAACGTCACCGGTAACTCTCTGCTGTGTGCTGTCAACGAAAGCTGAAAGAGCCTCACGCAGAGGAGTATACCACTTACCGAAATATACGAGCTCTGCAAACTGATGGGCAACGATTTCTTTATAATGCATTGTATCCCTGTCAAGAGTAATGGTTTCAAGAATATCATGTGCCTTATAGAGGATTGAGCCGGCAGGATTCTCGTAAACACCTCTGGATTTCATACCTACAAGACGGTTTTCAACTATATCGTCAAGACCGATTCCGTTTTCACCGCCGATTTTATTAAGGGCTGCGATAAGTTCTACACCGCCCATTTCCTTACCGTCAAGAGCTGTGGGAATACCCTTCTCAAAGTGGATGGTAATATATGTATCCTTATCGGGTGCAAGCTCGGGAGCAATGCCCATTTCAAGGAATCCGGGTTTCTGATACTGGGGCTCGTTAGCGGGATCTTCAAGGTCAAGACCTTCATGGCTGAGATGCCACAAGTTCTTATCCTTTGAGTAATTTGTTTCACGATTAATCTTAAGAGGAATGTTATGAGCTTCTGCATACTCGATTTCTTCCTCACGTGACTTAATGTTCCAGATTCTCCAGGGAGCAATGATTTCCATATCGGGAGCAACCGATTTGATCGCAAGCTCAAATCTTACCTGGTCGTTGCCTTTACCGGTACAACCGTGGCAAATGGCATCCGCGCCCTCTTCTTTAGCTATCTCAGCAAGACGCTTGGCAATAATGGGACGTGCAAAAGCGGTACCGAGAAGATAATTCTTTTCGTAAACTGCGCCTGCTTTAAGAGTGGGAAAAATATAATTCTCTACAAATTCCTTCTGAAGGTCCATTACGATAAGCTTTGAAGCACCGGTCTTGATTGCCTTTTCTTCAAGTCCGTCAAGCTCCGTTCCCTGACCGACGTCACCGGAGACAGCGATTACTTCGCAGTTATTATAATTTTCTTTAAGCCAGGGAATAATGATTGATGTATCGAGACCGCCGGAATAAGCAAGAACAACTTTTTTGATTTCTTTCATGATATTATTTCCTTTCGTTTGTATCTTATGCAATAATTATACACGAAAAATCTGACAAATCAAGCATTATTTTGCATTTTTATGCATTTTTTGTTAATTTTTCAAATTTTAATGCATAATTCCTGCATATATGTTGAATTTTAACAATTATTTGTCAAGAAGTAATCCGACTTTCTTCTTTGCCTTATACAGAGTACGGTTTGCAAGACGCGATGCCATCTCGGCACCGGCTGCGGCTGTCTGCAAAAGATATGTCTTATCATTCATAAACTTTGTATAATTTTCTTGAACGGGACGAAGCTCTTCAATAACAGCTTCCGCAACCTTTACCTTGAAGTCTCCGTATCCCTTACCTTCAAATTCCTTCTCAATTGCATCGTAATCAAGGCCCGTGCAACCGGAATAGATAGACATAAGGTTATTTATACCGTCCTTACCGTCTGCGTATTTAACAACAGAATCGGAATCAGTAACAGCCGATTTGAATTTCTTGAGAATAACATCGGGAGTATCAAGTATTGAAATAGACGCTTTGGGATTTGGATCACTCTTAGACATTTTCTGTGTGGGATCCTGAAGACTCATTACCCTTGCGCCGACCTTACCGATATACGGCTCGGGAAGAGTGAAAGTCTCTCCTCTGAGGGAATTGAATCTGTCTGCAATGTCTCTTGCGATTTCAAGATGCTGCTTCTGATCGGCACCGATGGGAACAAAATTTGCCTGATAGAGAAGAATATCGGCAGCCATAAGAACGGGATATGAGAAAAGTCCGACATTAACATTATCGGCATGCTTCTGTGACTTATCTTTGAACTGAGTCATTCTCGCGGCTTCTCCGAACATAGTGTAGCAGTTAAGAATCCAGGCAAGCTCCACGTGAGCGTGTACATGACTCTGTATAAAGATAATACTCTTTTCGGGGTCAAGACCTATGGCAAGAAGCATTGCGTACATTTCAAGAGTTTGCTGTCTTACCTTTGAGGGCTCAGGATGAACGGTAAGTGCATGAAGGTCAGCGACCGCATAAAGACAGTCATTTTCAGCACTCATTGCCTTCCAATTCTTAAGGGCTCCGAGATAATTGCCGAGAGTGGGAACTGAAGTGGGCTGAATCATACTGAGAACTATGGGCTTGCGTTCTATGTTTTCCATTTTTATTTCCTCATTTCTTCTGCGGTCTTTGCCAGTAATTTAATACCGTTTACTATACCTTCATCCGAGGGCGTTGAAAAATTAAGTCTGATATATTCGCACGGAGCATCCATATCAACAAGGAAAGCGTTACCCGGGACTACTGAAACACCGTTTGCCCCCGCCTTTCTGACAAAATCCAACATATTAATGCCCGATTTAAGTTTAGCCCAGACGAAAAGTCCGCCTTCGGGACGGTTGAATTCAAGATATTCCGAAAGATATTCATTCATGGTATCACACATAAGATTTAACTTACGTCTGTAAATCTCTCTGATTTTTTCAACGTGTGCTTCAAGCTTTCCCTCTTTAAGCCAGCGGTAAACTATAAGCTGTGAAAGCATCGTTGTGTGAACGTCCTGAGTCTGCTTGGCAACGGTCAGCTTTGAAACGATTTCTTTATTTGCAAGTGTATAACCTACGCGGATACCTGGAGCAATAATCTTTGAAAATGAGCCGGAATAAATAACGATGCCGTCAGCATCAAAGCTTTTGATTGCGTCAACCGATTCTCCCGATACTCTCAGGTCACCGTAGGGATTATCTTCAAGAATGAGAGTGCCGTATTTTTTGGCAAGCTCATACATTTTCTTTCTCTTCTCAAGAGACATTGTCGTTCCCGAAGGATTCTGAAAATTAGGAATAGTATAGATAAACTTAACGTTTTTCTCACTCTTAAGTTTCTCTTCAAGTATTTCCATATTCATTCCGTCAGCTTCAATAGGAATACCGACAAGCTTTGCACCGAATGAACGGTAACAGTTAAGAGCGCCGATAAATGAAGGCTCTTCACAGATAACGACGTCACCGGGATTGATAAACGACTGTGAAACGATACTGAAAATCTGTGTAGCACCGCTTACAACGATAAGCGCATCATCATCGTTACCGATACCGTATCTGTTCCTGCAAAGCTTAGTAAGCTCGGTAACGAGAGGACCGTAGCCCTCGGTGATGCCGTACTGAAGAGCAAGCACCGGCTCCTGAGCAAGAATTTCAGAGGCAATACGCTGAACGTCGGAAACGGGAAAAGCATCCGGAGCGGGATTACCTGCGGAAAGAGGAATCGAATCTCCGGAATTTTTAAGAATTTCTCTGATTGCTGAGGGCTTCAAAGATGCAAGCCCGTTTGAAAACCTGTATTCCATAATATTAACTCCATTGAAAAATAATTAAGTTTATGATACAATTACCTCAGTTGAGGTGATTATTGATGAATCCAATATACAAAGCCGTATTCTGGGACTTTGACGGTACATTTGCAGATACGGCAAACGGTATATTCAAATCCGTTGATCATGCGGCAAAAGAAATGGGCTTGCCCGTTCCCGACGAAAAAGCTCACAGATTTTTTATCGGGCCTCCCCTTTCGGAATCCTTTCAGAATATTTTCGGATTAAGTGAAGAGGAAAGTCTGGAAGCGGTAAAGAAATATCGGGAATTTTATGTTCAGGGCGGGATGTTTCTGCTGGAATTTTACCCGGGAATAATTGAATTTATTGATGAATTAAAAGAAGCAGACATAAAAATAGCAATATGCTCAAACAAACCCAAAAGATTCGTAAGCGCAATCATTGAGCATTTCAACTTAAATGATAAGATTGACCTGATATCATGCCCCGAGCACGATTCACAGCACATGATGAAATATCAGATGATTGACAACGCCCTTTCATACTTCGGAATTGACAAAAGTGAAGCACTGATGGTAGGTGACAGATATCTTGATATGCAGGGTGCCGTTCAGTCCGGAGTAGACGGATGCGGTGCCGCATACGGTTACGGGACCGAAAAGGAACTGCTTGAATCGGGAGCAAAATACATAGTATATTCAGTTGACGGCATAAGAAAAACCGTGTTTGGCGGATAATATTCTCATTCATCAGGGCAAAAATAGCTCTGATGAATTTTTGAACAAAACAATACTTGTTCATTATATTACAAAGTAAAACAAAATACAACACCTTACATTCCAAATTTATTTACATTTTTGTTTCATAATGATATAATGCAGCAGAAAAGAGGGATAACGTGGAAGAATACAGAAAAGAATATATCGGCTCGGGAATAACTGTATTTGTATCGGACGATCATACATTCGGTACAGACGCGGTGCTTCTTGCCGATTTTGCTTCCCCCTCTGCCAAAGCCAAATGCTGTGACCTCGGCTCCGGCTGCGGTATCATTCCGTTTCTGTGGTGCAAAAAGAAAACCGGACCGATTACAGCAGTTGAAATCAGTGAAAAAGCGACAGATCAGATTAAGAGCGGCATTGAATTTAACAAGCTTGAAGACAGAATAACACCAATCAACTCCGACCTCAAAGAATTGAAAGGAAAAGTTGAATTCGGAAGCTTTAATCTGGTCACAATGAATCCCCCTTATACGGCTGAGGGCTCCGGCATTATCAGTTCATCACAGGCAAATAAAATTGCCCGTCACGGTACAATGTGTGATTTTAACGATATATGTATGGTAAGCTCAAAGCTGCTGAATTTCGGCGGAAAGCTTTGTGTCTGCATCAGGCCGGAGCGGATGACAGAATTATTCGTTTCAATGCAGAAATACGGCATCGAACCGAAAAGGATTAAATTTGTATCAAAATGTCCCGGTTGCTCCCCGTGGCTCATACTCATAGAAGGAAAACGCGGAGGAAAAAGCGGAATGAAGGTTGAGCCGGAGTTATTTGTATACGGTGATAATAGTGAATACTCACCGGAAATGAAAAAAATATATGCCGATTATCTGCTTGAAAACAGAGGTGAATAATTTGAGTGGAACATTATACGTTGTAGGTACACCAATAGGCAATCTCGGCGATTTATCTCCGAGAGGACTTGAAACACTCGAAAAAGTTGATTTTATCTGTGCCGAAGATACGAGAGTAACAATGAAGCTTCTCAACAGATTTGAAATCAAAAATACACTTGTCAGTTATTTTGAGCATAATAAATTTGAAAAAGGGCCTTACATCATTGACCGCCTGTTAAAAGGCGAAAACTGTGCAATAGTTACGGACGCGGGTATGCCTGCCATATCCGACCCGGGAGAAGACCTCGTTAAGCTTTGCATTAAAAACGGTATCAAAGTAGAAGCAGTTCCCGGACCTGTTGCCTTTGCAACCGCACTTGCAATCTCGGGCATGAACTCAAGACGGTTTACATTTGAGGGATTTCCTCCTGCGGAAAAGCAGGAAAGAAAAAAACTTTTTTCTGCTCTTAAAAATGAAGAAAGGACCATTATCTTCTATGAAGCACCGCATAAACTTTCAAACACGTTAAAGGACCTCGCCGATAATCTGGGAGCAAGAGAACTGGCAATAGTCAGAGAGCTGACGAAAATTCACGAAGAAGTAATCAGAATCGACCTCGTTTCGGCCGCAGAAAAATATGCCGACAACAGTCTTAAGGGCGAGCTCGTTCTTATTATTGAAGGTGCAGAACAATCGGAAGAAAATAAAATGACTCTTGAAGAAGCAATAAAATACGCCCTCGACTTAGTCGAAGGCGGTGAGTCCAGAACCAATGCGGCAAAAATTGTCTCAAAGGAAAGCGGATTTAAAAAGGGAGACATCTACAAGGCAATCATATAAATTTTTCTTTGTTTGCTTTAATAAATTCTCCGCAAAGTTTACTTACGGTACCGTCAGCAATGAACGGTGCCGCTTTTTTATCCGTTTTCTCTATCTCGGAGGGAATGCAGGAAGAATCCTCATTATCGGGGTCATAAGCATTGTACTCAGATTCAATTAAGCAAGCCAAATCTTCGTTAAAAATCTTTTTTGCATATTCAAGGACTATTCCGGTAAGTGGCTGAGAATTAAGCTTAAAGAAATTACTCATCCCCTCTTCCGAATCTTCATAGAAAGTATAGAGAGAATAGATTGCTTTCTGTTCAGAATTCAGCAACTCAAATTCCTTTTCCAAATCCTTACTGTCGGAAACCTTTTTTTGCAGATTAAGTCCTAAGCCTTTGAAAAGATTTTCGCTGTCTGCTTCATCTATAACGGTTTCGGATAAAATGGCAAATTCATTCTGAAGTTTATTCTGTTCTTTCAGCTTCTCAATAAGTTCATTTGCTTCAGATGAACGTTTTTTGCTGTATTGTGATGCCTTAAACAAAGCCCACACGGCAAACAGTGCCGCCGCAGTTACGACAACAGCCAGCACAGGATGATGTGAATAATATTCAAACATAAATTACTCCTTATCCGAATTTAATACCTGCAAGATCTCTGATGGTTTTCATAACGGACGATACTTTATAGGACATTTCGGTTGAAAGCAAATATTTTTCGGGCATTTCACCTGAAATAAATTTTTCAAATTCAAGTGCTTCATATCCCATAATTTCTTCCTTTGACATATCGGGACAAACAATTTCGGACTTTCCCCAATTATCAACATACTCACTGTTAATAAGTTTTGAAATTGATTCGATATTTATTGTACCTTCATCTCCGTATATGCAGGAGCCGCGATAATCCTGCCCTGTTTTTGAATAGGTGAAAGTAATGATTTTATCGCCGTAATTCAAAGAAGCACTGCCGCTGCCGTCGGCTCCCGTTTCAAGAAATACAGCATCAGCGTTGATTTTTTCGGGCATTCCGAACAAATCTATGCAGGGGTATACGCAGTATATTCCCAGATCCATAAGACACCCGGTTGCAAGAGCAGGATTAAAAATATTAGGTCTTTCCCCTCTCAGAAACGCGGGATACTTTGACGAAAGCTGTGAAAAGTCAAGGTGTGCGCTTGAAATTCTGCCAAGTCTGCCTATATTTTCACGCAGTCGTTCTCTGTTGGGTGTATGCATATACATAATGGCTTCCATATAAATCAAGCCGTTTTTATCGGCAAGAGCTTTATTATCAAGAAATTGCGCAGGGGTTACGGTTATCGGCTTTTCGCAAATTACGTTTTTACCTGCCGAAAGCATTTTTTTACTCTGCTCATAATGTAAGGCATTGGGGCTGGCAATATAGACAGCGTCAAAATCACCCTTTGAAAACTCATCAATATCCGTAAAGACAAGAGGAATTCCGTTTCTGTCGGCAAACGCTTTGCCTGTTTCTTCCGTCCTTGAATACACGGCCGCAATTTCGGAATTGCAGATAAGCCGCGCTCCTCTTATGAATGCTTCGGCAATCCAGCCGGTGCCGATAATTCCGTATTTCATAAAATCACCTGATCACAGTTTGATTTTTGTTACATATTTGCCTTTGAACGATTCTTCCGAATCTTTATACCTGAAAGAAGCGTTTATTCTTTCATCGGTACAAACGGTTATTTCAACCTCATCGCCGGATTTGACGTAGTCAACGGAAATCCTGCCGTTTACGGTCGTAATATGCCCCTTTGCCCTGTCAAGTCCTTCAACAAAAACGGGAGAAATAATAACGTTTTCAAATCCGACCGAGTTTTCTTTTTGTCTGATACCGAGCAGCTCAGTGAACAGATATTTTGTTACGGCACCGAACATCGGATGATTACGCGAGTCCCTTCCGTTCCAGTTTTCCCAAAGGGTATTCGCTCCTGCTTTCATCATATGATTAAAAGAAACGTCATTTTCATTAGAAAGCAAATCATATGCAAGCTGACCCTCACCAATACCGAAAAGATAGCCCGTAAGCACGTCAGTGGCAATAATGCCGGTATCATACTGTTTGAGACTTCGATATTTCTCAACGACCTGTTTTTTTACTCCATCGTTACCCATTCCGACACGAAGGGCAAGGCAAGATGCACCGTTGATATCGCCGTTATATGCTCCCTGCTGAAAGCTGAAATAAGCATTGTCAACAGCACGTTTTACTTTCTCCGTTCTTTCGGGAATAAACGAAACCTCATCCTCTTTACCGATTGCCCGCGCTATTTCAAGCACCTGCTCCATAAATCGTATATAGAGTGTCGTATTGACGTAGGTTTCGGAAATCTGAATCGGTGTCGGAGGAAGCCAATCGCCAAGACACCATCCATCCTTCTCCTCGCTTACAACAAGACCGTTTTCACTCCTCGATTCAAGATAATCAAAGAACAAAAGCATTTTGGGGAAAAATTCCTTAATAAGTTCGGTATCTCCGTAAATCTTCCAGAATCTGTAAGGGACTTCTATTATTGCTCCGCCCCAGCCACAGGGGCCTCCTCCGCCTCCCATTGCGGGAGCGGTATGCTGAATGTGCCCTGTATTTTTACCCTGACAATCGGCAATATCGTAAAGCCATTTACGGTAAAATTCCTTTGAATCAAGGAGCATCATTGAGCTCTCTGCACAAAGCTGACCGTCACCGGTATATCCGAGGCGTTCTCTGTGAGGACAATCCGAAGGAATACCTGAATGCATATTGCAAAGTTGTGTATAAGCATAGGTTCTATATAGCCAATTCAGGGTTTCGTTATCACATTCAAAAGAAGAAGTTATATCAATATCAGAATGAACGACGTCAACCCTTACGGGTTCGGCATTGCCGAATATTCTGAAATATCTGAATCCCTGCCAACCGAAATGCTCGTGATATTCCATCTGAATACCGTCCGAAACAAATTCATCTCTGTATTTATCCTCATTACTGAAATGAATACCGTTCCAGTAGCCGCCTCCTATTTCCTCGGCGTAATCCACCCTGAAATATTCATTCGCTTTATCACATCTGATTACAGCGTACCCTACAGTATTTTTTCCTGCATCGTAATATTTGGCACCCTCATATTCGCCCATAAAGCGTATATCGGTTATGCTTTCCACTACCTTATCCGCCGGAGCAATCTGATATTGAAAGTCGGATTCAGGGGCATCAATCTCACGTGAAGGCACGAAATCCGTTTCTTTTGGGACTTTTGTATAATTCTGATATTCGCCGTAATAGAGATTACAGCGTTCAAAATATCCTTTATGACATAGTGTTGTGCTGTCGCTGAAAACATCTCCGCTTTGCTTGATTATACAGAAGCAAAGCTTCGGTGTACCGTAATCCACAATACCCTCACAATCTCTGAGCACCTGATGATAATATCCCGTACCGAGCATCACTTCAAGCTTATTTTCACCGTCTGTAAGATAATCGGAAATATCATATTTCATTACATAAATACGAAAGCCCATCTCATCCGCAAGCGGAAACGTGAATTTTGACGTATCACGGTATGAGTAATTGGATGCGGAAGGAACAAGCAAATCATCTGAAACACGTTTACCGTTGATGAACAGTTCAAAAAATCCCAAACCGCAAATCGTAATTTCCGATTTTTCACCTTTAACTGCGCTGAATTTTCTGATAAAAATTGGTGAGCACTCTGCACCGGGACAGTCTATCCATTTTGCAGAGCCGAACATTTCATTATGAGTCATTGCCGATTTCCCCGTTCAGTATATTTAATCTGGTATTCCATTGCTCCCACTCATCCATAAGTGAAAGCTGAGTTTCGGTAAGCGATTCTATATCGGCGGTATATTCAATCACCTTTTCGTAATCCGCCGAAATCTCGGGAGTGGATAATTCCTCCGTAAGCCGTTTTATTTCGGCGTCAAGTCGGTCAATTTCCGCTTCGCCTCTTGTAATTTTGCCCTTAAGACGATTAATTTCGCTTTCTCGTTCTTTTCTCTGTTTATACGTATTTACTCCGCCCGTTTGTTTAGCCGGCTTTTTTGATGCATCATCAAGGGCTATAGCACAATAATCGTCATAGCCGCCGTTAAATTTTTCAAAGCCGTCGGGTTTCATTCTGAATATTTTTGTAGCAAGCTTATTGATAAAATATCTGTCGTGAGAAACAGCGATAATAGTACCCTCAAAATCCTCAAGAGCCGTTTCAAGCATTTCTCTTGAAACAATATCAAGGTGGTTTGTGGGCTCGTCAAGAAGAAGCACGTTTGCTCCCGAAAGCATCAGCTTCAGCAGACAAAGCTTCGCCTTTTCGCCGCCGCTGAGATTATCAACATTTTTATACACACTGTCACCCGTAAAAAGGAATAACGACAGATAATTTCTTACTTTCGTTTCGGTAAACGAGCGATGCTCATCCCATATTTCATCAAGCACGCTTTTGCCGCCTTTTATACTTTCAAGTGACTGATCAAAATAACCCACTTTGACGTTCGCACCGAAATAGAATTTACCGCTGTCGGCATACTGCTGCTTTGTAAGGATGCGAAGCAGCGTGGTTTTACCGCATCCGTTTGCCCCTATGATAAATGCTCTGTCATTTTTGAACACCTGCATGGAGCCGTTCTCAAAAAGCTTCTTGATACCGAACGATTTGCTCAGATTCTCGGTAAACAGAACGTCGTTGCCCGATTCACAATCCGGAGTAAATTTAATTCTCATTTTTGCGGGATCCGGCTCGGGCACTACCAGCTCTGCTTTTTTCTTTTCAAGCATTTTACGTTTACTTTCGGCGGTAATGAAATTTCTTTCTCTGGCAAAAGAACGCTGCTGCTCAATTATGCCTTCGATTCTGTGAATTTCTTCAAGCTGATTTTCGTAATGTCTGCGTTCGATTTCAAGACGCTCTCTGCGGAATTTCAGATAATCGGTATAATTACAGTTTGCGGAATACGATTTTTTATTTGCGAGTTCCACGGTCTTATTGCAGATTTTATCAAGGAAATATCTGTCATGGGAAATAACGAGAATAGTTCCCTTATAGCCGAGCAGAAAATTTTCAAGCCATTCAACACCCGCAATATCAAGGTGATTTGTGGGCTCGTCAAGAAGCAATAAATCAGCTTTGCTGAGAAGGAGCTTACACATACTCAGCTTTGAACGCTGACCTCCGCTGAGTTTATCGCAGGTGATATTAAAATCCGCCTCGGAAAATCCGAGTCCGATAAGAGTTGAAGAAGTAAGACTTTTATAAATCAATCCGTCGTCAGCATTGAACTGTTCCTGCAAGGTCGTTTGTCTTAGAATAAGTTCTTCTCTGTCATCGGGATTACTTTCAAGTATACGTGAAAGTCTTTCAAGCTCGGTTTCCATTTCAATCAGACGGTCAAAAGAAGACAAGGCCTCGTCATAAACAGTTCTGACGGAGCCGCTGCAGGCGTGCTGCTCAAGATATCCTATTTTTGTATTTTTTGAAATGAAAGCTCCGCCGTTCGTTGGTTCAAGCTGACCGGTCAGGATTCTGAACAAGGTGGTTTTACCGGTACCATTGGCACCAATCAAGCCCACTCTGTCACCTTCGTTTATATCAAAGGAAACATCCTGAAACAAAAGATTTCCGCCAAATTCGACCTTGAGCTTCTGTATACTCGCTGCTGTCATTTATCAGATTCTCGTTTCAAGTATTTGAAGATTACCGCTGATTACGTATTCACCCGATGAAGCCGGAATAAATATGCTGTCACCCTTGTTAAGGGTAAGCTTATCTCCGTTTGCCGAAAGTTCACCGCTTCCCGACATAACAAGAAGAGAAACGAAGGAATCTACGTCACAGTTATCGGTAAAATAACCGTCAACGGTATAATTCCAAACCTTGAACAGTTCGCAGTCGGTAAGGAGTTTTTTTACATCGTCGGTCTGAGCGACAACGGGCTGTGTATATTTTTCAAGCTTTGTAACTGCAGTTGCATCCGCTACATGCAGCTCTCTGGGTTTGCCATCCTTACCTACTCTGTTGTAGTCAAAGATTCTGTAGGTTGTATTACTGCTCTCCTGCACCTCTGCAAGAAGAACGCCCTTACAGATTGCATGAAGGGTGCCGGAATCAATAAAGAAGAAATCTCCGGGCTTTACGGGGACTTTTCCGACGTAATCCGTAAGGTTACCCTCCTCTATTGACTTTCTGAAAGTTTCATCGGAAATTTTTTCTTTGAAGCCAAGCAGAAGATATGCATCTTCGTCCGCATCAATAATATACCAGCATTCGGTTTTGCTTCTGCCTCTGCCGGTCTTTTCGCAATATTCTTTTGTCGGATGTACCTGCACGGAAAGGTTATCCATAGCATCAATGAACTTAATCAGAACGGGAAATTCCCTGAACTTTGATACGTTGGTGCCGCACCATTCCGGGTCGGTACCGATAACTTCGGGTAAAAGCTTTCCCGAAAGCTCACCGTTTACCACTGTACTTGATCCGTCAGTAAGGCACGAAAGCATCCAGCCCTCTGCGGCATTGGCTTTTTCCGTTTCAATATTAAAGTCGTTTATGAGCTTTCTGCCGCCCCAGATTGTCTCGGAAATATAGGGTTTAAGCCGTAACGCGTATTTTTTCATAAAAAGCACCTCGTCTTTATAGTAACAGCAGTATATCATACTATGCAGAAAAATACCACATATCTACAAAAAACGGTATCTTTTGAATACCGTTTAATCTGTATCAGCTGTTTTATTTGTTTTCCACACTTTGTCAATAAGCTTTCCGAATAATCCGATTATCGGAGCATTGATAAAGGTTGTAATAACGGTACCGATGCCTATTGCTTCTGTGTTGAATCTGCGGAAGAATATAAGCATCAGCACGATACCGACCGTCAGCGAAGCAAAATCGTAAATCCATTTGACTTTCGTCATATTGAACTTGTAATTCTCTGCAAGTTCCTTGACAAAAAGTTCCCACGCTTCCTGAGGCAAAGAAGTACGCAGGAAGCAGGCAACGGCAAACGCAATAAGGATAATACTTGCAGAGCAGGAAATAATCCTGGTTGATAATCTGTCGTAAATGCCGTCACCTAAAAGTTTCAGCCAAGAGTCAAGAATAAATCCGTAAACAACGGCAGTTACAAAGGAAAAAAGATACTTTATTCTGAACTTCCGGATAAGTATACTAAGCAGAATAATCACCAATGCCTGCAGAATGTATTCACACGTACCGAAAGTCAAAAACGAAAACATTTTCCTGAAATGAAGATAAGATACGTAAACGGGTGCTTCTATCATTGAAACACCGAATCCGGCTTTAGTTGCAAAAGCAACACCCAACGGGCAGAGAATCATACCGATTACATACATTACAACAGACCTTACGTCCGTTTTTTTCTTATTCACAGTCAGACCTCTTCTCAAAGATTATGAATGAATACGGGTTTACCGTCCTGAAGTGTAACAGAGGTTACGTCACATTTACGGAAGTGATTTCTGAATCTGAGAACAACTTTATCGTCGTACGCTTCAAGTACCATACCGATATCAAAGGTATTCAGATCACCGTGATGATTTCCGCAGGCAAGAGATGGAAAATTCACGAGAGTAAGTCCTTCGTCAACCTCAATTGAGGAATAGCCCTCGGTTTTCTGCTTTTCTTCGCCCGCAACACCCATGTGCGAATGGCCGCTGAAATAAAAAACATCCTTATATTTTTTCATTTCAGCTTCTATTTCACTGCTTCTCACACCGATACCGCCTTCATCGGGTTTGGCATTCGGGTCTTCTTTTGCAGACCACGTTCTGGGAAGTCCGTGCTTTCCGTTAAGACTCTGATGGCAGAATACGAAAACCGGTTTACCGCTGTCCCCTGCCTTTTTCATTTCACCGCAAAACCAATCAAACTGTTCATCCGAAACATTCGCTTCACAACCCGCATCGGAATCATTGCCGAGAAAAACAAAATGATAACCGTTTATCACGTAAGAATAATAAGGACGGTCGATTTTGTCACCGCAAATTTTTTCAAAGTAAGTGTAGTACTCGGTAATAGCGGCATCAAAACCTTCATCATTCCAGCAGTCGTGATTACCGACCGTAAGAATAACTTTTTTTGCAGGTTTATACTTTGAGAAGCAATTCATGGAAAGTTCCCAGTTTGCTCGGCTTCCTCTTGATGTGGTATCGCCGACGGTAAGAAAAATGTCAACCGTTTTTTTACTGTTTTGTGAGTCTTTCAAAGCACGGTTAAGACGAATTTTAGGCAAAAAAGGCATAGGATGCTTTTCGTCAATATGGGTATCGCTGACCATGACGACATTCAATCTGATATTATCATACAGTGGTTTGATTCTGCTCATTTATATGCTCCTCCGCTTTCTCTTTTTTAAGATTAGGCAGATCTATTCTGAAAATGGCAATAATAATTGAAATTATACAAAAAATTTCGTTGCATGCGCCTGCAATTGAATTGCTGAGCGCATCATATATTCCCCATGTAACAGAGACGGGGAACGTAAGTAATCGGATGGTAAGCGGTTTTTTCATCCACAGCGAAACGTTTGAAAAACACGTACCGATAACGGGAAGAATACTGAGCGGGCCCTCCCAGGTAATAATTCCCAACGCAATAGTAATTGCAATAAACACACCGACCCAACCGGGCCACTGTGCCCATTTTTTACTTTCTCTCTTGCTAAAAACAACCGTTCTGACAACCTGCATACCGTTGATAGCCGTACCGGTTGCTACGCCGAGGATGATGAAGTGAACCGTCCAGAGTGAACAGACGATAAACTGCCATATCAAAATTCTGCGTCTGTCCCTTTGCTGAAAACATATTATGGCAGACGCCATTGCCATAAAACCGATTATCTGTGCCACAGCCATTCTCGGTGTGGCAAACAACCCCGTAAAATATTCTTTCATATCTCTCTCCAAAACAAAATCTTTTGAGATTATATCACAGTAATTAATGCGTTTCAATCCGCAAAGTGATTGAATACTCAATCTATATTTGATATAATTAGTTAAATTTGTCAATGGAGATAACGGAAATGAAAAAATACAAAAAGTACGCCGGCGCAGATAACAGTACTCCATCCATTCCCCAATACTTTTCCTGGATCAACAACACCAACGAAGGTTCCACCGAAAAACAAACCTTAATCAATCTTGAATTTTTCAGATGGCTTAAAGATGAATACGGTATGCAAATAAAAATCTATGCCTGGGATGCCGGAAATTTTGACGGTGCGTCCAACGGATACGGCAGCACGGAAAGTAAAAAATTCAAATCTCAGTACCCCAACGGATATAAACCCCTTGCAGACAAAGCTCTTGAAAACGGAATTAGACTCGGACTTTGGGGAAGTCCCGACGGCTTCGGTGATACACCGGAAGAAGAAAAGAAAAGATTTGATTTTATGGTAAATCTCTGCAAAAATTATAATTTTGCAGAGTTCAAAATAGACGGTGTATGCGGTCAGCTCAGGAAAGAAAAGGCGGGAGTTTATGCACAAATGCTGACTCAATGCAGAAAATACTCTCCGGACCTTGTTGTACTCAATCACCGTCTTAATCTGTATGAGGCAGAAAAACATATTACCACCTATCTTTGGAACGGTTCCGAAACATACGTTGACGTACTCAGCTGTAATCACGAAACGGCTATGCACCACCGGGGATTTATGTTTACGAGAGGTCATGTGGATAAGCTTGACAGACTCGCAGAGGACCACGGCGTATGTATAAGTTCATACATTGACTATTTTGAAGACGAGCTTATTTATCAGGCATTCAGCCGATGCCTTATACTTGCCCCCGAAATTTACGGAAATCCCTGGCTTATGAAAGACGACGAATACCATAAGCTTGCAAGGATATATAATCTACACAAAAGAAACGCCTCTCTGCTTATCAGGGGTAAGCTTTTAGGGAAAGAATACGGATGTAATGCAATATCAAGAGGAAATGAAGAAAAACGGTTTATCACTACGGGAAATAACACATGGTACACCAAAACAATACTTCTGAACTTAACCGAAGAAATAGGCATTAAAAAGGGTGAAAAGTTCTGTGTAAATATACACCACCCCTACGAAAAACATCTCGGTATATTTAAATACGGCGATAAGACGGAAATTCAGCTTATGCCGTTCAGAGCAACTCTTATTGAGGTTTCCGTTCCCGAAAAAGCGGAAAAAATGATTAAAAACTGCGAATATGAAATCATAAAGGAAGATAAAGACGGAAAGCCGGTTGAGATAAAGAAATACGGTAGGGGCGAGAAAGAAAAAGCTCCGGTTTTCCTCGGAAAACTTGAAGATACGATCTGCGAGCCCGAAAACGGAGAATTTCTTTATGAAACCGCAATGTATTCCATCTCAAACGATGCTCTTGAAGCACGTGAGCTTAAACGTTCGGGCAAAACACAAATTCCCGAAGTTAAAGCGGCAAGGGATGCTTTCTTTAATCAGGATACCTACAAACTGAGGGGCTGTGAAGCATCTGCAATATTTGACGGTAAAGACGATACGTTTTTTGACAGTCAGTCAAAGTGTTACTGTGACAACAAGCTGAGGATAAACGACGGATGTCTGAGAGTTGACATGGGAAAAGACGTATCTGCCGATAAGATAGAAATTGAATTTTTCTCCGTAAATGAAGGAATAAGAGAAATTCAGAATCAGACAGTCCCCGTTTCATTTTCCGTATCAAGAGATTTGAACAAATGGAAATCCGGCACAATTGATAAAATTGAAATCATCGGGGATATAACAATTCCCTATGTAAAATTCACCGTTCATACCATTGAAAAAGCAAAAGGAAAAATGATCCGGGCTACCTATCCCGTAAACGGAAAATTCAGATATTTTCGTCTTGAAAATCCGATGGACAGAATATACCATTTCAGAGTAATCAAAGACGGCAAGGAAATAAAAACCGAAAGTTCCTTTGCAAACAATATGCAGGCGCACTATCACTTCAAGAAAGTAAGATACTGTAAGCAAAACGAATTCAAGCTTCCGAAGTTCAGAAGCGGTTCAAAGCTTGCCGTTGCCGTTGAAGGAAAATACGGAGACGAAAACGTATATTGTGTAGCTGAAATTGACGGTAAATCTACGGGATTTCCCGACAGAGCCCCGGGATATAAAGCAAATCAATGGGAACACCGGGTATGCAGCACGGATTCAAATCACACGTTTTTCCTTCCGTTAAAAGACGAATGGCAGGGAAAGAAAATAACTGTTCGCACCATATTCTGTACAGACAGAAAAGACGCGGAATGTAACGTATTTCTTTGCGATAAACACATATGAGCATTGACGGGATTTATTTTTGATGATAAACTGAAATCAAATATTTAAGGGGGAGGAAACTATGAAAAATATACTCAAAAAAAGTTTATCTTTGTTTATGGCATCAGTATTCACCCTTTCGTCTTGTGTTATCGGATTTTCGGCTGATACCGAAGACTACAAAATCATATCTCCTTATGAGGACGTAATCTGGGAGGGCGAAAACGCCTGGGGTGCTTACAAAGGCAATCTTCACACACACTCCACCGTCAGCGATGCGGAAGAAGATATGCGTGATATGATAATCGAATATTACAATCAGGGATTTGATTTCCTTTGTATGACCGAACACGGCATAACGGGTAAAGCCTGGAACGAAGATCCCACGGAGCTTCCGCTTTATCTTTATCAGAAAATAATCGGAAATGCTCCTCATAATCTTACCGATGAGGAATTTGCCGCAATCACCTCCGGCAGTTATCCCGTTGACGGTGAAGCAAGAGGTACCGGAATGGTATGTCTTACGGGCGGAAACGAGCTTAACGGTGTTACGATGACAAAGTGTCACGTAAACGGTCTTTTCCTGCCCGAAGGCGTAGGCGACAATAACTGGGGATTTGAAAATAATCACGAATACGCTGTAAAGCTTGCCGATGAAGCAGGCGGCATTTCCTTTATCAACCATCCCGGTGACTGGCTTAATTCAAAGTATGACAGAGAGACTATTTCCGATCCGAAAAATGTTAAATATTTCGGCGATATAATTATGAAATATGACAGCTGCTACGGTATGGAGGTATTCAATGAATCCAATTCCGTAACAAGATATGACCGTATTCTCTGGGACAATATTCTCATGTACTGTCTCCCCTACGGAAAAACGGTAATCGGATTTGCAAACGGAGATACACATAAGCTTGTCAACGTCAATACATCCTTCTCTATCTATATGATGGAGGATAACACGGTTGAAAACATCAAAGAGACAATGAAATCCGGCTCTTCATTTATGGTAACGAGAGTTCTTCCCGCTGACCCCGACCTTGGCCCCGAGGAGGAATTCAACAAGAAGAGAGAATTCAATCCCTACCCTACCTTCAGCAACATTGCCGTTGACGGTCATAAAATAACCGTAACCGTCAAGGACTGCTATAATATTCAGTGGGTAGGCAACGGAAAAGTCATCGCTTCTCAGGATATCAGTCAGTCATCGGAAACAACTGAATATACACTTGACCTTGACCGAATTGAAGGAGCGGAAAATCTTCTTTACGTGAGATGTCAGCTTCTCGGCTCCGACGGATGCACGCTTACGCAGGCATTTCCCATTGATAACGGTACGGATAAGAAAGTATTTAAAGAGGACACCTCGCTTAAAGCAAAAATTGAAAATTTCTTTTTCAGACTGTTCAGTCTCAGATTTTTCGTTCTTTTCAGCGTACTCGCAACAAAAATCAAAAACAAATTAGCATAAAATAAAAGACAACCGCTGTGCCCGGATAAGCACAGCGGTTGATTTCTTATTTCTTTTTCTTGGCGGCTGCACCGACAACGGAGGTTAAATCTCCGACTTCAAGCTTGCCGTCCTTGTCACCGATAGATTTTGAAAGCTTATCGGCCGCGCCTTTGATTGTGTCTGCGGAAATGTTTTTACCGGCTTTTTTTGCAATCTTTGAAACAACATCAGCCCCCGCATCAACGTTAATTTCCTTGTCCTTAACACCGTCAAGAAGTTTGCCTAAATCCGCCATAACATTTTCTCCTTATTTGATTTTTTATTATTCATACAGAGGATATCGGGCACAAATGTCGCTTACAATTGCATTTGCCTTATCCTTACTGTTTTCATAATCAAAAATGCAAAGGGAAATACACTCGGCAATTTTTGCCATATCCTCTGTTTTAAGTCCTCTTGTGGTAACTGCGGCTGTGCCGAGTCTGATTCCGCTTGTAACAAAGGGCTTTTCGGGGTCGTTGGGAACTGCGTTTTTATTTGCCGTAATATGAACGCTGTCAAGTCTTGCTTCAAGCTCCTTGCCGGTAACACCCGTACCCCTCAGGTCAACAAGCATAAGATGATTATCCGTTCCGCCGCTTACGAGATTGACGCACTTTGAAGTAAGTGCGGATGCAAGTGTGGCACAATTTTCAACAATATTCTTCTGATACTCTTTGAATTCGGGCTTAAGTGCTTCACCGAAGCAAACTGCCTTTGCGGCGATGATGTGCATAAGAGGACCTCCCTGATTACCGGGGAAGATTGACTTATTGATTGCGGGGCCGAGATCTGCCTTTGCAAGAATAAGACCGCCTCTGGGACCTCTGAGAGTCTTGTGTGTGGTAGTAGTAACAATATCTGCATAGGGAACGGGTGAGGGATGAAGTCCTGCTGCAACAAGACCGGCAATGTGAGCCATATCAACCATAAAGTATGCGCCCACTTCTTTCGCAATCTTACCGATTCTCTCAAAGTCGATAATTCTGGGATAAGCGGATGCGCCTGCAACTATGAGCTTGGGATTATTTTCTTTTGCTATTCTTTCAAGCTCGTCATAGTCAATATATCCGTCTTCATTTACGCCGTAAGGAACAAAATTATAAAGCTTACCGCTGGCGTTTACGGGTGAACCGTGGGTAAGATGTCCGCCATGGGCAAGATTCATACCGAGCACCGTATCACCGGGCTGAATGATTGCGGCGTAAGCGGCCATATTTGCCTGAGCACCCGAATGGGGCTGAACGTTTGCATACTCTGCTCCGAAAAGCTCCTTTGCGCGTTCAATCGCAATATTTTCCACTATATCAACATACTCACAGCCGCCGTAATATCTCTTTGCAGGATATCCTTCGGCATACTTATTTGTAAGTACACTGCCCATTGCCGCCATAACGGCAGGAGAAACAATATTTTCGGAAGCAATCAGCTCAAGGTTATTCCTCTGTCTGTTGAGCTCAAGCTTCATTGCGTCACCGACTTCGGAATCGTACTTTTCTACAAAACTTATGGTATCAAGATAATCGTTATACATAATATCCTCCCACAATATATTGAATAATTGATAAGTATTATACACTATACACACAAAATATGCAAACCATAAAAGTAAACAATATAAATGTGAATATATTGGCTATTTTATCCTATTTGACAATTAACCGAATAACGATAATCCGGAATAAAAATTTATGTTTGCTATTGACAAAGCCGTACAAAAATAGTATACTCTGAGCGTAATGGAATATTTGTTTCGTTACAACGGAGGTGTGCTATGAAACAAATCAAAGAGGAATATTACGGTATAATTGAGGAATTTCTCAACACCTATATCGCCGAGAACGGTATATCCCCTTCCTATAACGAAATGGAAAAGGTGCTGGGTATTCCGAAGGCAACTCTCAGCAGATACATTTCCCGTATGAAAGAAATGGGTATAATCAGTGCAAGCGGTCACAGAACTACAAGGACAAGGGAAAATACAGGTGAATCGGGTAAAAGTATAACCGCTCCGATTTTCAGTACCGTAAGATGCGGTATTACCGATATGCCCGAAACCGGTATTCTTGATTATGTAAAGCTTCCGGTTTCACTTTTCGGAAACGACGAATGCTTTATCCTGACCGCTCACGGTACGTCAATGATAAATGCGGGTATAGATGACGGCGATACGCTTGTTGTCCGCCGGTGTTCTGCTGCCGATAAGGGCGATATTGTAATTGCACTTTACGATGAAGGCAGTAAAACAACCTGTAAATATTACGACCCCGGCAAAGATGACGGTCTGTGCTATCTGAGAGCCGCAAGCGACCTTGACGAAGACATAATCGTATCCATGAGTGACGTGAGTATCCAGGGCGTACTGACAAACATCATAAAGAAACCGCTTAATATGAAATATGCGGCAAACGAATACAGAAATTAAAATCAGGGGTGGTTTTGTGAAAATCTGGTGCTTAAGATGCGGAAAGAAAATTACCGAAATTCATAACGGTGAGCGTATCGGTGTTGAATGCCCCGTATGCGGACTTGAAATGAACTGTTCGGTTGAAAACGAAATCGGGCACGTATCTGTGGCTGTAAAGGACGTACAGTTAAGAACAAATAATGAAATCTACATCTATAATCTTTGCTCATAAGGAGGGCAAAATGAATATTTACTGTCCTGTTTGCGGGAAAAAACTTGATTTTACTCTCACAGACGGCAAAAAGAAATTCTGCTGTCCGGGATGTAACAAAGAGGAAACCGTCTCAAGACCCACAAGGAGAAAAACGGTTGTTGAAATTTATGCAAATGATATAAACTCAAAACAGAATATATCCGATTGATTAAACCGAAAATAAGCGAGAGGTCATCGGCAGTATGGATAATTCCAACTGCAGGTGATCTCTTTTTCAGGTGAAAATATGGAAGACGAAAAGAAAATACATCGGTGTTGTTTTATCGGAAGCAGCCCGGAAATGCCGGCACTGAAAGAGGATTTAATCAAACCGATGCTTGAAAAGGAAATCGGAAAGGCAATAGCCGACGGCTATACGACGTTCATAACGGGAATGTCTCCCGGCGTAGATATATGGGCAGCGGAGATAATCCTTGAGAAGAAAACAACAACATCCGGGCTCAGACTTATATGTGCCATTCCTCACCGTGAATACGGAAAAACAAAGGACTACAAATACAACGTAAGCTTCAGGAGAATAATCGGTCAGGCGGACTTTGTAAAGGAGATATTTCCCGTCTACAACGTGTTTTGCTACCGTAAACGAAACGAATGGATGATAGAACACTCAAACAGAATAATTGCAGTGTATAACGGCAGTCGGGACGGCACAAAAGAAATTATCAATTTCGCCTCAGAAAGCGGTCTTGAAATCCGCCTTGTGTAAAAGAGAAACGTCAATGACGGTTCTTTTACGGTCTTACCTACATAAAAAGTTGTGTGAATTGATTCAAACAATTCGCACAGCTTTTTACGTTATCTTAAATCAACAAATCTTCTGTTACTATTTTCGGTACGTAGTGATTTCCTTCTACATCTCTGTAATATGCGGTGGATTCACCGAAATGAACGTCTTTGATAATTGTATTCTGCTTTGGCTTTCCCAATGCACACACAAGGTCAATTGAATATCTGTCGGTATCAATACCGAATTTGTCGGCAATATTGTCTCTATTGATACTGCCGAGAATACAGCCGCCGAGGCCTTTTTCAACTGCCAGAAGCATTATTGTCTGCGCAGCTATTCCCTCGTCGATTTGCAGACCGTTCGCAACGGTTTTATCGCAGAGAATAAATATATAAGCCGAGGGCCTTTCGCCTTTTACGGGAGTACCGCCGCCCTTAAGAAGACCTGCCCATTTCAGATTATCAAATACGTAATCCCGTTCATCTTTATCAACGATTATCTTATATCTCAATGCCTGAAAATTTACGGTTGAGGGTGTATACCTCAGGGCCTCAATGAAACCGTAAAGTATATCATATAAAATGCAGTAACTTTCGTCAAACCGTCTTATTGATCTGCTTTTTCTAATCAGTTCATCCAACATCAATATCAATCCTTTCGTTCTGATTATACTTTAATATCCAATCTGTGGCAAATATTTTTTATTCCTTGATATTTATTTTGTCAGATGATAATATATATCCGATATTATTTTTAAGGAGACACTTCTATGATTAAAATCGGTATTGCAGGTACAAGAGGACTTTCAACATTAATGGGACTTCAGGCAATTGACGACGTTCAGATTGCCGCTATGTGTGACCTTGACGAACAGCATCTTAACGATGCGGCTGATAAAATCGGAGGAGATATCAAACGTTATCGTATTTTTGACGATATGCTTGAATCTGATATTGATGCCGTTATCATTTCCACTCCCATGCAGTGTCACGTTTCTCAGGTTATCGCCGCTCTTGAAGCGGGCAAGCACGTTATGTGTGAGGTAACCGCAGGTGTAACTATGGACGAGCTTTTCTGGCTTTGCGAAACCGTTGAAAAATACAATAAAATTTATATGTATGCCGAAAACTATATCTATGACCCCAGAGTACAGCAGATTAAGGAAATGGTTAAACAGGGACTTTTCGGTGAAACTTATTATGCCGAGGGTATGTACCTTCATAATATCGGTAATCTTTTCGTCTATCCTAACGGCAAAACCTCCTGGCGTTCATATTGGCAATGCGGTATTAGGGGCAATTTCTATCCTACTCACAGTATCGGTCCCGTTATGCAATGGTTCCCCGGCGAAAGAATTACGGAAATATCTACCTATTCACCCGGTGTTTATAATGAACTCGGATTAAAGCAGGACAGCGGCACTACAACAATGTGCAGAACTGCCAACGGAAAGCTTCTCAATATCCGCGTTGACTGTATGTCACCACGTCCCCATAATATGGATAACTACCTGCTTCAGGGTACAAAGGGTATTTTCCGTTCAAAGAATCACGGTGAAGACAAGGACCTTGTTTCATTTATCGGTGAGGACAGTCCTTTCCATAATATGAAATGGAAGGAGCTTTCTGATTTCGGTATGTATCTTCCCGAAAGATATGCAAACGCTACGGAAGAACAGAAGAAGGCGGGTCATAACGGCGGTGACTTCTTTATCGTAGAGGATTTCATCAACGCCATCAGAACAAATACGCAGCCCGAACTTGACGTTTACAAGGCATGCGAATGGACGGCAGTCGGTCTTCTTTCCTCTCTTTCCGTTACCAATGGCGGCAAAACCATGAAAGTACCGAATTTCAGAAAGAATATGCCTCTTGAAGAAAAAAGAATAGCACTTGATTAAGTAAATTGGTGATATATGAATTATATTTCTTTAACATCAAGATATAAATCCGAAACGGATATTTCAGATTATACTCCCGAAAAAGCTGAAGGGATTCTCAGATATCACAGCAGCTTTCCTCTGTATAAGGAAACCAAGCTTGTTGAACTCAGATGCTTTGCAAAAGAAAACGGAATAAAAAACGTTTATCTGAAGGACGAAAGCACACGCTTTGACCTAAACGCCTTCAAGGTACTCGGTGGAAGCTATGCAATAGGCAGACTCCTTTCCGAAAAATACGGCTTTGATAATTCATCTTTTACCTATGACGTCTTTATGAAGCCGGAAATCAAAGAAAAGCTCAAGGATGAAACTTTCATTTCCGCGACCGACGGAAATCACGGCAGAGGTGTTGCCGCCACCGCACAGATGCTCGGCTGTAAGGCACATATTTATATGGTGCAGGGAACTGCCGACGAAAGACTTGCCAACATAAGAAAAACAGGTGCTCATGCCGAGATACTTGATATGAATTATGACGATTGTGTCAGGTTCAGCACCGCGCTTGCAAAGAAAAACGGCTGGACACTTGTGCAGGATACCGCCTTCGGTGACTATCGAGCAATACCATCATATATTATGCAGGGCTATCTTACAATGGGACTTGAAGCATACAGACAGCTTGACGGTGTCAGACCCACGCATATATTCCTTCAGGCAGGTGTCGGAAGCTTTGCCGCTTCCATGACGGCTTTGTTTGTAAATCTTTATCCGGTAAATAAGCCGAAAATTATAGTTGTTGAATCCGAAAAGGCGGATTGCATTCTTCGTACTGCCGAAGCGGACGATAACACACTTCACCGTGTTACGGGAAAGCTCAATACTATTATGGCAGGACTTTCCTGCGGAGAGCCCTCGGAGCTTGCCTGGCCGATTTTGCGGGATTACGCTGATGCGTTTATTTCCATCCCCGATTACTGTGCGGAAAAAGCCATCAGGAAGCTTGCCCGTCCTCACGAATCGGACAGACAGGTCGTGGCAGGTGAAAGCGGTGCTTCCGGATTTGCGGCTTTGCTTGATATTCTGACAAATCCCGAAAACGAAAGCGTAAAGAAAGATTTGAACATAAACAGAGATTCGGTTATCCTCGTTTTCAGCACCGAGGGTGCAACCGACAAAGAAAATTACGAAAAAATACTTAACGGTGGAGATTGATATGAGATATCCCGGCTTTTTGAAACCTAACGGGAAAATAGGATTTATTGCACCGTCCTTCGGGGCGGTTATTGAGCCGTATCATACAATGTTTTTAAGTACGCTTGATACATTCAAAAATATGGGATATAAAACCGTCTTAGGTCCCAATGTATATGAATCATCGGGTATAGGTAAAAGCAATACACCGCAAAAGTGCGGCGAAGAAATCAACGATTTCTTCATAAACGACAAATGCGATGTAATTATTTCCTGCGGCGGCGGTGAAACAATGTGCGAGGATCTGCCTTTTATTGATTTTAAGGGCATTTCCGAATCTGTACCAAAGTGGTATCTCGGTTATTCTGATAATACTAATCTGACAGCCCTTTTACCTACTCTTTGCGATACTGCAGCCGTTTACGGTGTCTGTGCGTCAAATTTCGGTATGAAGCCATGGCACAAATCAATCAAAGACACATTTGATATCCTTACCGGGAGGATATCTTCTGTCTCAAATTACGATAAATGGGAGATAGCCGATGCCGAAACGGACGATCCGCTTGCACCTTATAACGTTACGGAGCCGTTTGATATGACGGTGTATAATCCGTCGGGTTCGGATACCGCCTCATTCAGCGGGAGACTGATAGGCGGATGTATGGACTGCCTCAATATTATTTGCGGTACACAATTTGATAAAATGAAGGAATTTGCCGAAAAGTATAAGGATGACGGGATAATATGGTTCCTTGAAGCGTGTGAGCTTACGCCTATGTCGGTTCACAGAGTCCTCTGGCAGCTTGATAATGCCGGTTGGTTCAATATTGTAAAAGGTTTTCTTATCGGCAGACCGATGCTGTTTGAAGCGGACGGTATGGGCTTTGACAGATTCACGGCAGTAAAGAGTGTTCTCGGTAAATATAACGTCCCGATACTCTTTGATGTTGATATCGGTCATCTTCCTCCGATGATGCCGATTATTTCCGGTGGCTTCGCAAACGTTGAAGCAAAGCGTAATTCACTTGTAATTAACTATATTTTCAGGTAATTATCATACATTCAAGGCAAATTGTATCTTGTTTTATTTGATATTTGGGATTAAAATTGTATTATAATCGGAAAGGAGATTATAAAATGGGCTTTTTAAAAAATGTAGTTAAAAATGCAGTCGGTAACGGAATAGGCAACGGTATCAGCAAAGGTATCAGCGAAGCAGTAGGCAGTGCCGTTAAGAAAGTAGTCGATCCTGCCGCAGAAAGATGGGCAGATGCCACTGCAAAGCAGATTGACTCTTCCGCTCAGATGATAAATTCAAGTGCAGAGGCAACTGCAAAAGCAGCAGATGAACTTGCTGCAGCTTCAGGTCAGCAGCCTGCCGAGAGGAAGAATCCTTTTGAAAATCTTACCCGTGCTGCCGAGAATTTCGCAAGAGCAGCGGAGGAAGCTGAAGATAATGCCAGGCATGCAAGATTTGTATTTCCCGTACTTGACGGAACGGGTAAACCTTATGTGAACGACGTGCTTAAACTTGTTGCCGACAATAACGGCTTTGAGCTCGTTGTAACCTTTGATAACCGCGAGGTTCATCGCTATGGCGGTAAAGGAAATATGTTCTGGTATGAAATAAGCAACGGTATCAAATCCGAAGCTCACATTGCCGAATATGTTAACGGTGCATGGACCGCAAAACTCGGAAAGAGGATTGAAGATAACGTTACTTTCGGTCAGAGTGATGCAGGTACCGTTCTTGAAATGATTGCTCAGCGTCTTTACTTCGGAAAAAATGTAAATCTTGAGGGCGCTACGGTTGAGGATGCCGGTGAGATGGGATATAATATTACTAAGTATCAGTTCGGTTACGGCGGAACTTTATATAAGTTTTCAAATGAGTTCGGTGTAACGGTTGCCTTCGGTGACGGTGATAAACCCAACGAATGCTTCAGATTCAGATATTTCTCCTTGGGAGATGAAATTGAATTACCCGATTACAGCGTTGATAATTATTGATTATTGCAAATAATGACAACAGAGAACTTCGTATTTTACGGAGTTCTCTGTTTTTGTTTGTTCAGTATTTATATGTTCTTACAAATTCTGCAACCGTATCGCTGTTTGCACCGTATGCCTGCAGGGCAACGGCTCTTCCGCAATCGGGAACGGCAATCAGCTTCTGACCGCACATTCCGCCCTTGAAATAGATTTTACGGTCTTCGCTGTGATCTACCCCGTATCCGTTTTCAAGTGAAAGATGTACCCAGTCAGACGAAAGATATCTCTTTCCGTCATATAAGCCATCGTTTGCGTAGATTGCACCGAGCTTAACCATATCTTCGCTTCGGATGTAAAGACCCGTTGCTCCGATTGAATGTCCTTTGGGGCAGCTTGCCCACGCGACCTCCTTGAATCCTGCGGGGAAGAACAGCTTATCCCATAAAAATTCGGATGTTGTTTTTTCGCTTTTTTTCTCAACGATTACGCTGAGCAGATAATATGCACCGTCTGAATATTTTTCATCTTCACCCGGTGTGTATTCAAGCTTACATGTAAGGCAATGCTTAACATAGTCATCACCGAAGGTGTTTGCATCCGTCGTATCAATATCAAGATAACCGCCGGGAAGACCCGCTCTGTGTGTGAGCAGCATTTCTACTGTTACATCATACCATCTCTTGTCGGGAATATCGTATATGATTTCATCGCGGAGTATATCACAGATTTTTTCGTCAACGGATAATTTGCCTTCATCACGAAGCATACCTATTGCCGCTGCTGTGTAAAGCTTTGAAACAGAATAGGTATTCTGCGCCGGATTTGCGGGTATGTCTTCCATTACCTCTATTTTACCGTCTTTGTATTCCGCAAGGGTATATATACGAAACGGCAGTCCTTTAAGATATTCTCTGAAATCTTCAAGAAATTTACTCATATCATTCCTCCGAACACGTCAGATTCAATGTAGTCAACACCCATTGCCTTGATTCGTTCAAGATTTTTTTCGTCATTTACCGTCCATACACCTACCTCAAGGCCTCTCTTATGGAATTCTTCTACTATTTCTTCCGTAACGACGTATTGGTCTATATCGATTGAAAATCCGTAATCGAAACATCTTTCCCAATTTTTTTCGCTCGCCCCGTATGTGAGCATCAAAGGCATTTCGGGAAAGAAATCGTGAGCTTTTATGAGATTGTTAAAATTAAACGATTGCAGAACAACCTTTTTCAAGTCATAGATTTCAGCCGCCATACCGAATATTTCTTTAACCTGTTCATCGGTGAATGAGCCCTTTAATTCAACAAAACAAATCATATTGTTTTCTTTCATTATTTCCAGGTATCTCTTGTAGGTCGTAATGAAAACTTTATCTTCGGTTTTATTGTTGAAGAGCGGCTTTTCCGTAAGCTCCCCAAAGGTTGATTCCGCAATAACGAGCGATGAGCCGTCCTCAAAAACGGCACTTTCATTATGGTGGGTTACATATATACCGTCTTTTGTAATCCTTATATCTGTCTCGGCACCGCCGGAAAGATGCTCAGCCGCCTTTATAAATGCAAGCTCGGTATTTTCACGGAATGCACCGCTGTACCCTCTGTGTGCAATCATTATCGGTTTTTTCATAAAATCACTCCTTTTACGTAATTATAGCATCTTACGGCAGATTCTTTCAACATTGAAAATTAAATCTTGCTTTTTTAATGGCGATAGTATATTTTATTATATATCAAAGGAGGTGACGGTGTGTCGGATTATACGCTGATAATAAGAGAATTCCATATCGTATCGGACCGTTTGCAGGTAACAGCCGTTCTCAAACGGAATACCGACAGCAAGCCAAAGCTGAAGATTATCTTCAATAACAGCCAGACCGACAGACGTCTTCCTTTACTGTTTTCACATAAAGACGGCGATGACTTTATCTTCTCATATACGTATTTTCTCGGAAAGATATTTTACGAAAAGCAGAACGAAGAAACAATCGATGTTTCGTTTGAAGTGTACGATAATGATGAATTTATTCCCCTTACGGTGAGTGAATTTGAAAACATCACCTTACCGTTCAGATTTTCTCCGGGAAGAAAAGCGCTTTCATTTCCATCATACAAATATACAGTTTCTTTTGAAAAAGGTAAATTTCTGATCAGTACCGAAAAGAACACAAATTACGTTCTGAAGTTTTTGGTGTATGTTTGCAGAATGCTGACGGCTATGTTTTCGGCGTTGAGCGGACTTATTCTGTTTTTTATTTTCGGGATAAAAGACATTGTTCTTGCAAAGTTTTCACCGAAAGAAACGCTGAAGCGTCTGCGTAAGGACCTTGCAGATTACGTCAGATTTATCTATAACGATAACGATGCAACACTGTTCGTAAGACGGTTTATGGAACGTTCGGTCGTAAACTATTATGAAGAATGCTGTAAAAGGCCCGTTATTCAGAACAGAATCACTTTTATTTCCGGCAGACGCGATGAACTTGGCGGAAACGAAAAGTTTGTTTATGATTTACTTAAGGACAGAGACGATATTGAAATTGTAACTCTTATGAGCAGTTCGCTTGCAAGAGGGTCTGATGAAGCGGATAAAAGACGCTTTTACGAATTATATGCAACGAGCAAGGTGGTAGTGGTTGACGACCATTTTACACTTCTTGACAGCGTTAAAAAGCGTGAAGGCGTAACTCTTTTCCAGCTTTGGCACGCCTGCGGTGCATTCAAGACATTCGGTTTTTCCCGTCTCGGTAAAGCCGGTGGCCCCACTCAATCCTCACCCTCTCACAGAATGTATGATTTTGCAACGGTCAGCTCACGGAATATAGCCGGACATTATGCAGAGGGATTCGGTGTAGGCGAAAAGAATATCATAGCAACGGGTATTCCGAGAACTGATGTGTTTTTTGACGAGGGATACTGCGAAAAAATCCGTGATTCTTTTTATCAGAGATATCCGCATCTACGCGATAAAAAAATCGCTCTCTTTGCTCCCACCTTCAGAGGTGCGGGAAAAAACAGCGCTTTTTATCCGACAGTCAAATTCAGCCCTGCAGATTTTATTGAAAGGACAAATGGCGAGTATTGCCTTATCGTCAAGCTTCATCCGTTCTGCAAGGAAAAATACGTTATTGACGGCAAGTACCGTGATAGTATTATTGACCTGTCACCGGAGGACGAGCTCAACGATTTGCTCTTCGTTTCCGATTTACTGATTACCGATTATTCCAGCTCTGTTTTCGAAGCGTCACTTCTCAACGTTCCCATGTTGTTTTATGCTTACGATCTTGATGAGTATATTTCGGAACGTGATTTTTATTGTGACTTCAGAAGCTTTGTTCCCGGTAAAATTTGCAAAAGCTTTGATGAAATGATTGAAGCCGTCAATACTTCTGATTTTGAAACGGATAAAATTCCGACGTTCAGAAGCAAATATTTTGATTATACAGACGGCAAGTCTTCGCAGCGTGTAGCCGATGCAATACTTAAAGAGCTTAACATATCGGACCGTCATTGATTATCTGTTTCACAAAAGATTTAATAACATGATAAAAGCACCTGCGTTGAGCAGGTGCTTATTTTATGCCATATTATTTTTTCTTTCAAAATCCGAAATGACTTTATTCATCACATCGGGAACGTTGGTAATAAGTCCGTCAACTCCGAAGCTGAGAAGTTTCCTTGCCGTATCCTTATCGTCTACAGTCCAGGGATTCACGCCAATACCATTATCATGAAGGGTCTGTACGTATTTTTTTGTAACGAGTGTATAGTGAGGGTGAAGAAAATCAGCTTTGATTTCTTTAGCATACTTCACATAATTAAGAAGCATTTTTTTATAGCAGATTTTTCTGTCGGGGCTATAAAGAAAACCGGTCTTACAATTTTCATCAATTTCCTTACATCTGATGAGAATCTGAGGATCAAAGCTTGAAATAAAAAGCTTATCAAAAAGTCCCGCTTCTTTAACGGCAGCTATCGTCTTATCGGCAATATCCTTTTCGCCGTTTTTCGGTTGCTTGATTTCAATATTCATTACCTTGATATCATCACCGTGACAAAGGTCAAGGAATTCGGTAAGCAGAGGTGCTTTTGTACCGATAAATTTATCGGAAAAGTATGAACCGAAATCAAGGTCGCGTACTCTTTCAAGCGTCATATCGGAAATAGCACCGAAGCCGTCCGACGTTTCGTCAACGGTATAATTATGGCAGATAACTACCTGACCGTCAGCCGTACAATGAACGTCGGTTTCAAATCCGTCAACGCCGATTTCAAGAGATTTCTTAAAAGCGGGAACGGTATTCTGAGGAGCATAGGTATTTGCACCTCTGTGTGAAATCACATTACAATGAGCCATATTTTCTCCTAACTTATTCAAAAAGTGAGCATCCCATTTCTTTGAATTTAGCAATCATTTCCTCGGCTTTTTCTCTGGTCAGTCCGAAGTAGTCGCAAAGGCAGTCAATACACATAAACTCCTCTGCTCCCCTGTTTACCATTTTTTTATGAAAGCCGATATCGTCATGAGTCAATTCAACGCCGCAGGAAACACAGTTAAATTCTTTCATTTATTACTCCGCAAGCTTACAGATATAGCACTCACAATCATGAGCTTTGATTTTACGGCGTATGAATTCTTTACGGACACCTATGTTTTCATCGGTAAATACATCTGTTATATCAAGACCTACGCCGGAATCAACGGGAAGACCGATATCACTCATATATAATTCAACGTTTCTGTCCTTATCGTCAAAGTTAACCAGTAAAACGGCAAACTCGTTGTCGGAAAGATGTCTGAAATATGCCTTGGATTTATTATCGTCAAAGGTGATTACTTTCTCGCCGTCGGCATTCTTTTCAAGATGCATACTTACATCAAAAGCAGGTCTGCCCTCCTCATCCTGATTAATACGGATAAGATTTTTATTTTTAACAAGTTTGAGGGTATCTTCGCTGAAAGTTCTGATATCGCCACCAAGCATCAAAGGTGATGCAAACATACACCAGAGAGCAAACTGAGTTTTGTAATCCGTGTCGTTACATCCGCATGAGCCGACATTACCCTTACCGTACATACCGATTGTAAGCATATCAATATCGTTGAAGCAACCGGGACCCGAATAAGGAAGATATCTGACCTGACTTGCGGCAATGTCTCTCATTGAAGGGAAAGAATCATTGATATCGCCGGTGGAGCGGTAAATATGGGCACCTGTGGAACGAATCCAGTTATGAACGTCATCGCATCCCCAGTTACAAGCGGAGAAGAGAATCTCTCTGCCACAGTTCTTGAGAGCAAGTCCCATTCTTCTGTACATAATATCGCCGTCATAGTGAGCGGGTTTGAAGCAATAGTCGTATTTAAGATAATCTGCACCGTACTCCGCAAACGTTTTGGCGTCAAGGAACTCATGGCCGTATGATGCGGGATAATCTGCACACGTTCTCGTGCCGGCACAGGAATACATTCCGAATTTCAGTCCCTTTGAATGAACGTAATCACTTACCGTTTTCATACCGTTGGGAAATTTGATATGGTCGGGAATGATTTTGCCGGTTTCGGGGTCTCTTTCCTTCTCTGCCCAGCAATCATCAATTACAAGATATTCATAACCGGCATCCGCAAGACCGAGATTGACCATAGCATCCGCAGTTTCCTTGATAACGGTTTCGTTGATATCTTCACCGAAAGTGTTCCAGGTGTTAAAGCCCATAGGCGGTTTCTTTGCTAACATTGTATTTTCTCCCTTCAGATTTTTTCTACTCTGAAATCTATAAATACTCCGTCTCTGTCTATTTTGAGCTGAGTATATTTTACTCCTGCCGCATCAAACATTCTCTTTGATGCTCTGTTGCCCGGTGTTCCGTCATATTTATCGGAAAGATAAAGCACCTCTTTTATACCGCACTGAATTATTGCCTTTGCACATTCATTGCAGGGAAAAAGGGCAACGTAAATTTTACATCCCTCAAGGTTTACTCCGCGGCAATTAAGAATTGCATTCAGTTCCGCATGACAAACATAAGGGTATTTTGTGTTATAGTCATCACCGGTTCTTTCCCAGGGAAATTCATCGTCACTGCACCCCATGGGGAAGCCGTTATATCCCATTGACATAATTCTGTTTTTTTCGTTTACAATGCAGGCACCGACTCTGGTATTAGGGTCTTTACTTCTGTAGGACGAAAGCATAGCTATTCCCATAAAATATTCATCCCAGCTGATAAAATCTTTTCTCTTTGACATAATACTGCTCCTCAACGCAATAACAGATTTCGGTATTCAATATACTACCGTTCATATAATAACACAATCAGTAAATAATTCAATTATTTTTGAGAAATTTATTCAATTCCGAGGGAATAATAATCATCAGAGCAATACATCCGATAACGGTAACGATTGTTTCGGGAAGCATATATCCCCCATTATATGTAACGGAATATATGATTGAGGCCTTAATACTTTGAGTATAATCTCTCCAAACGGTAACACCGCTGATAAAATGGCAGCAAAATCTCAGGAAGCAAGCCGCAAGAGCACCGAGAGTTATTTTCGCTTTGTCGTTAAGTTTTGTATTTCTGAAAATACCGCCGAGCCCGAGAACGCCGAAGGCAAGCAAGTAATCAAACAAGGCAACAATAAAATACGCCTGAAAACCTTTTACGTAAGCAAAATATGACAAGCCCAGTATAAGCTTGAATACACCGAGAACAAACGCAGCCGGGATACCCGCTTTAAATCCTCTGCGGTAAGACAAGACAATAATCGGCACCTGAGCAAATACGGTTACTCCTCCGCCCTGAATCCATACAGGCCACGGAATGAGTTCCGATACCGCAAACAAAGCACAGGAAAGTGCAATCATAATACTGCTCTCTGCAAGAACCATTATCTGTGATTTGGATTTCATTTTTATTCCTCCAAAAGAAAAACACCCGAACTGTAAAATTCGGGTGAAAATTTTATGCTATCCCTACGCCCGAATTACCGGGATCAGGTTAATGGGTATAATCTCAGCCGAAAAATCAGCACCCCTGACAATATTTGGTTATTTCTGCTCCGATTTACCTTCCGGAGTATCACGGTAAAACTGAGTCTTGGGATTCGGATGAACGGTTTCCTTCCAAAGCTTATCGGCAATGGGAGCCCATTCCGAAGCAAACTTATCACATTTCGAGCAAAGCTCCTCAGCTGTTTCCTGACAGACGAGGTCTGTCGGCTTCGCATTCGTTTCGCTGATAATTTTTCTCAGGCAATCCGGATTTTCAAGCATGGGACAAGGTCTGAGGTGATTATCATTAAAGGGCTGATTGTGGTAATAAGCCATAAACAGAGGACTCCGAAGTCCCTCAAGCAAGGTTTTGCTTCTGATATTGGAGTCGGAATAGTGTATAAAAACACACGGCTCCATATCACCTTCGGAATTAATGTGGAAATAATTCCTGCCGCCGGCAATACAGCCGCCGACATACTCCGCATCATTCTGGAAATCCATAAAGAACATGGGTTTGCCGGTTTTTGAATTACGCACCTGACGAAGCCACGTATACATATGGACTCTCTGATCGGGACGGGGAATCAGTTCCGTATCAGCATTATGTCCCAAAGGCATATAGTTGAAATAGAAAGCGAATTTTACGCCCTTATCAACCATAAGGTCAAGGAATTCATCGCTTGTCACATAAGGAATATTCTTGCTTGTATAGCAAACGGAAATACCGTAAACAAGTCCGTGCTTCTTAAGCAAATCCAAAGCGGCAAGGGAAGTTTTATAAGCACCCGCGCCTCTTCTGTAATCGTTGCTTTCCTCCGAGCCCTCAATGCTGACAGCAAGGGTAAGATTACCGAGTTCCTTCATCTGTCTGCACAGATTCTCGTCAACAAGCGTGGAGTTTGTATAAGCAAGGAAAATACAGTTGGGATTTTCTTTGCAAAGAGTAAGAACATCATTTTTTCTGACAAGGGGCTCGCCACCCGTAAGCATATAAACATGTGTGCCGAGCTTTGTACCTTGATTTACAATGCTTCTCATTTCGTCAAGTGACAGATTTGACTTATGACCGTACTCGGCGGACCAACAGCCCTTGCATTTCATATTGCAGGCGCTGGTAGGATCAAAAAGCATAAGGAAAGGAATATTGCAATGATACTTTTCTCTGTTTTTTCTGACTGCTTTAGTTCCGTTAATACCTGCTCCGATGCCTAAAGCAAGAAGCATTTTCTTTATATATTTTTCATCGCATTCATTGATGATGGACATTGCATAGTGATTCCAGACATTCTCGGGATCACGCACACCGTTACGGAATGCTTCATAATATTTTTCGGGAAATTCATCCTTCATTAATTTCTGACCGAGATCAATAAGCTTTACGATATTTTCTGCAGGATCGTCCTTGATATATCTGTATGCTTTGTCGAATACGACACCGGCAACAGCGCGTTGTATTTTTTCTTTTACGGAAATCATGTCGCATCCTCCTTACATTGCATTCATACCCGACAAGTATATCACAGTAGAATGTAGGTTGCAAGGTAAATTTTTACTTTAATTATTGATTATTTGTAAACAATATTGTATTATATCGTTTATCCGGGAGGGGAAGAAGTGGAAAAGAAGAAAAACTTACTGTCGCTCATAATCAAGCTTACTGTATGCACCGCGTTAATAGTGCTGATAACGGTTAATTACGACTATCTCAAAAATCTTGATATTAGGAAGCTGGCGGACTCGTCTTCCTCGTTACCCGTCACATACGCCACCCTGCTCGGAGTGTACTGCGTAAAAGGTCTCACTATGGTAATCCCCGCATCCGTTGTATATATAGCAGTAGGTATGGCACTTAAGACTTCAACTGCACTGACAATAAACGGCGCAGGTATCATAATTGAAATAACGGCGACTTACCTGCTGGGAAGATTTCTCGGCGGAGATGCCGTGATTACAAAAATCAGCAATATAAAAAACGGTGACAAGATAATAACGCTGTATGAAAAATATAAAAAACCCGGTATATTCGTAATCAGATTTTTCGGATTACCGATAGATTTCTGTTCATTGTTTTTCGGAGCAATGAAAGTACCTTATGCGGAATATATGCTGTTTTCTTTCATCGGAATAATGCCGAGAGTAATCCTTTTCACAATACTCGGTGATAAGGTCTACGACCTGATTCCGATGAAATATATTATCCCCGCTGCCCTTACGGCAGCTGGAGCGATTATGATATTCGTGCTGACGAAATTTATTGTAAATTCAGTTAAAAAATCAAAGACGGAGGAAAGAGAATGAGGGCTTTGATATTATCGGATTCACACGGAAGTGTATACAATCTGAGACAGGTATTGCTTAACCATGAGGACATAAACAAAATCTATTTTCTCGGTGACGGCGAAAGAGATTTTGAATATGTGAAAGAGGAGCTCGGCTCACGCGAAGTCATTATGGTAAAGGGAAACTGTGACCTCGGATCTGATCTTAATGCGGTTGAGCTTGACAGAGTTGAAGAAAACCTTGTAATGCTCACTCACGGTCATACGAAGGCAGTAAAATTCGGCATTGATATGCTGCTTGAGGCTGCTATCGAAAAAAACGTTAAATTATTGCTTTACGGTCATACTCACGAGCAATATACAGACTATATTGACGGCGTGTATATCATGAATCCCGGCTCGCTCAACAACTATGAATACGGTATTGCGGACATTCAGAAGGACGGAATCGTTCTGACGAAAATGGATCTGCTGAAAAGATAAAAAATCGGTGTGGCAAAACCACACCGATTTTGAATTTGTACTCTGAAAGGAATCAGCCCCAGGGATCTTCCGTTTCTTCTTCTTTTTCTTCCTCAACAATGGTAATATCCTGAACGAGCATCTGCTCCGTAAGATACCAGGCACCTGTACTGGGTCTCATTCTGAGTCTAACCTGTCTGTCAATAGGAGAACCGGTCGAATGAAGCCAGAGCTCAGCCCATCCCTCGTTGTAAAAAGAATACTGATTATCTTTAACAAGAATCGAGTAGGGCTCTCTGGGAGTGAAATTATTAAACTGAATAGCTCCTGCAAAATATGAAAAAGGAATATATTCCTTTCCCGTAAGTCTCTCGATAAGAGTGTTCTTATCTCTGTCAGTCATAGGCTCAGCAGGATTTCTGAGAGCATTGAGCATGGCAATGCATCTGTCATTATCCACCTTGAAATTGCAGAGAGCAACAGCGGTGAGACCTGCTAAATAATAGGCATCCTGCCTGTGCGCATTAACAAGAGATTTGAAGGAATCAAGAGACATATATATATCTTCATAAGTACAAACTTTACCCATAGAAATCCACCTTTGAATCAAAATGCTGAAATTTTTATCACAACTTCCTACATTTTACATTATATTCTTTGACAAATCTGTTGTCAAGATTTATCAGGTAAAACGGCATAAAAAATAATACTATTTTATACCATTATTCCGCTTCGGAATTAAGCGGCATTTTCTCTTACATTATCCCCAGATATCAGCGGATTTATCAACGGTTCCGGCAATCGGTTCTCTGATATCGGCGAGTATCAGTTGTTCAACGAGAAACCATTCTCCGGTACTTCTTTTTTGCCTTAATTTGATTTCGCGATACGAATCGGCGCCGTAGGAATGCATAAGTATTTTTCCCCATCCCTCATCCTCAAACGAGCCGTTATTATAATGTACGGAAATTACATAAGGAGTAGTGGGTTTATATCCGTTTTCGGGAATTGCACCGTGTAAATAAGAAAACGGTTTGTACTCTTTGCCTTCAAGTCTGTCTCTGGCAAACTGCTTTTCATAAACAGAAATAGGATCTTTGGGATTTTTCAATTCATTTATCATGTCAAAGCAAAGGTTTTTGTCATACTTGTAATTGCAATAAGCAATTACAGTCATTGCCGCAACAAAATAAACATCATCTCTGTTTTCCCCGATGAGTGCACAAAACTCATCAAGACTCATATTGATTTTTTCAAACGTATATTCTTTTTTCATTATATCGCCTCCTCTCTGCAGAGCATTCTAATGCAAAAAGCCTTCGTTGTCAATTATTCAAATTGAAAAAATGTCCGAAATACCGAAAATTTTTTCCGCATTTTTATGAAGAATCAAGTCCAATTCATCTTCTTTGAGCCCGAGATTCATCAGTGTTTCAAATTCCCTTTCCGGACATGATATGGGATAATCCGTTCCGAACAGGACACGGTCAGCACCGTAAGATTCAATCAATTCCTCAGCAGTTTCCTTTGAAATCCAATGAAACGAAGAACTTGTATCAACGTAAAAATTCTTATATTTGCATAATCTTTTTGTTGCCTCGCTCCAGATACTCCACCCGCCGAAATGGGCGCCGATAACCGTAAGACCGGGGAATTTTTCAAGAACGGGAATAACGTTATCGGGATTGGAATAGCCGTATCTGTAGTCGCCCGTATGCATTAAAATCGGAATTTTTCCTTCACAAAGCTCGTACATCTTCATACATTTTTCGTCATCAATACGAAACTGCTGCACGTCGGGATGGATTTTTACTCCCCTCAGTCCAAGACCGATTATTTTATTGACGTCCTTTTCTATATCGGATGAATCGGGATGAAGTGTGCCGAGCCCCGTCAGCTTACCGGGATAATGTCCGACGGTATCTGCAATAAACTTGTTGATTGAAGAAACCTGCTCCGGTTTGGTGGCAACGGAAAATATAATCTGTCTGTCAACTCCCTGAGAGTTTTCAATAGCAAGCATATCGCTGATAGTACCGCCGTGCGCCTCACAGTCTGTATTTTCGGTAAAATCATAAAAGTCAAGGATACCCTGTGTTGCCTTTGCGGCAATCTTATCGGGATACACGTGACAATGACAGTCTATTGCATTCAATTCAAAACCCTCTTATTACTGATAATCTCCGTCGATTATACATCAAAGCACAATAATTATCAAGTGACAATTGAGGCGGTCAAAAAAAGCCGTCTATTTAATTATAACAAAATCGTCCCGAAAGCTATAAGCAATCGGGACGCCGAATTGTTTTACGGAATTACTTTGAGTAATAACCTCCCCAAATTTTGGGCATATTTTCAACGGAATCGGATTGGGTAATCTCTCTGATTACCCTGCAGGGATTCCCTGCGGCAAAACAGTTATCGGGAACGTCTCTTGTAACCACGCTGCCGGCACCGATAACGCAGTTTTTACCGATATTTACTCCCGGACATACAACTACGTTTGCGCCGAACCAGCAATTATCTCCGATATTTACGGGCTTGGCGTAACAAAGACGTTTTTCCGTTCCGTCGGTACATTTTAGCGCATTTCTTTCCTGCGCTATCATAGGATGGCACGGAGTTACAATAGTGACATTCGGTCCGAAATTACAATTATCGCCTATCGTTACACGGGCATCATCCTGAACCGTAAAATTAAAATTAATGAAGGTTTTTTTACCGATAACCGTATGACAGCCGTAATGGAAAGTAATAGGTCCCTGCAAAAACGTACCTTCCCCTATACTGCCGATAAGTTGATTCAGAATTCTGTTTCTCTCCTCGGTGCAATCCTCGTGGAGAGAATTAAAATCAATATTGAGGTTATGAGCTTTAAGCTTCATTGTTTTTAAATCGGGATCACCGGGCATAAAGAGTAAACCTGCATCTATTTTTTCCTGTTCGGTCATACAAAAACCTCCTTATTTAACCGCTTCAAAAAACGCAAAGCCGTAGGGCTCGATTCTTGATAGAATTACTGCGTTTTCACGAATTTGAGCACTGCAATTAATTGTGTTAACGGATTTCGGACTGAAATCAAGTCTGATTTCCGGCTGCGGGATATCATCGAAAAAGAAATTCCAAAGTCCCATTGCCATTAACCTTTCATTTTCTTTAACCTGAACGTACAAATCGGGATTACCTGTTATTACAGCAGGCAGTTCCCTTCCGCAAAGCCACGGTACAGCCGAAACAATCTGCTCAGCCCTCATATACTGTCTGTAAAAATCCTCTCTGTCCGCGTTATCGTTTGCATCATAACAGTAAACAAGAAATCTTTGACCCATACCGTTTTCATACCTGAAGGATGCGGGAACAGTACCCTCCTCCGTTTCAAAGAAGCTCTCCGTTTCCGCATTTTCACTTATTACGGTCATCTTACATTCAACGCCGCCGAAAATATCTACGTGGCAGTTTCCTTTTTCAAATATTTCACAATTTGACTGAAGGGACTTTCCTACCGATTCAATTCCGCAATCAATACCCTTTTCTTTGAGTATTTCAGCCGCGGCAAGATCAACAATCAAACCTTTTGACAGACATTCATCAGGCACAGATTTAACATGCTCCCCGAATGCAATCGCCCCGCAGCCGATGCCTTCATAACAGGACGAAAGCGAGCACCCTGTTATAAGTCTCTGTGCTGTATTAAAAGCTATATTCTGTATTTCATTACTGCCTTCATATCTTGCTGTAATGGGAATCTGTGCAAATTTATCGGCTTTATCGTAAATTCTGATACCGATACTCTTCTTGTCGGAAAACATTTCCGTAATTTTATCATACATCGGCATATTTTCGATATGTCTTGAAATATAGCCGTATTCATAATCGGGATCAGCTGAATAATCAATGGCATACTTCAGTATTCCGTCTGTACATCCCGCTGCTCTGAGTGCGGTATCAAAGCCCTCAAGATATGAAGCGGCCGTTTTGAATCTCGGTCTCGGATAGGTATCTCCCTCCGAAAAGATTTCAATTTCAGGTGAATATCTGCGTGCACTCTCAATTCTTTCAAGTTCAATAACGTCCGCTATACGGTTTCCCCAGGCCTTCATGCCTCCCCAATACGGCGCACCGATCAGACGATAAAAAGGTCTCGTTTTACCTGCAAATAGCTTTGCCAATTCATCGGGATGCATCCCGTCAATATCCCACTGGCTGATACAGGTACAGAAACCCATTCTGACATCCGGATTTACCTTATCAAGATGTTCTCTCATTTCTTTTGCAAAGGTCGCGAGAGCAGAACCGTTTGCCTTTACAAACGCTTCCCTGTATTTGTTACCCTTGCCGTGAAGCAAATGCTTTTCCATTGATTTAAGGGTAACCTCCTCGCCGAGTATATCGCCGATCATTTTCAGATGATTGTCACAAAGACACGCAATGCCGTTATCAATAAACGTATACCTGAAATCATCGTCAAACATAAAAATATCAATACCGATTTTTGCCGCATCCTCGACGAAAGCACCCATCATATCACGGTATTTTTTATCCGTGGGACACACCGAAGAAACAGAATTCTTACCCTGAGGAGATTTCATATAGGTAAAGTTCCCGTTCCCGTATTGAAACGCCCACACCCAGACTCCGGTTTCAAAACCGTTGGACTTCATATAACCGACATACTTTTTCAGACGTGAAATTTCATAATCGTAATTATCCCAGAATTTCTTATTGCCCGTAGGGCAGAGAAAGACTCTCTCTGCTCCCATTTTTTTAAGAATATTAACGTATGTCTCTTTTCCGTATCTGTCAAGAGTATCAAGCACAAGAGGAACACTGAGTTTATACATAAAACCACCCTCGGTAATTTTAATAGATGTATTTCAGACCTGAAGGATTCTTTTTCAATTTTATTTTTTTGGCAATCGTCATCGCAGGTAACCCGATTACCGCCGCGTAGGGAAGAAGTCGTGAGACGGGAACCGCCAGTATACAAAGAATTGCCATTACTACGTCACCGGCATAGGAATTAACCGGAGAAAGGGTATATTTTTCATCGGGAATACATGAAAAATCAATCTTAGCCGTATTATCAGAAACAAGATTATTGAAGCAGAGCGGTTCAATGACCTGACGCACTGAATAGCCCTTGAGAAGCTTTGACTTCAGATCAACAAACGGCTGTGCATCCATAATACTGTCAATCAACGCCGCAAGTCCCGTAAGCACCTTATATTCGGGCGAATCGGGCGTATAGCCGCCGTCACCTGCCAACATATTGAATACGGCCGAAATCACAAGGTCAAAAAACTTCATATCCTTTATGCTTTCGTATTCCGAATCATTAAGCTTTGCTGTACCTTTGACAAGGAAATAAAAATTACTTACTTTCATATCGGTTACGATTTTATCAAGAGGTCTTTTAAGACCTGCCATCTTACCCAGATATTCGTCATACATTCTTTTGCGGTAATGCTCTCTCATTGAGTCCTCGGCAATCTCAATATCCGACGGTACGGAAATGTCGATGATTTTATAGTCAACAACGGAGTTTTTGCCGTCAAGGTCAATGATTCTGTATGCGGGAGGAAAAAAGCGCACCGAAGGAGTACTGATATCGCAAAGGACATTTCCCTCATTGGATTTTGCAAATCCGACATCCGTAAAATGCGTATGACCGGTAAAGACAAGGTTCAATCCCATATCGGCAAGAATATGCACCGTATACGGAGTACGCATATCTCTGTTTTTTGCTCCGATTCTGTATGCGGGTGAAGGGGGTACAAGAGGATGATGAGTGCAGGCAAATATAATTTTGCCGTCCCGTTCAGCTTCCTTGATCATTTTATCGATCCATTTAAGACATAACGGTGAATAGGATACGCTGATATCCTTCATTGCCTCTTCGTTGCGGAAATTATCGTTCAGCATAAGGCATCTGGTATCCTCATCAAGGTCAAGACAGTATGAATATCCGCCTTCACATACGGAATAAGCATCGTCTCTTCCGAACTCCCGGTAAAGCTCCCAAAGCTCCTCCGGAGCAAAGCATTCGGCAAGAGCCGGTGTTATTTCTTCAACAGATGAATATTCATATCCCTCTTTCAGATATGAAGCATAGTCTGCCTTATCTTTATCAAAGAAGGGCATATTCCAGGGTGACTCGGAAAATTCCGCCTTCGTATCCCCTCTCCTTCTTGTAAAAGCTCTGTGATGATTGAAATCATGGGTGGCGGTCGTTACGTATATTTTCTTGCCTTTTTTCTTCAGGGAACGAAGCAGTTCAATAAGTTCAAGATGACTTTCCTTATCACCGCTGTCTGTAAGATCACCCGTAATAAGAACAGTATCAATATCATCGTACGACGTCGCATCTAGCAATGCCTGTCTGCTGACCGCATTATCAATCATTGCATTCTCATTATCAATAATCATTGATTTTGCAACGTAGTGAATATCCGATAAAACAACAAACTTCATATTATTCCTCCGTCAATGTATTTCGCATAATTAAAGGTGAAATGTATAATTACCCGGTCTGTCTATTGTGACAGATTCATCCAAATTTTTACAGACTGCGGTAACTCCATACGGAATTTCAAGTGTATACACACCTTTATTTTTGTCTGTAAATAATTTGATTTCGCCGTTTTCAACAGTAATTTTCCCCTTAACATCTCCGGTAATACCATTAACGTATGGCGAAATATTAAATTCTTTCATGCCGTATGAATTATTCTTTTGCCTTATACCGAGAATATAACGGAAAAGCTGCTTTACGGGTGCGCCGAACATAGGGTGCGACATGGATCTCGGTTCTTTCCATTCTTCCCACAGAGTCGTAGCACCGTTATCAAACATAAAGCCGAAGGATGGATATTCGCGCCTTGATAAAATATCTATTGCCTCGTCAATATATCCTCTTTCGCATAACACACGGGTAACGATTTCTATGCCGAATATTCCCATATCGGGAACGTCCTCTCTGACATGTCGAATAAGCTCATTCAGCGTTCTTTCATCACCCAGCCCGATATCAACGGCAAAGGCATTTGCACTGTTAAGATTTTCCGCATAGTTTCCGTTTTCCGGATTAAAGAATTCTCTGTTTATCGCAGATATCTTTCTGCGTCTGACCTCGGTAAGAAAATCAATTTTATCTTCATTACCGGAAATTTCAGCCGATTCAAGCAGCACGTCAATCGTTTTGACGTAAAAGTAAGTATTTACAAACGGCTCGGGAATTTTCGGTCTCTCGCCGTGAATATCATGAGGCGTACACCAGTCGCCCAGACACCATAATCCGGGCTGATCCGATACTACCAGATCATTCTCGCTGTGGCTTTCAAGATAATCAAGATAGTGCAACGCCTTACCGTAATACTTTTTCATCGGTTCGGCATCGCCGTATTGCTTGTAATAAGCAAAAGGAACAGTGGCTATGGCACATCCCCATCCGCCGGGACCTCCGCCGCAGCGGTGGTACGGTGCGGTATACTGAATATGGCCGGATTTTTCATCCTGACAGTCAGATATATCCTCCATCCACTTCAGGTAAAATTCTTTTGCATCAAGAGTCAGCAATGCAGTTTCACATACAAGCTGACCGTCTCCCGTATATCCCCTTCTCTCAAGATGAGGACAATCGGAGGGTATGCCCGCATGCATATTGCATAGCTGAGTTCTTATGAAGCAGTCATACAGATTATTCAGTACGGTGTTTTCACAGCAAAATGCGGAATCGGGCTTAACGTCGGCGTGGATAACGTCTACCCGTTTCACATCGGCTTGCTTTGAAATTTCAAAATATCTGAAGGCCGCCCATGTAAATTGCAGTCGGTATTCTCTGTCTGTTCCGTCCGTTATGAATTTTGATATCTGACCGTGAATATGCTTTTCAATAAGCGTGTTAGCTTTGTCGATTGCTTCTCCGCTCTTAACCGTTATCTCTTTGCCCGGCTCATCGCAGGCAAAGACACATACACCGGTTATGTTTTCACCGACATCGTAAATGAGATTATCTTCCGTTTCTTTCACAAGAACGGGAATAATTGAACGGATAATTCTGTCATTGGGACAAATATTGAAATAATACTCTGTATCGGGAATTTCAGCTTCAATACAGCATTTAAATCCGGTCAAAGGGCAACCGACGGCATCATAAGCGGACGAATAATAATTCTGATATTCAAAACGGTGAAACTCCGATTCAATTACCGGACCCTGCGCGGAAAAAACGTTTTCATCGGAAACGAATTCATCATTCCCGTTGACTATCCTGTAAGCAAGAACAGGAGTATTCCCGAATTCATAGTACCAGCCCAAACCGACATATACGGAAATTTTGTTTTCACCTTCAACCGTGTATTCACTTATATCCTTTTTTTCAACATATATCCTGCTTCTGATTTTTTCGCCGAATTCATCACGGCAATACAATTCCTCTCTGTCATGATAAAAGCTTGTAACGGGAGCAAATTCATCGTTGCCGACTTTTTTGCCGTTGATATACAACCTGAAAAAGCCGAGACCGCATATATTGATTTCGGTTTTTTCGGATTTATCACATTCAAAACTACCGTTAAAGAAAGCAGAAACGCATTTTTGCTTTGGCTTAATCCATTTCGCATTGCCGAATATTTCGTTAAATTTCAATTCTATTCCCCATTTCAATCTGATAATGAAGCATAGAAGACCATATCGCAGTCAACTGCTTCGCCGTTCATATTTCTCCTGCCTGCGTAGTACGTTCCGAGAGCCGATGCCGTAAAATCAAACTGCTCCGAATATACGCCGGTTATGGGATTAAACCAGCAGGCGGTATACCTGGCGTTCGGTACAAGATTTCCCAGAGTGCCGGTCATAACGCCGCTGTTACCCTTTGCGTTGGGTCGTGCACCCACGGTTTCGTCTGAGAACGAATAAAAATATATTACTATTTCGCTGTTGTCATCATTTCCGCACACGGAACAATAAACGTTTGTGCAGGGAGCAAAATAAGACTTATCGTTGAATCTCGGTTTTAAGTTCCACCACTCGGTTTTTTCAAAAAAATTCCTCATATAGCCAACCTGATAGGAACTGGGATATTCCAATGAATCCTGCCAGGTGGCATTTATCTTTTCGTCGGATGTAACGGTATCTACACCGTCACTGCTGTCTGCATCTTCATTGTAGGTATTCAGATAGCTCCATGTATCATGTCCGCCCCAACCGTAGCCGTACATACCGTTAGTATAAGCAAGCCAGCCCTGCATTCTTGCTCCGTAATTCTTTGTCCAAAGATAGCAGTACTGACCCTCATAGTTTATTGCGGGCTTACCCTGAGAATTATACCAGTAATCCTTTTCAACCTGATAATTACTTTGTGAAGTTTTTGAAGGGGTCCACTGTACCGCATACCATGAATGTGATGAAACATTTCTGAAAGCGGAGGGGTCGGCATCACGGTAGCTTTTTCTGCTTTCATCCAATCCTTTTCCACTACCGTAGCAAGAGGTTTCTCCCGAATTTTCCTGATGAGCACTTAAAGGATGGTCATACGGATCATATCTGTCAATATATTCCGCAACAAGCAGATAAGGATTATTTTCCGGAGTCCATTTCAGATTATCATCTCTGTTGGCATAAAAATCGTTATCCGCTTCCTGACCGAGAGTCCACATAACCGGATATGCGGAATATCTGGCGACCCAGTATCTTGAAATTTTTTCCAGATACTCTTTTGCATTTTTATTGATATCACCGTCAACAATACCGCCGTATCTGTCAAGAAGCACCTGCATATACGAAGGGAAAAAGAACTCAGCATTAGCGTGAACAAGTCCCGCTTCGGCAATTATCTTAAATTTTTCATCGTATGCATGCAGACCTGTTATATCCGCTTCGGTTATCCCGTCGGTAAAATCAAAAGCTGCACCGATGGGTTCACTTTGCCATACGGTAAATCCCTGCTCAACTCTCTTCCGGCTTATTGTCTTCACCATATCAACGGTTTCATCGCCTAGACTCCAATGAGTGTCACCTAAATAAAAGAAAGGCGTTCCGTCATCGTAAGTGAAATATTTTTTACATTCACGTGCGGTTACAAATCCGTGTTTATAAACGTCAAGCTTTCCGCTGTATTCACTGCATACTACCTTACCCGTCCTGCCGTTTAACGAAGTATTTTCTGCGTCCGAGCATTCCGTTCTGAAATACCACTCACCTGCCGACGGGCAAACGAATCGCACTTTCCATATATTTCCGCCGTCCCAGAAGCAGGGAACAACATATTTATAACCGTTTCCCGCAAGGATAAGATTAAGTTCAACTTCATTAAAGGGATCGCCGTAATCCTTTTCGCTGGCAAACGATTGCTCAACAACGCGCCAGGTTTCGGAATTAAGCGTTATTTCAGGGTCGTTCACAAAGTCCGTACTGTCGAAGGGAGTGCGTGACAAATCGAAGCTGTCACGGGTCTGCGGCGTATCGGAAGGAAAAAGAAAGTGAAAGGTTTTATACAAAGTGCAAACAAATCCCGTGAATATTTTTTCAATGCCGTCCGTAAAAGAGAAAGTGTTTTTGTCAGCATCAAATCCAAAGACAAAAACGGTGCAGGATAATACAATGCAAAGTACAAGAATGAATGAAACCGCAAACTTCATATTATCACTCCTAAGATTACTCGGATTCAACCAGATTATTAAGCCACATGCCTTTTTTCATGAGAAATACCCCGAAGGACGCTTTGATAACGTCCAAAGCAATTACAACAAAATAGGCGACAAAAATTGTTGTTTTGAAAACGTAAAACATTGAAAACGCAACAGGCACACACAGAAACATCTGGTACACGCTGTCAAAAGCAATGGTAATCCATATTTTTCCGCCACTTCGGATAACGAAATATGATGTGTTGGCGACAGATACAAATGGGAAAAACATCGCGCTTATTCTGATAAATATCGAAGCAAGATGTTTTGAAGTCTCAACCGTGTTGTAAAACTGAGGAATAATATCCGCAACCGAAAAAAGAATTACGGCTACAACTACACTTACGAGAATGGCAAACACAGTAAGCTTTCTTGCGGTAGATTTTGCTTCGTCAAATTTCGCCGCACCCAGCAAACTGCCGACAATAATACCCGTTGCTGCACCCAGAGATAAGAAAAACACGTTAAGCAGGTTGACAAACGTTGACGAAATACTTACAGCAGCAACAACATCTATACCGAAAAGACTGTAGCTCATATTCAGAAGAGAAACGCCGGCAGACCAAAATAATTCATTCAGCATCAGCGGCATTCCCGAAAGAGTTACCTGTTTAAGCAAAGCTTTCGGAATTCTGAAAGATGAAAGCAAGTGTTTGAAATAAGGGTATTTTTCCTTTTTGGCAAGAGCGTATACCGTCAGTATCGCAAGCTCGACAAATCTTGACATTACGGTCGCAACGGCAGCACCCTTTACGCCGAGCTGAGGAAATCCGAATTTTCCGAATATCAGCAGGTAATTGAAAATACAGTTTACGGCAACAGCCGAAAAACCGGCGGTCATAGGCACAATAGTCTGTCCCGTTTCTCTGAAAGTAAGTGAAACGCTCTGAGAAATCGCAAACGGAACAAGGCCGAATACGATAACGCTCAGATATTCTTTTGCAAAGGCGAAGGTCAGCTCAATATTTCCTTCGGAGTCGCTTTCATGAAGGTAAAGATCTATAAGCTTATCTCCGAACAGCGTAAATATAAGTACCGCAATAACGGCAACCGATGCAGAAACCATCAGCTTGAATCTCAGGGTATGTCTAACGCCGTCGTTATCATTTTTTCCGTAAAACTGCGCCGTATAGATACCTATTCCGCTTATTGCTCCGAACACTGCAAGATTAAAAACAAAAACCAGTTGATTTGAAATTGAAACGCCCGACATCTGCTCGGTTCCGACGGCACCTACCATCAGATTGTCAAGCATATTGACGAAGTTGGTAATGAAATTCTGCAATACCATCGGAATGGCGAGAGTCAGTACCGATTTATAAAACTGTTTGTCACCAAAATACTTTTTCAACTCAAATACCTCATCTGTCAGAGCAATTTGTTTTAACTGTTATTTTATATCATATACTAATGGGAAGTCCATTTCAACCGAAAATAAAAAACCGTCATTTTGCCTTACATAATTGTATTTGAAATGTTGAATGTGACATAAAAACGTGCTAATATAGGGAAGAAAAACTTCGTATAATTATTCGGAATAAGGAGGCATAATATGTACGAATTCCATGCGGATAAAATAAAAAACGAATGTGTAGATTGGATAAAAAAATTCTTTGAAGAAAACGGTCCCGACTGCAACGCGGTAGTAGGCATTTCAGGCGGAAAAGACAGTTCCATAGTAGCCGCCCTGTGTGTAGAAGCACTCGGCAAGGACAGGGTAATCGGCGTGCTTATGCCAAACGGCGAGCAGCACGATATAGATATGGCAAAGCTCCTGGTAAATCACCTCGGAATAAAGCATTACGTCATAAACATAAAAGATGCATTTGACGGAGCGGTAAAAAGTATACCTTTTGAATTATCAAAGCAAAGCCGTGAAAATCTTGCTCCGAGAATCCGTATGGCTACTCTCTACGCCGTTTCACAGAGTCATAACGGCAGAGTTGCCAACACCTGCAATCTTTCCGAGGACTGGGTCGGATATTCAACCCGTTACGGAGACGCTGCAGGAGATTTCAGCCCATGCTCAAATCTCACGGTGCAGGAAATGAAACAGATAGGAAGATTGCTCGGCTTACCCGACGTACTTGTTGATAAGATTCCCATCGACGGTCTCTGCGGCAAAACAGATGAAGAAAACCTCGGATTTACATACGCAGAGCTTGACAGATACATCAGAGAAGGAATAATTGAGGACGAAGAAAAGAAAAAGAATATTGACCGCAGACATAAAATGAATCTTTTCAAGCTTCAGCTCATGCCCTCTTTCAAACCCGAAATATAAAAAAACAACAAGGCAAGTCCGTCGGATTTGCCTTGTTAAATAATGTAAAAATCGGTATCATTCCGAAAAAATGAAATAAAAATAAAAAGTTGTTGACAAAAAATCAAACTTTTGATAATATATAACACGTTCCGATTAATGGGCCATTAGCTCAGTTGGTTAGAGCACTCGGCTCATAACCGAATGGTCCGGGGTTCGAGTCCCTGATGGCCCACCATTCATATAGGGGTATAGCTCAGTTGGTAGAGCAGCGGTCTCCAAAACCGCGTGCCGAGGGTTCAAGTCCTTCTGCCCCTGCCAAAAAGGAAGACGTCCGTTAGGGCGTCTTTTCTTTTTATGTAAAACAAGAGAAGGACTTGAAGGACGAGCGGTACAGAGCAACAGTCCGGTGAACTGTTGTGACCGCGAGCGACCAAGCGCCCGCAGGCGCGCGAGTCAAGTCCTTCTGCCCCTGCCAAGAAAAACCGCCAAATTCCTTGATATATAAGGGTTTGGCGGTTTTCTTATATCGTTCAGTTTATAGCACATTCGTTCATTCCGTTCCATAAATTTGTGTGTATTCGTTGTGTATAACCCGTTTTTGTGTATAAAAGTTGTGTATAAAACACGCCTTAATTACAACATCCCATATCACTTGATTTTAAGTGATATGGGACTCCTTTTTAGAGCAGTAAGATAATAAATTCTATATCCGTCATAATTCGCTTTGCTTCTCTCGGTCTGTATGCTGTTCGGAAAGAGCGCCTCCGTTACTGTCGGTAGCGTTTCGTTTTGTGGAGTAATCGCTTCCGGGCATAGAAAAACCACCGTCTGTTGACGATGGCTCGTTGCTTAAAGATTTGCCTTTATCACTTGATAACAGATTTGCTCCGCTTCTTCCGGTGTCGTTTTTGGCCCGTTCACTTCCAGTCTGTCCACTATTTCTTCCGCCATTTGTTCGGTCTTGATAAAATGCAGTATCCCAAATATCTTTTCCTTTGGAATTCCTAAATCTTTCAATATCGCTACGAATGCCGTGAGTCTCTTTTCCGTATATGCGTTCATATATTGCATTTACTCCTTTAACAGTTTCTGATGTACCAAGCAGAATAATTGTATCATTGCCCTTTTCCCATACCTCAAATAACCTTGATTTTGTGTTGAACAATGTTCTGATTGTTCCTACTTGACTGTTGCCGTTCTCAAAAGAAAGTCTTTCACTACGATACTGATTATATGACATCTTTTTGTTGGGTGCAACATTTTTTTCTGAATCTCTGCTCTCGGAGTTCAATGTTTCTCCGACTGCATTTGTTTCATCAACCGTTTTTAATTCATTCAGCACATCAAAGAATTTATCGGCAATCTCATTTTTTAACGTTTACAATCTTGCTTACGGATGAGCCGTCTGCAAGTGTCGGTTTCTGTATCTTTGCAAGCGTTTCACTATCCGCACGGGAAACATAATTGCTTCTTTTTTCAAACGCTTCAATGTCGTTTAACCGATACTGTATTATAGATGCCGTTTCTGTTTCTCTCTTGAGCGATTCTGATACATCTTTAGCAATATCGGTATCAAGTAACGCCTTTTCCTGCTCGGTCAATTCTTTGCCATTCTGATTCTTTTCTACGGCGTTACTAATGTTGTTGATTTCGTCCTCGGATAATTTCTGTTCTGTTGCTTTTGAAAACTGCTCAACGGCTTCATGATAATTAACCTCCGTATATTTGATGTCTTTTTATCTTGCATCTCTTTATACGAAAAGCCATGAAAAATGGCTAATGCTTTATTGCGGTAAATATGTTATATTTTATTTTGCAGAAATATTCAATCATTCATATTGATTTATATATTTGTGTTTGGTACTATATAGATAAATATAAGTTGAGGTGGCCATATTATGACTTTACGCGAAGCTGAACCCTTTGCTTTTGCTTTCAAAGAAGCGGATATGACGGACATAGAGCCGGAATATGAAAGAGAATACAGAATTGCCTGCGGATTCCGTGCGGTTATTGAAAAAGTTGAAATCAGCATCAATCCCGATGACTGGTTTTGCGGGCTTTGCTGCGAATATCCCGGGATAGGCATACGCTACTCGCGAGCATCCGGAATTGAATCACATCCGAATATCAGAAACCGTCAAAAGGAAAAATATCCCGAGCTTAAAGACGAAATAGACAAATTATATGATGAATTTGAGCCCATAAGAACCCACTATCTTACGGGAAAATCAATGACCGAGCTTCAACATAAGCTTAACGACAACAGATGCTGCTGGGGTGCAGGCGGAGGCCATGCAAATCCTGATTACGAAATGCTGCTTAGAATCGGAACGGACGGTATTCGTGAGAAAATAAAGCTTTTCAGTAAAATTCATACCGAAAGAAAAGGTCTTTATAAATCCTTTGAAACAGCACTTTCATCAATTGAAATTCTTGCAGAGCGTTACAAGGCACTCGCCCTGGAGATGCTTGAAGGTGCAAGCGAAAATGACAAAGCAATACTCAACAGAATCATAAAATCATTTGAGGTCATTCCTCATAAGTCTCCCCGCAATTTCTTTGAAGCGTGCCAGTTTTTCTGGCTTGCATACAGTTTTATAGATAACGATTCACCGGGACTGTTTGATTATGCTCTCGGAACATATTATCAGAACGACGACCCGGTTGATCGATATGAATGTCTGAAAAAACTTTGGGAGCTGTTTTACAGAGTACGTGCCTGGAATCTTTGCATCGGCAGAAGCGATGAATTCGGCAACGATTACTCCTGTGACCTGACGTACGACACACTCAAGGTGGCACGGGAGCTTGGATACAACACACCGAATATCACTATGCGTTTCGGCAAAAACACTCCCGAAAAGAACTGGATTGAAGCGGTAAAGACAATAGCAACAGGTATCGGTATGCCCGCCATCTACAACGACGAAGTTGTTTGTCCCGCCCTTGAAGCAATGGGCATTCCCTCCTCCGATTCACATCTTTACTGCATGAACGGATGTAATCAGATAGATATTTTCGGTAAATCTCACATGGGTCTTGAGGACGGCGAAATAAGCATTATCAAAGCCCTTGAATTTGCCCTGTTTGACGGTGTTTGTCAGAAAAGCGGCCTGAAACTGGGACCTAATACGGGCAATGCGAAAGAATTTGAAAGTTTTGATAAACTTATGAGCGCTTACCGTACGCAGGTGGAATTCCTCGCCGATAACGTCGTTGACATTTCAAATAAAGCGCAAAAAATATATGCGGAGGAAGCGCCTAATCCATGGCATTCCAATGTAATTCAGGGCTGTATTGAAAAAGGACTTGATTACAAAAATCACGGGCCTTATTACGGTGACGGTCAGATACTGACGGAAGGTCTGCCGGACACTGCAGATTCGCTTGCGGCAATAAAACATTTTGTTTTTGACACAAAAAAATATACAATGTCACAGCTTATTGATGCCCTCAAAAATGACTATGTGGGTTATGATGAACTATACCACGATTTTTCGGGCTATCACAAATTCGGCAATGACGAAGATGACGTAGATAAAATCTATGCGGATATTACTGACCATATTTACCGCTACGTAAGAACAAAATCAACCTTCAGAGGCGGTAAATTCGGAATGGGCTGCAGTACCTTCGACCGTGCCGCCCGTTACGGAGCGAGCGTAGCCGCTCTGCCAAACGGTAAACACAGAAACGAAACCTTTTTGGCAGACAGTATTGGTGCAGTACCCGGCTGTGATATAAACGGACCGACTGCTCTGCTTAATTCGGTACTCAAAGCAAATCAGTATCTTGCGGTTAGCGGTAACGTACTGCAGATGAAATTTGCAAAAAATCAGTTTTCAACACAATCGGGCATGAATTCTTTTATTTCCCTTGCCAAAACATATTTTCGTCTCGGCGGTCAGACGCTGCAGGTGAACGTGCTTTCACGAGAAGAACTCGAGGACGCATACAATCATCCCGAAAAGCACAAAAATCTGATAGTACGCGTCGGAGGATTCAGCGAATACTTTATTGAACTTGACCGCGAATTGCAGAAAAACATATTAAAACGCACCGAGCAGGAAATGTGATATGAACGGAAAAATATTTGATATTCAGCGTTTCAGCATTTACGACGGTCCCGGCATAAGGACAAACGTGTTTTTCAAGGGATGCAATCTGAGGTGCCTGTGGTGTCATAATCCCGAATCACAGCGTATGGAAAACGAGCTGATGGTTTCGCGTGACAAATGTGTCGGCTGCGGAAAATGTAAAGAAATATGCAAAAAAACTTTTACTTCCGACTGTACCGGCTGCGGAAAATGTGTCGGAATATGTAATAACGAAGCGAGAAAAATCAGTGGGAAAGAAATTAGTGCAGAAGAAGTATTTGATGTTGTATGCCGCGACCGGGAATATTATCTGACATCCGGCGGAGGAGTAACTCTGTCGGGTGGAGAGCCTCTGCTTCAGGCGGATTTTGCGGCAGAAATACTCTCGCTTTGCAAAAACAGCGGAATAAATACCTGCATTGAAACAGCCGCCAACGTAAAGCAAAGTGAAATTATGAAGGTACTCCCCTTCCTTGATACGGTTTTGTGTGATATCAAATGCATGGATGATGAATTACACAAACGGCTGACCGGAGCATCAAACAAGCTTATACTTGAAAATGCACAACTGTTCAAAGAAAGCAGCGTAAACGTTACTTTCAGGACACCGGTTATCCCCGGTCTGAACGACAGTGAAATCGGAAAAATATCCGAATTCTGCGACAAAAACGCACTTGAACTGATGGCATACCATAAGACGGGATGCGGAAAATATGATTCTCTCGGAAGAGAATATTCCATACCCGATATAAATCCTCCGAGCCGTGAATATATGGAAAATCTTGCAAAAAAATACGGCGCTCAATATAACTATACAGGAATGTAATAATCCATTAGCCATTATCCGGTTTCATTCGTATATAAAGGTGCAGGCACAAAAACCGTGATAATGAGTCTTATAAAGAATAAAAAATATTTAATCAATATGGAGGCAATACAATGAGCAACATAATGAATGAAAGCGAGCTTATGAATGTAACAGGAGGAACGACGTCGGAAGTTTCACTCCCGAAATATCCCATCGGAACAGAAGTCCTTGAAAATTCATTCAGTCAGGCAGACGGTCAGGATAAAGGAGAGGTTGTCGCTTACGGCTGGCCGGAAAACGGTAAATACAGCTATATAATAAAGTGGAACAGAAAAGGCGAAATCAAATATTCCGAAGAAGAAGTCAAAGTCTTCCGCATGTGCTGGGAACTGACTTTCGGTTAATCATATAAAGCAGAATAAAAATCCCCCGATTTATGAAGAAGTATAAATCGGGGGATTGCTTTATCACATTTTTTCTTTTATATCAATTTTTTTATCAATTACGGTCATCCTGAAAATATTCATTACTTCCGGTCCTGCGTTAATTACTTCAAAGGATGCCTCGAGGGACTTCGCCTTCTTATGCGCCGCAATTACCTGTCTGAGACCGGCAGACGACATATACTCTACAAGGTCAAAATCAAGGACTATGCCCTGTGCTTCATCAATCGCTTCAATGGCTTTGCCGAGTTCGGGTGAAGAAGCGGTATCAAGCCAACCGTCGGGAGCGAGTGTAACAATACCGTTTTCAACTGTTTTTGTGATATTCATATTATTCCTCCTTGATATACTTATCAAACTGAATGACGTTTCTGCCGTTCAGTCGCTCATATTTGACTTCGTCAGCCGATGTAAAAGCTATAAGTCTGCCGAGTCCGCCTATCTGAGTATCCGGGTCATATTCATCAGGGTCAATAACGTTTTCGGTTGGATTAAATTCCATACCTCCGTCTTCAAATCGCATTATGATTCTGTCCGAATGTTCAAATCTGAATTTAACCTTTTCACCTTCGGGAACACCTTCGGGAAAAGCGTATGAGCAGATATTGACAAAGATTTCTTCGGCAATAACACAGAGATTAAGCTGTATGCTCCGCTCAAGGGAACTTGAAAGTATCACATCGGATATCTTTTTGAATTCCGAAACGTCGATATCGACCTCAAATTCCGTATAATCCCTTACGGTAAGTGCAAGCATTGTCATATCGTCGTACTGCTCGGCATCTGCAACGAATTCATCTATTGAATCGCATATCCGGCTGACTATATTGTCACTGTGACTCTTTCTGAATTCCGTCAGAGCGTTCCTCAGACGTTCATCTCCGTAGAATTGATTTGATGAATTACGTGCTTCGTTAATACCGTCGGTGTAAAGAAAAACAACGTCACCGTTTTCAAGCTGTATCTCCGCCTGCTCATATTCCTCCGACTCAAATACACCCAGAATGGGGTTTAATTTTCCATTAAGATTTTTCGGCTTAATGCCGATAACGTAAGGTGGATTATGACCCGCATTTGAATATACCAGTTTCTTTGTTCCCGGGTCATAGATTGCAACGAAAGCGGTTATAAACATTCCTCCGCTGTTGCGCTCCGTAATGATGTCATTTGTGCTTTGTAATATTTCGGCGGGAGAATATACCATTCTTGCAAACTGACGCATAAGGACAAGAGCAACCGCCATATACATTGAAGCCGCAATTCCTTTACCGGAAACATCTGCAACAGTTATCATAATCTTTCCGTTACTGAGAGGCAAATAGTCGTAAAGATCGCCTCCGACATCCTTGGCAGGTCTCATCATGGCTCTTATGATATAATCATCGGTGCTGTATTCCCGGGCTGAAAGCAATCCCTGCTGAATGGCAGATGCAATATTCAGTTCAGCCGCATTACGCTCTTTTGCACCGGAAAGATTCTTAATATCGGTAAGATACTCGTCAATATCCACCGTCATGCTGTTAAACGCCTTTGAAATCATCGCAAATTCGTCATCGCCATCTTCATCAAGCTTTATTTCCTGACGTTTGCCGTTTGTGATAAAAGCGGTCATTGATTCGCTTATACGCTTTGCCGGATTGAATATACTTTTGCGAATGATAAAATACGTGACAGATATCATACCGGCAAATGCAACGAGAATCATAATCAGAACGGGAATAAATTCACTGATGGTTGTTCTGTTAAGATTATCAATAGACATTCCGATTACGAAAATGACTCTGTTGCCGTAATCGTCAGTTACTGCTTCCATAGATTCCAATGCATTTTCAAAGTAGTCATTCCTACGGGTCATCCTGTCAATTTCACCGTTCCATAGGGATTCCTCTTTTTCGGAAAGTATATACTCAAACTCTTTTGATACGGCACCTGTTTCTTTCAGGTCCTCAATGGGTAATTCTTTCTTTTTGTTAAAACCGAGAAGAACGGTTTTATTTTCACCGGGATAAACTTTGTAGGCGTAGGAGTAATCAACTCTGTACCACTGACAGATATAATCGCCATAATCAATAATAAACTGATTATGTTCCGAATCAATAGGAAAGTGCGTTCCCTCGAATTCATATTTTACAGAATCAGCATAAATACTCGCTATAGAGCACGTGTAATGCTTCGTTTCATTCAGCACTATCCTGAAAACAACAAAATATGCACAGGCAAGCAGTACGACAATAACAGCCACCGTAAGCACTGCAAGCTTTGTTGTCAGCTTTTTTGCTATCGTACGTTTCATGCCATCATTCCTCATCAAATTCAAAATAATCAAGTGTAAGCAGACTCTCTATTGCACGTTCAAGGTAAGACTCGTCAACAAGAGGCCACGCGAATCCGAGACGGTAAAGCACATTGGCGGTGAAGATATTGTCTACCTCTACGGCATGCAGATCCGGTCTGTCGTTGGTAACAAGTCCCTGAAGCCGCGAATTGATTTTTTCATCGCCGAGCATACGGTAATAATCGGAATAATATTCCCCGTCGGGAACGGGTGTAATGGTAAGTCCGCAGTTGTTTGCCGCTTCTATAAGCTGATATTCATCAAAGCCGAATCGGTTATCTGCATGGAATGCGGTAAATTTATCATTCGTTCCGGCAAGCAATACTATTGCCCTTGCAGTAAGGTCGATAGGTGAAAAGCTCATGGGATCGGTTGCATGGCTGATGGGACATTTACCGATTGTAACAAAGCCCCTGAGCGCATTCATAAAGGCATTTGTGTTGAAATTTATCTGGAATTCACCATCGCTGTGACGCCCCATAAGATTGCCCACACGGATAACCTTTCCGCGAAGGCCGTTCCTTATCGCATCAAACATTTTCTGCTCGGCTTGATACTTGGATATACAGTATTTATTATCCATATCATCAATGACGAACAACTCGTTTTCGTGCATGGTAACCTGACGCTTCCAGGTATCGTCCGTATGTACACCGGGAACGGATGTAGTCGAAATCTGAATCATACGTGCGTTTTTTTCTTTAGCCGATACAATAAGATTTTCCACTCCGTGAACATTGATATTTTCAATAATATCATCCGAAGCGTAGTGTTTTACGCAGGCAGCACAGTTTATAAGAGTATCATAGTGAACGTCCGCAAGAACTAAACTCAGATTATCGTCGGTGATATCGGATTCAATAGCAGAAATGTTATCCGCAAACTCTGATTCAAAGGTATCGCCGAAATAGTACATCAGCATATTCTTCAGTCTGATTTCGGGTGAGGCCTCATTGCCTCTGCGTACAAGACAGATTACCTTTCCCTCTTTTCGATCAATCAGTTCCTTAAGTATATGAACACCGAGGAAGCCCACGGCACCTGTAAGAAGAACATCTCCGAGCGGTTCACGCACAGTTTCCGAAGCATAACTGAGAGAATTGAATTTAAGTATATCATCATAATCCGAACTCTGCTTTTCATCCTTTTTCTTTTCGGCGGTTACCTTTTCTGTCTTGAGGGATTCAATGTAAGAAGCAAGCTCTTCGGGAGTGGGATTTGTGAAAATGTCCTGATATTCTACGCGGATTCCCTTGCTCATCAGCTGCATGGTGACCTTTGAAGCAGAAAGAGAAGTACCTCCCATTTCAAAGAAATTGTCATCTGCATAAAACTCGTCAACCGATAAAACAGATTTGAAAAGGTCGCAAAGCTGCTCTTCAAGAGATTTTTTTGGAGCTTTTCTGCCCGATTTTTTGACTTCCTTCTTAATTTCCGGCAATGCCTTTTTGTCAATCTTTCCGTTTACGGTAAGCGGCATTGCATCAAGCTGCATAATGGCATCGGGGACCATATAATAAGTAAGCTTCGATTTAAGATGCTCACTCAGACCGGCAATATCTATCTGACGGTCTGCGGTAAAGAAACCGGCAAGGAAGTCCTCCGAACCGTTATTACGCACGACAACCTTACTGCTGACAACACCTTCGTATGTGCAGAAGCACTTTTCGATTTCATCAAGTTCAACACGGAAGCCGCGAAGCTTTACCTGATTGTCTTTTCTGCCGAAAAACTCAATTTCACCTTCATCGTTGAAGCGTACTATATCACCGCTGTGATATGCACGTTTTCCTCTGAGGGTAAAGAAGGACTGAGTTGTCCTTTCGGGAAGATTCATATATCCCCTGCCTACAAGTTCTCCGCAAATAATAAGCTCACCGCAGGCGTAGGGAGGAAGAATATTTCCAAATTTGTCAAGAACATAATACTCGGTATTGGTATAAGGTCCGCCTATAGAGATATTTCTGCTGCTTTCAAGAAGCTTTCCTCCGCAGACAATGGTTGTTTCGGAGGGCCCGTAACCGTTGATAATATTGATATCGGGATTAAGTGACTTCAGGTCGTCATACATTGCTGCGGGAAATGCTTCGCCGCCGGACATCAATGCTTTAAGATTTTTCGCAGCCGAACGGAAACGGGAGAATCCCAGCATATTGACGAAGAATGAAGGCGTACCTACGATGGTATCAACCTTGTTTCTTTCCATCAGATCGGCAAAAAGCTCAGGATTGTGTATCTCCCTGCCGGAAGCGATGCAAACGGTTTTTCCGTTCATAAGCATAATCAGATTATCAAGAACGGAAACATCAAAGGTTATGGAGCAAAGCGCAACGCACGTGCTGCCGCTGTTTTCTCCGACAAGGCATTCAAAGGAGCATTCCGTACTCTGTGCACAGTTGGCCAGATTATGATGCTCAATCATAACGCCCTTGGGATTTCCGGTTGAGCCCGACGTATATATGCAATAGACAAGACTGCCGGGAGCAATGTCAAGATTGAGGTTGGTTTCGTCCTTGTTTTCAAGCATTTCCTCAACCGTAAGAGTACGGTACGGCTTATCGTCACCGAAAAGTGAGGGACGCGACGCCTTGATTTTGGCGGTTGTAATCACAAACGGACTGCCTGCATCAATAAGGCAGTATTCCGCTCTGTCATCGGGATATTCCGGCAGAAGTCCGAGAAAAGCACCGCCGGATTTAATAATGGCAAGCTCTGTCACGGAAAGCAAGAATACTCTGTCAAGCATAAGTCCCACTACAGAGTCCTTTTTTACTCCGAGGTCATACAGAACGTGTGCCATTCTGTTGGCGAGAGAATTAAGTTCCGAATAAGTCAGAACAGTATCCTGTGCTACGATTGCCGTTCTGTAGGGAGTCTGAGCCGCATATCTTTCAACAAAGCAGTTGACGGGTTTATTTTCAAAAGGTCTTGCCGTGTTATTTATTACGGAAAACAATCTGTCTGCGGATTCGGAAAGCAGTGATATTTCTTCCGCCTTTTCTTTTTCGGCAAATCCGCTGACTGTTCTTTCAAAAACATCCAGAAGATTTTCAACAAACGGTTGATTATACATCTCACATCTGTATTCGGCTTCTGCTCTGAATTTTCCGTTTTCAAGGAAAACGTTTATTGAAAGAGGCACCTTACCGACACTCGGAAGAACGCTTATAAATTCAGCCGGCTCACCGCAAAGCTCCTTAAACATAAAATTATCGCCCTGATAGATAAACAGAATATCTGAGCGGATACCGTATGCGGCAGATATTTCGGCAAATGAATATATACTGTTTGCCATACTGTTTACAAGCTGTCTCTGTGTTTCTGAAATAACATCCTTAATGACAATGCTTCCTTCCGTATGAACGAGCACGGGAATGGTTTTTACAAGCATTGTAACCGATGAAGCAAGGCGTGAATCGTTCCTGCCGTTATAAATCGTGCTGTATACTACGTCTTCAAACTGACCGAAACGGCTGAGAGTAAAGCCGAAGGCGGCATTAAAGAAAGCGTTGAGTGTATAATTATTTGCATTGCAGAAATCCGATATCTTTTTTGCATCTGCATTAAGTATACGGCTGACCGCCGCCGCACCTTTTTTATCTAATTCCGGTGCTTTCGGGGGCAGACTGTCTGATTCGCATCCGCTGAATACGCTGTCATAATATGCTTTTGCCTCCGCCAGACGACCGGATTCACGCTCCGCCTTTTCGTCAAGAGCGGCTTCAAAACCGGTATATGATTCGGGAATAATCTGCACGCCCGAATATGCCTTATCAATATCCGACAGAATAACAGACTCGGACATACCGTCGGAAATAATGTGGTGAATATCCATAAACAGATAATTCCCCTCATCGGTTTTATAAACGGTTATACGGTAAAGCGGAGCATCAAGAAGTCTGAAGGGTGTTACGAGCTCATCCGCTTCGGGGACAGCAGAACAGCTGACCTCGTTAATCAGCGGCTCTTCACTGTCATTCCTGCGGGCAAGAATATCGCCGTTTTCATCGGAAAACAAAGTGACCTTGACATAAGGGTGAGCATTTACGGCGGTCTTCAACGCCGAAACAAGTCTGTCTGTGTCAACATTCGCACCCAATTTAACGAGAATGGGCATATTGTAGGTGACCGTATCGGGCATAGAACTGCACTCGACAAAAATACCCATCTGTGTCTGAGTAATGGGATAACTGTCAAGCTTATCGTAGGTTATTACTTCTGCAGGATCCGCAAACATTGCCTCAAGTGCGAGAACAGTCGGATTCTTTTTTATATCATCAAGTTTTACGGAAGTATTGAATTCTTTGCCAAGCGAAACATTCAGCATAAGAGAGCCGATTGAGGTAAGACCTGCCTCAAACAAATCCGTATCAATGCCGAAGGACCTCTGTCCGATAATATCGGCGATAATATCATAAATCTTCTGCTGTATTTCATTCTGAGGCAAAACAACGTTTTCTGCTTTTCTCTCGGGAACGGGAAGGGCTTTTTTATTCACCTTCTGATTCTGATTAAGGGGAATTTTATCAATCTGCATGGTGACCGCAGGAACCATATAAGGAGGTTTTTCCGAACGGATAAAATTATTGAGAGCGGCAACGTCAATTTCGGTATCGGCTACAACGTATGCGGCTATGAATTTTCCTCCGGCAGGGTCGTCAAAAGCGGCAACGGTAGCATCTTTTATTCCATCAAAACGGCGGATGATTTCATCAACCTCGGTAAGCTCCACACGGAAACCCCTTACCTTGACTTGACCGTCACGTCTGCCGATAAACTGATAATTGCCGTTACTCATAAGGCGCACGATATCACCGGTACGGTATACTTTTTCATATCCCGTATCGCTGCAGAAGGGATTTTCGCCGTATGCTTCGGCGGTTTTTTCGGGTCTGTTAAGATATCCTTTGGTAACGTGAGCGCCTGAAATCCAAAGCTCACCTACCGCACCTGGAGGAAGAAGTCTGCCACAGGGGTCAACAACGTAAAGCTTTACGTTATCAAGCGCCTTTCCGATAGGAACGTCCTTATAAAGCTTGTCAACGTGAAATCCCGTTGCGAGTATCGAGCCCTCGGTAGGACCGTACAGATTATAAAGCTTAAAGCTCTCGGGCGGAGTTACCGGTGTCAGTTTTTCACCAGCAACGTTGAGATAACGCAAGTAATCCGAGCCGCCCATAACGGCGAACTGTCTGCCTACCTGTGTGGTCATTGTTGCGTGCGTGATTTTATTCTCATTGAAATACTGCTGAAGAGCAGGCAAATCAAGGCGCAGATCATCGGAAATAATATGAAGAGACGCACCTGACGTGATTGTGGCGTATGTATCAAAAGCGTTGGCATCAAAGCCGTAGCTCGCATAAGCTGTTACGCAGCAGCCGGGTCCGAGGTCATAGAAATCTCTCTGCCACGCAGAGGTAACCATAATATTGCTGTGTGCAAACATTACGCCCTTGGGTACGCCCGTTGATCCTGACGTATAGAGCATAATGAACAAGTCATCCTTATCGGGTAACGGAAGAGCAGTGTTTTCCTCTTTCAGAGCGTGTATTTCGGCGGTCATCATTCTCTTTCCCGTGTATTCATCGCTTATGATTCCGTTAAGTTCGGGAGTTGTGATGAGAAGCGATGCGCCGGAATCCGTCATCATAAGATTCAGCCGCTCGGGAGGATATGTGGGGTCAAGAGGCATATATGCTCCCCCTGCCTTCAGTACACCGAGCGAACAGATAAGCATATATTCACCCCTCGGAATCAGAACACCCGTAACCGTGCCCTTACCGATACCGAGTGAGAGCAGATGGCGGGCAAGATTATCGGTTATACGGTCAATCTCGCTGTAAGTATATTTCTTTCCTTCGTATACGAGGCATATTCCGTCGGGGGTCTTCGCACTCTGCTCACGGAAAAGCTCCACTACGGTCTTTTCGTTCTCATAAGTTTTTTCCGTCTTATTATTGCTCTCAATCACGGAAAAAGCTTTTTCGTCAACGAGACAAATATCTTTCAGCGAGTTTGCGGAGGTCATACCGAGAATCACGCTGATAAATGCTCCTGCAAAGCTTTCCGCAAAGCCGATAGTATAGTCGGAGAGACAGCAACGGCAATCGGCTCTGTAACCTTTCTCCGTTTTGAAAAACATTACCTCAATATCGGAAACGGAATCCGGATTTTTTCCGAGATCAATGAAAGTTGTACCGTTTCCCAATCTGACGGCGTCAAACAACTCCGACTGATAGATGAAAGAAACACTCATATTCAGTCCGTAACGTGCGGCAAGCTCCGCAAAAGGAACGTATTCATTCTGTTTGGTAATGTAATAATCGTCGTAAACCCTTGCAAGGTACTCCGCCGGTGACATATTTTCGTCAAAAGAGCAGAGGAACGGAAGGGTTTTTACTAACATACCAACGGTACCGGAAAGGCGAGGGTCTCTGCGTCCCGTATTCGCCGTTACAAAAGCACTCTGATTTACGCCGTTAAATCTGGCAAGCGTATATCCGAACGCACCGAGAAAAAGTGCGTTTTCGCTGATTTTATTGCTCCTGACGAATTCGTTTATGGCGGATACGGAGTCCGCATCAAGGATTTCACGGGTAACTATTCCCCACTCGCTGCTGTCATTTGCAATAACACAATCCGGAACGGGTTTTGAATCACAGTCCGCACCGCCGAATTTATTTTCAAAATAGGAATTAAATTCTTTTATTGTTTCTTCTCTATCGGAAGACGGTATTTTTTCCGCCTGAGCAACGTCAAAAAGAGTCAGCTCCTCTTCGGGAACAGACTTGCCGAAATAAACATCCGAAATCTGATGAAGCAAAATTTTATATGACGTTCCGTCAATAATAATGTGGTGAACATCTATCATCAGAACGTCACCGTCGGGGCAGGAAACATATCTTAAACGGTAAAGAGGTCCGTTTTCAAGGTCAAAGGGCTTTGAAAAACACCTGAAGTCCGTTTCGGTGTCCGAGGATTCCGCCTCCTCAAATACTATTTCTCTGTCAACGGGAATCATAGAAGGTACGCCCTTCGGTGAACCGATTTTAACTGAAAGTATTTTATGCTTTCCGAATACGGTCTTAATTGCATCATAAAGACGCAGTTTATCGGTTCCCTGCGGTATATCAAGCATAACAGGAACATTATAGAGTGTATTATCGGGCTTACCGACGCATTCAAGATAAATACCGAGCTGAACCTCCGAAAGAGGGCAGGCAGCCGGGATACCGTCACTATGCAGAATGACCTTGTTTTTTTCTTTGTACATATCGTACATCCCCCAATGTAGGCATAGTATAAAAATATTTTATCACGCATAGATTTATTTTTCAATATAAAACAAAGAAGATGCCCGCCGCATACCATAGGATACTGCGGCAGGCAGAATATTATTCTGTTGCAGGCGGATTCTTTCCCGCCTTGATTTCTTCAATCTTCTTGTTTATAAAATCGGAAATGACATTGAAAAGATGCTTGAGGAAAGAGCGAAGACGTGCGAAAAATCCGGTTTTTTTGAAGGTATCGCCGTTTTCCTCCGTAAGAGGAACAAGCTCCTCGGTATCCTTGACAAAGAACATATACTGCGGATATTTATCACAGTCGGGTGCGGAAAGATAATCTTCACTGTCAAGAATATAAGATATCATTTTGTCTGCTTCACCCGTCATATACATATGACTGTTATTTTTGATAAACCAGGTATGCTCGGGCAGAAGGCAGGCGGATGCATCTATCTGCTTATCGGCGGAAATATATCTCGGGTCAGCCGAAGAAAGATATTCATCAGTGAATTTGGCGTTGATTCCGCAGCAGGTAGCTCCGCCGGATGCGGAAAACGTTTCAAGGATAGTATCGGATTGAATAAAACTATCTCCGCCGGTCGGGAAAATCTGTAAGCCGTATTTGGTGACATTATAAACCTTGACTCCTCTGTCAACCGCATTATTTACTATTTCCTCATATCTGAGAAGATAATTATAATGGAAATTATCTATTTTTTTGACAAGCTCAGCGTACGTAGTATCAATTTCGTCACCGAAAACAAACTTCTTTGCATCCTCATAGTATTTGTCACCGACGAGTCCCCAGAATGAGGGCATCAGGCCAAAGGACTTACGCAGTATTCTCGGAACAACATTTGCGTATACCTTGTCATAGATATTATCAAACGTATCAACCGCAACTCCCAGGGTTTTCATGGTATTGAGAATGCTGATAAGGTCGGTAAGCATTTCATAAAGCTCATCATCACGATACTCACCGTCCGACAGATAATCGTCGGCAAAGCGTGAAAGAGCCGCGGCATCAATGGAAACGTCACCGGTAAAAAGCTTACCGATAATCTCAAAGCCCTCAAATCCCTCACAATAAAAAGCAACGCTGTTGATATTTGAAACATCATAATTTGAAAGGTACGAGAGCAGTACATTGCCGCCGATACATCTGCCGACAATGTTTACCTTTTTATAGTTTTTCTGCTTATTCAGAAGGCGTTTTATGTAGTTATTCAGTCTGACGGTGGATTCAACCGGATCGGCACGCCAGTCATATTGGTAAAAATAGGTCGCGATATCGATTTTACCGTTTTCGTCTCTGAAATCCTTGCTGATATTTGTTTCCCCATAATAAACCGGCGTCACGGTATTTCCGTTTTCGTCCATTGCAAACTGTTCAAAAAGAGGAACAATTATATCAACGAAAGTATCGCACCAATCATCCCAGTTCCCGGTCATGACGCCTTTTGCAAAGGGCTTGTGCAGCAGATTAACGGAGTCAAGTATTTCGTTGACGTCATATTCAGGCGGGAAGATTTTATTGGCTGTCCACCTGCCGTTGCTGTCTGCGGCACGTAAATCGGCACCCTGACCGCTGATATACATTGTAGGCAGATTAGTTGCTCCTCCCCTGCCAACCGCAATTCCGTACACACCGGAAGCACAGGAAACGGCAATAATCAAAGCTAAAAACACGCAAATTATTTTCTTCATATCAAAATATCCCCCGTATATTTATTGTACTATATCACAACAACACAAAATAGTACAGCATTTTATTATTTCCGAATAAATTATATTTAATCGGATAATTCTTGCATTCGCAGAATAAAGTTGTTATAATTCAATCATACAAAATCAAACGGAGGTTCGCTTATGTCTGAACTCAACACAAAAAAGATGCCGAAGTTTTATGCTGCAATCTGTTTTGTAATTGCAGCAGCTTACGGTATATGGATGAATTTCTTTATGAAGGATATCGTCCTCAATCATTACAGGAAGGTTGCCGCAAGAACGGTTGACGGTGCGATACACAAGGATATCACCGGAATTCATACAGCAGATACATTCTATTTCTGGCTCATACTTTCCTGCATAACCCTGCTGCTTTTTGCCGTATATATTTCAACGATTCTCTATGCCGGCAAGCTTTCAACCACAATAAAAACGGTATGCCTGATTTCTCTGATTTTCGGTCTCGTTTACATCAACGTATACGGCTTCCTTTCATACTACGGAATGATTGACGGCGTTGTCAAGGAAGCGACTCTTCAGGATAAAATCAAGGTCGTAACTGCAAGTATGATAGGTCTTGAATGGCCCTGGCTCTTCAGAGGATGGGGTATTTTCGCTTCAGCATCCATCTTCATGAACACCATGTACACCTACCGCAGATACAACTACAATAATAAGGCCGCCGTTATTCTCGGATTACTCGGTTCAGCCGCTATTTATATGACGATCAATCTCCCCTCTTACGGTGAAAACAAGGATTTCAGTGTTCCGAGATGCTCTGTTCACTGGGCAGGTGCGTTACTCTTTGCGGCTTGCTGTGCTGCTCCTCTGATTATCTTCCTTTTCAGCAAGGCAATCAAGGAGAAGGGCAGATTTTTAGCCGCTCTCATCACCTTTGCCGGAATACTTCTGTTAATGCTCGTCCTTCTCGTTACCGTAGGCAAGAGCGCAATTATTGAAAACATTCCCATGATCGTTGCATACGTACTGCTCTTCATGCTTAATTTCACAAACGTATTCGGCAAGCAGGAAGCATAAAAAAACCGACCTCCGTCATAAAAACGGAGGTTTTCCTTTTATTTTGCTTGATACAGAAAATACATAATGGTATAATAATACCGGTTTACAAAATACAGACGAGGAGAGATAAAAATGAATGATTTCACCTTTTACGTGGTAACCGATACCCATTGCTATGAGGAGTCTCTGGGTGCGCAGGGCAAGGCATACGATGAGCGTATGAGGGGTGAGCAGAAATGCTTCCGTGAAAACCGTCAGATAAATCACGCCTGCTTTAAGAAAATAGCTGAAAACAAGGAAATCGAAACGATTATTATCGCAGGTGACCTTACACAAAACGGTGAATACGAAAGCCACGTTTCCTTCCTTAAAGACCTGAAAATGCTGAAGGATTCGGGCAAGAGGATACTGCTCATTACCGCCCGTCACGATTTCAACGATTCACCCAAGGCGTATATCGGCGATAACACGGTAACCGTAAAAGGAACGAAACGCACCGAGCTTCGTGAAATGTATAACGACTACGGTTATTCGGAAGCTATCGCCATTGACGAAATCTCATATTCTTATGTAGCTCAGCTCTGTGAAGGAGTGCGTCTGCTTGCAATAAACTGTGACGGAGACGACAAGTGCAAGGGTTGTATCGACGACCGACTCTGCGGCTGGATTGCCGAGCAGGCAAAAATTGCAAGGGAAAGCGGAAATAAAATAATCGCAATGGAGCATTATCCGCTTATACCTCAGCAGCCGGTATTCGGTCTTGTTGGCGATGCCGTTCTTAAAGACTGGAAAAACAGAGCGTCATTTCTCGCCGATAACGGCGTTCACCTTATCTTTACCGGTCACATGCACGCCCAGAGCGTAAAACGGTTTACAAACGAAAAAAACAATGAAATAATCGATATACAGACCTCGTCCACAATAGGATATCCCGCAAAATACAGAACGGTTACGCTAAGCGGCGATAACGCAGTCGTAAAGTCTGTTGACGTTCCCGATTTTACGATGACGGACGGCACTTTTATAGACAAGGAATATTTCAGAAAACAGTTTTCACAGATGATTCCCAACAAGCTTGCTTCCATGCTCAAGGACGGCAAGGATGATCAGACGGGTGTTCAGAGAATGCTGCTTAAAATTGCACGTTCGCTTACGTTAGGCGGAGCGGCAAGACTTGTTGCCGTATCGGCAAGCAAGGAACTGAAAAAGATGAAGATAACGGATTTTGCCGTTATGCTGGTGCTTCCGATGTTTGAAGGAAACCCAACATTCACTCCGGGCACAGCCGTGTATAACGACCTCAGCAAAATTCTCACACGCGTCTCCCCCATTCTCAAAAAGCTGAATGCGAAACTCTCAAAAGACGGAAATACGGTTGACCTTAAGAAGCTTATTCTTTCATCACTTTACAACGAGGACGGTCTCGACGACAACGATTGCACAATAAAATTTTAAAACAGGCGAAAGGGAGAGAGAAAAATGTCAAAAATAATCAGTTTTTTTATGACAATCATTATGTTTTTATTCCCTACTCTGAACGTTTCGGGCATCAAGGTGGATAAAAGCGAATGGAACACGGATTACGCCTACGTTTACTGTCACGGTCTTTCCGGCTGGGGCAGCTATGATATACAGAACAAATTCATGCCGTACTGGGGAATGTTCGGCGGAGACATGACAAAGAATCTGAACAAGCTCGGATACAAATGTTATTCGGCATCGGTTGACCCTCAGGGAAGTGCCTGGGACAGAGCGTGCGAGCTGTATGCACAGCTTTCCGGAACGGTTGTTGACTACGGAAAAGAGCACAGTGAAAGGTGTAACCACGAAAGATTCGGTGAGGATTACTCAAAGAAGCGCCTCATTCCCGCCTGGTCAGCAGAAGAAAAAATAAACCTTCTGGGTCATTCCTTCGGCGGTGTTACGGTAAGACTGCTTGCGGAGCTTATGGCTAACGGAAGCGAAGCGGAAACGGCAGTTACCGATAAGGATGATATTTCCGCACTTTTCACTGGCGGAAAACAAGATTGGATTTACAGTATCACTACACTTGCCGCTCCCACAAACGGTACATCTGCATACGGATTTGCGGATCCCGAAATTGTAGTCGGAAATAAAGACAGTGCCGCATACGATATGTATATCGACAATGCACTTAAAATCAATGAAAAGATATCCACTCAGGACTGCACCTATTATTTTGCAATTCCCTGCTCATCAACAAACAGAAACGAAGACGGAACTTATACGGCGGATAATGAGCTGACAGAGGTAATCTTCCGTTCATCGGCAAACGAAATGGGACGCCTTACCGGAGTGACTCCAGGCGGATTTACCGTAGGAGAGGAATGGCTTGAAAATGACGGCCTTGTTAATACGGTATCAGCAAAAGCACCTATAGGTGCTCCGTCAACGGACCTTGACAGAAGCAATATTCAGCCCGGAATCTGGAACGTTGCCGAAACATACAGAGGCGATCACATGGCATTCAACGGAGATTTATTCAGTCCCAACAACATAAGGCCCTTCTTTGCAGACTGGATGAATATGATCAATTGCATATAATTGATTCCGGGGAGGTTATTATGGCAAAATATCTGATAATAAACGCCGATGATTTCGGAATGTGCAAATCGGCAAACGAAGCGGTTTTTGACCTTTTCCGAAGCGGAAGACTGAAATCGTCCACGATTATGATGCCCTGCCCCGCAGTAGAAGAAGCGGTTAAGTTTTCAACAGAAAATCCCGAATATGCAATCGGAATCCATACTACACTGACATCCGAATGGAAGGATTGCAGATGGAAGCCGCTTACAGACGGAAAAAGTCTTACAGACAAAGACGGATATATGTGGCACGACAGCACTCTTGTTGAAAGAAACGCAAAATCCGACGAAATCGAAAAAGAGGTCAGAGCGCAAATTGATAAAGCACTCAAAATGGGAATGAAGCCATCCCACATAGATAATCACATGGGTTCGCTTTACGGGAATAAAACCGGCAGATTTTCGCTTCTTAAGCTGGCCTTCAAAATATGCGGTGACTACGGATACGCATACCGTATGTTTGTCAAAGCCGACAAATCCGTCCTCCCCGCAGGTACACCTATGCCGGCTCTGAGACTTGCCGCCCTTATTGCAAAAAAGTGGTCAAGAAAATATAACGTTCCCACCATTGACTACCTGCTGTTTCCCGATTGGGGTACAAAGGAAATCAAGTCGTGCAGAAATTACTCCGAATATCGAGACCTTATACTGAAAATCTGGACGAATATTCCCGACGGAATAACGGAAACCTTTGTTCATCCCGCCCTTGAAAGCGATGAACTGAAAAGCATTACCGGCTCATGGAGAAACCGTGTATGGGAGTATAATCTTCTCAAAGACCCGGAAACCGAAAAAATACTGAACGCAAACAAAATAAAGCTGATCAGTTACAGAGATTTACTTGAAATAAGGAAAAGATAATATCCAAAAGAAAGCCGCCCATGGGCGGCTTTCTTTTTACCCTATTAGAATTTTATCTTCTGAGTTTTTTCTCTCTTGATCTGCTTTCTTTGTCAAGGCGTCTTTCGGCGGCAAGGCGTTCACTTTCCGCGCGTTCTTTTTCAAGACGTTCGTTTCTTTCGGAAATTACTCTGTCATAATCGGCGGTTATTTCGTCAAGATTACAATAGCCCTTGTAAAGGTTAATCGTCCTTAACGCTGCAAGATACGGAGCGGCAACGGTACCGTAAAGATTTCGCTTTGCGTTTGCTTCTTTCATTGCCTTACGCCTGATTTTTGCCTTTTCCTTTGTGTCATCGGGAAGATTATAAGCATCTTCAAAAACGCTTTGGTCAAATTCTTCTATACCGTCGGGATAATATTTTTCGGCAAGTTTTTTTGACTTTCTGAGTAACGATGCGTTTCTTATTTCCTGCTTTCTCCACGTACGTTCTTCCTTGATATCTGTCAAAGGCAGGTTTGAAGCAAGCAAAATTGCTTCGTCTGCATTGTCAAAGAAATGCTGAGGACCACCCGATGCGATAAGCTTACACAGTTCAAGCTGTTTCTTTCCGAATTCGGTATCAAATCTGTTGATTTCGTGCATAACGAAATCCGCGATTTCAATTTCCTCATTATGAACTGCGGCATCTTCTCTCTCTTTTTTTGCTGCTTTAATTGCCTCGTAACGTGCTTCTTTTTCATCGGGTGTTGATGAGGGAAGAAGCTTCGCCGCCCTGATATTTTCCTTACCCGGAATCGCAATTTTATCAAGTCCGTGGTATTTTTCCGCCTTTATGATGGCCTCGCATCCCTCAATATAGGACGAATCATCATTATCGTCGGATTCTTTATCCTCAACAAGCGTACGGATGCGAATGACCCTTATCATTGATTTCTGACCGGTTTCCGTTATATCGTAAGCAAACCAGGGTAAAACGTCGATTGCCGCACCTACAATGGAAATTTTGAGCAGTGTACTCATCAGACTGAACAGTACACAGTCGGGATTCTTTTCCTGCTGTGAAAGCGGTTTCGTTTCATCGTAATTTTTGTATACGTCAAGCACGGAATAGTCGTTTCCGTCAAATCCCTTCTTTTTGTAGACCCAGGGAATGAAAAGCCCCGTAACAGCTCCGATAACACCGCCCGCATACGACTGAACGAAGCCGAATGCGCCGTCAATTCTTTCACCGATAAGATACTGCTGATTATCACGCATATCGGATTCAATTGCGCTGTCAATGACGTTATATGTGTCCACAAAACGGTCAAGCGTGTAAACAATAAAGAATCCGATACCTGCAACGATGGGATTGGGATTTTTGTAGAAAATAAAGTAGGAAGCGATAAGAAAAATCTGAACGATATTTTTAAAAACCTTAATTTTCTTTTTACCGAATTTTTTGATAAACCAGGGTGAGAAAAGCATACCCCAGAAATTGGCATTATACGAAACAGTATTGAGCAGGCCGTAGGTGGTGCTCTTCATAATATGGGCACGGTAAACCATCCAGTCCCAGATATTTCCCTTTGCGTCCTCAAGGAAATTATTCCAGCCATCTGCACATTTAATCCAGAAAATCTTATTGCCGGCAACGGCGCGCAGAGAATTGCCGAAGCTCATCTTTGTAATTCTGCTCTTGGGAAGAACAAGTCTTTCCTTTGTACCGAAATAGGCAAGCAGGACAACGGGCATAAGGAAAGCAACGGGAGTATATGCACCTCTTATATATCGCATATTGTACTTATCGCCGTTATCGCAGAGAATATCAACCATAAGAGGATAATAAACATTATTTATGGTGTAACCGAGGGAATAGATAATACTTGTAATCGCCATTATCTTTGTACGTTCCTGGGTGTTGGGAGTAATGACATGAACAAGATTGGTAACACCGGTATTGACCCATCCCTGAATATAACCCTGCACCTGCCCGACAAGGAATAAAACGATTATCATGATATATCTGCCGAATTTACCGCCGTCACGAATCTGCTCATAGGGAAGCCAGAGAGACAGCAGGGTCAGAATCATAGACGGCAGTGCAAGCTTCACATATACGCGGTATTTACCGCTTGTAGAACGGAGATTATCTATAATCCAGGCATTAAGGGGCGTAGTGATATAACCGATTACAGTACACACATATCCCATTACAAGCAGTTCGTTATTATTCATTTTCAGCGTCATACCGGTAAACCAGTTGCCTACACCGAAGCCGATACCCCACTGAATGGACATAAGAAGCGCCATCCATGCAACAGACAGCGACACTATCTCCTTGTAAGGTACATATTCACCGGGACGGGGCTGATTCCAATAAAGCCGCACTTCATCAACGCTGTCTTTTACTTTTCTGATAATATTCAAGCAGGTACCCCCTCTGCATAATCATTACCATGATATGAGAATATCAAAAAAAGATTTATCTTGTCAAGGGAAATGATCAAAGCAGAGCAAAGAAAAATCCCGCCCTCACAGAGGACGGGAGCGAGAATTATTCAAACATATCTCTGCAGATTTTAAGCTGATTGATTATATCAATCTTCTGGGGACAAACTTTTTCGCACTGTCCGCATTCGATACATGCAGACGCCTTGACCTCAAGTGCGGAATAATCCGATTTTGCTTCATCAAGTCTGCCGGAATAAATCTGCTTGTTGCGTACTGCAAAAACGTCGGGAATCTGAATCTTTTTCGGGCATCCTTCAGTACAATAGCGGCAGGCGGTACAGGGAATGTCGGCGGATTTATTGAATATCTCCTGCGCCTGTCTGATAACTTCAAGCTCCTTTTCGTCAAGAGGAGCAAAATCCTTCATAAACGATACGTTATCCTCAACCTGCTGTACATTCGACATGCCGGAAAGTACGGTCAAAATACCGTCAAGAGAAGCGGCAAAACGGATCGCCCAAGAAGCAAAGGAAGCATCGGGATTTGCCTGCTTAAACAGTTTCTGAACTTCTTCGGGAGGATTTGCAAGTTTTCCGCCCTTGACGGGCTCCATAACTACGATGGACTTGCCGTATTTCCTTGCTACTTCGTATACCTCACGGGACCTTACCTTGGGATTTTCCCAGTCGGCATAGTTAAGCTGAAGCTGAACAAATTCAACGTCGGGATGTTCGTTGAGGAGCTTATCAAGAAGCTCGGGACCGCCGTGGAAGGAAAAACCGTAATGCCTAATTGTACCCTTTGCTTTTTCTTCCTTTACGAAATCCCAAAGACCGAATTTATCGTACTTGGTGTAATTGCTCTCCATAATCGAATGGAGAAGATAGTAATCAAGGTACTTTGCTCCCGTTCTTTTAATACTCGTCTCCAGCTCTGCCTTTGCGATTTTTGCGGACGGAATCTTTGCCGCAAAAAGCTTACTTGCCAGAGTATATGATTCTCTGGGATATCTTTCAACAAGTGCCTTTCTCGTTGCCGCCTCGGAGCCGACGTAAATGAAAGCGGTATCAAAGTAGGTAAATCCGTTTTTTATAAAGATATCAACCATTTCAGACGTTTCCTTAACGTCAATCGCCGGGCCCTTTCTCGGCAGACGCATAAGTCCGAAGCCGAGTTTCTTTACTTCTTTGCCGAAATACTCATTTTTCATAATCTTTCCCCTTTTCAAAAATAATTTTTTATTTTCAACAATTATCAAGTAAAGCACGGAACTGCCTTTTTTTGCCGAGATAAATGAATATCAAAGGGATATCCGCAAGTATCCATGCGGCGGGACCCGAATAACATAATGCGGGAAAACCGAGTACGGGAGTCATCAAAAAAGCTATACTGAGTCTTCCGATAAGCTCCCCTGCTCCGGCTATGGTATTGGAATAGGTAAAGCCAAGTCCCTGAAGGGTATTTCTCATTATAAAAAGTACCGCCACACCCGAATAACATCTTGAAATTGCCAGAATATACTGCTTTGCCGCCGTCATCATTTCGGGATTCGGTACAGTCATAAACAACTGAACGACATGAGGTCCCGCAAAATAGAGGGTACAACTCATCAGAACGGAAATCATCAAATCAAGTATCAGAATTTTACGCACCGATTTGATTATTCTGTCGTAATTGCCTGCACCGTAATTCTGCCCCACAAAGGTTTGCGTGGCAACACCCGGGCCGCTCATCATGATATTCGTCAGATTTTCAACTCTGGCTGCTGCCGTTATACCTGCCATGGCATTTTTTCCGAAGCTGTTTATTACGCTCTGAAGACACATCGTACCTATGGATGTAATCGTAAACTGAAGGGAAACCGGTATACCCAATTTCAACTGTTTAAGCGAAATGGATTTATTCACTCTGAAATCCGAGGGCTTTATATCAATGTTTTTATTAAATTTCAGCACATAGATTCCCGTCATAAGCATAACGCTGATATGTGAAATGACGGTTGCAAGTGCCGCTCCCTCAACTCCCTTATGAAGCACCTTAACGAACAGCAGGTCAAGAAAGAAATTCAGCACTATACTGACGGTGAAAAAATAAAGCGGCTTTTTGCTTTCACCCACTGCCCTTGAAATTGAGGTAAAATTATTTGAAAGCATCTGAAACGGAATACCGAAATACAGAATATTCACGTATGAAGCGGAAAGTCCTATTATATCATCGGGTGTACCGATAAGACGCAGAATGGGTTTGGAAATAATATGGGCAATAATTACAAGGCAAACACCGATTATGAAGGCAAGAGAAATACTGTTGCCCGCAAAGCGCCCTGCCTTCTGTCTGTCATTCGCACCGAAGGAATGGGCAACCGGAATGGTAAATCCGCTTGTCAGCCCCAGAGCCGCGCCGATAATAAATGAATTTATTGAACCGACGTTTCCTACTGCGGCGAGGGCATCCGTGCTGACGTATCTGCCGACAATAATGTTATCTACAAGGGTATAATTGAACTGCAAAAGTGAAGAAAGCATTATCGGCAAGCTGAACAGCAGAATACTTTTTATGGGATTATCCGTAAGCATATTGTTGTTTTTGTTTTTCATTTTTATTTCCGACCGTGTCTTCCTGAAATACGGGATAACCTGCACACATCCCGTATATATCATTATCTGTTTCTTTTACCGCATACCTCGTTAAGCTCTATTCTGAAAACCGCAACGTGAGGAAGACTCTGACAACTTGTAACGGAAAATCCGCTTTCCTTATACTTTGAAAGCATACATTTCAAGGCGTTGACTTTATCGGTCTTATCCGTAAGAAGAACTGCATTTCCCGTACCGATAACACTTTCGTAGATGGCAGTCACGTCACCGTTATCGCGTTTTTCAACTCTGTAATACAAATCCGCTTCTACACATACGCGGGGGTCTTTGTTGAGAATTTCCCATTTTCTGCCGTCTGCCGCGGAATGAAAATAAATAACGATTTTGTCATTTTCCTTTTCACAACCGAATGTCATCGGGATAACATAAGGATATCCGTCCCCGTTAATTCCGACTCTGATTGTATCACATCGGGAAAGAATGTCATATATTTCATCAATATCGGTTACTGATCTGTCGTTTCTTCTCAACTGAATCACTCCTTGTAAATGGGCTCAAAATCGGAAGCATCGTGTCCGCAAACGGGACAGATATTGTCATCGGGTAATTCACTGCCGTTGTATACGTGCCCACAAATTCTGCATTTCCAGCCGATGATTTCTTTTTCAATCTTTCTGACGGGCTTGGGTTTAAGCTTCGTCTGGTAATCGGAATAAGTCAGCGGAGCGTTATCGCTGAGGCATATACCGTCGTCAATTTCCGCAATGAACACGGTATGGCTTCCCAAATCCGTTTTATCAACTACCCGGCAGGAAATGACGGCGCAAGTCTGCCATGAAAGATAGGGAATACCGTTAACGTCAAGAGGCAGCTCAATATCAGCAAACTTATCAACGTCCCTGCCCGACTGTAAGCCGAAATGCATTACGGTTTCAAAGCCGCAGGTGTTGTCAAGAATACTGAGAGAAAATTTACCGCTTTGCTTCAGCATTTCGCAGGTAAGATTACCGTTGATGCAGGAGACGGCTATTCTCGTGGGATTTGAAGCCACCTGCATACAGGTATTGGTAATACATCCGTTTACCTTATCACCGACTTTGGTTGCAAGCATAAATACACCGTAGGTAATTGAATATATTGATTTGATATCCATATTTCCGTCCTTTATCTGTCTGAAAATATCAACCGCTGCAGCATAATGCATTTCAACGGTTTTCTCCTTATATCGGATAGTCTTCCGACATAAATTTTAATCATTATAGTCCAAACGGACGGTATTTACAATACGAAGACAAAAAAATGAATCTGAACGAAGCGAATAATCCGATTGTCTTGCTATTTTCACCTTTCGGTGATAATATATCCGAGAAGGGGCGATAATATGAAAATTGCAACAACAACGTCAGACTATACGGGTTACGTCAGCAGTGACGCCGAAGCGGTCCGCGCTTTTGAGGGAACCGGATTTCGGCACCTTGATTACAGCTTTTACAGACTGAATTATGACGGTTCCGAATTTATGGGTGAAAACTGGGTCAAAAATATAGCCGCGGCAGCAAAAGAAGCGGAAAAACTGGGATTTGACTTCGTTCAGGCACACTCTCCGAGCAACGACTTTTTCCGCGATGACAAAGAAACCGTCATCAAAGGAAATATCCGTTCAATCGAAGCCTGTGCTTATCTCGGAATCAAAAAACTTGTCGTTCACTCGGGAAGAACCGACAAATATCAGGGCAAAGAAAATATGAAAGCTTACGTTGAGGATGTAAAAAGCTTTTATGAAGCACTTTATCCCGCAATGGAAAAATACGGTGTATACGTCTGTGCCGAGAATTACATTCCCTCGGGAAGTGACGCCTGCTCCTTTTACAGCGGCGAGGACCTGGCTCAGCTTATGGAGATATGCAGTCATCCTCTTATGGGAGTATGCTGGGATATAGGGCACGCCAACCTTATCAACCCGGATCAGTATAAAGATATCATCCGTCTCGGAAATAATCTTCAGGCCGTTCATATTCAGGATAACTTCGGTCTTCACGACGACCATATTTGTCCTCTAATCGGTACGGTGGATATTGATTCTGTTATGAGAGGTCTGATTGACAACGGATTTATTGACAGAGGCGGAATATTCACATTTGAAGCGGAAAACGTAATATCAAGAATCAAGTCCTGGCCCAATGCAAGACGCGAATACGGTAAATCACGTGCAAACATTCCTACTCTCGAAGCTAAAATCAAAGCGGAAATGCTGATATATGAAATAGGCAAATCAATACTCACCGAATATAACCTTTACGAGGAATAATATGACGAAAATAATGTTTGTATGTCTCGGAAATATCTGCCGCAGTCCAATGGCGGAGTTAATACTCAGAAATATGGCTGAAAAGAACGGCAGAGCAAACGAGTTTCTTATAAAGTCCTCTGCCACAAGCGATGAAAACGTTTATAACGGAACAGGTGCGGAGGTTTATCCTCCCGCAAAAAGAATTCTGAGATTACACGGTATTTCCGCTGAAGGAAAAAGAGCCGTTCAGCTTACAAAAAGCGATTATGAAAAATACGACCTGTTTATCTGTATGGATAAATATAACGTGAGAAACGTTCAGCGAATTTTCGGCGGTGACAGGGAAAGCAAAATTCGTATGCTGATGGATTATACGGACAGACCCGGTGACATATCCGACCCGTGGTATACCGGAGATTTTGAAACCGCTTACAAAGATATTTGTGAGGGATGCGAGGGCATTCTCAGTACTGTAAAGTAATATATGCAAAACAAAAGCCGTCCCGAAAGGACGGCTTGATTATTTATCCGGTTTTTTATCAGCTCACCTTGTCCGGTTGTTCTTCAATCACGGTTTTATTCTGTTCTCCGTAAATTTTAACTATGCGGACAAACGCCTGGACTACGCAGAACAACGAATAAATCTGATATGAAAGATAGGTATACTGCAAGGGATCGGTGCGTGCCATTTTCGCAAACATTATAAGCCCGATAAACACGCTTAGGCATTGCAAAGGCGAATATTCAACATAAGGAACGGTGCAAAGCACGGTAACAAGTATTCCGAGCAGCATACTCCAGCAGTCATAGAATCCCCAATCGCTGCCGAAATATCTGAGTATGAGGTAAAAAACTGCATACAGAACGGCAAACCCGATTACGATTAAAAATCTATGAAAACCGCTCAGCTTTCTGAAAACGGTTTTTCCGTTTGTATCTTTGTTTTTCCATCTGAAAAAGGTCCAGAACTGAAACGGAAACGAAAACAGAGCACAATATACCGCCGTCAGATAAAGACCGTCATAAATATAGACTGCCGCATAAAGCAAAGAATTGATCGCTCCGAGCAGGAACGCCCATCTGTTGACACCCGATTGCAGGAATAAAATCAGTATAGAAACGTAAAGAGGGATTACTATTATCGTTTCTGTACCGCCGCCGTATTTAACTGTAAAAAATGTAATTGCAACAGCCGTAATCACAGCGGCAATCACGGTTATCATACGAACCTTATCTTTGTCTTGAAACAGTTTCATTCTTTTCACCATAACAAAAATTTTTTAATATTCTATCATAATAATACGAAGCATTAAATGTATAAATTACTGAAAAATTACGCAATTTTAGAAATTGATATGTTCATTATATTTGACTTGATAATATTTTATTATTATGATAAAATAAATTGAATAATTTCATTTTGAGGCAAGACATTTATGGACAGATTTGAACTGCACTCTCCTTACTCACCCATGGGCGACCAGCCGGAGGCGATAAGCACACTGGTTGAGGGATTGAATAAGGGATATAACGAGCAGACTCTGCTTGGTGTTACCGGCTCGGGCAAAACGTTCACCATGGCGAACGTAATTGCTCAGGTCAACCGTCCAACACTTGTTCTTGCCCACAACAAAACTCTGGCGGCTCAGCTTTGCAGCGAATTCAGGGAGTTTTTTCCGAACAACGCGGTTGAATACTTTGTATCTTACTACGACTACTATCAGCCCGAGGCCTATATCGCCACCACCGACACCTATATCGAAAAGGATTCCGCCATCAACGACGAAATAGAAAGATTGCGCCATTCCGCGACCTCGGCTCTTTCAGAAAGACGGGACGTAATAATCGTTGCTTCAGTCTCCTGCATATATACGCTGGGTGACCCCATTGATTACAGAAGCCAGGTCGTTTCTCTGCGAACAGGCACCGAAACAGACAGAGATGAGCTGATTGCAAAGCTCATTTCAACACAGTACGAAAGAAACGACATTGAATTCAGCCGTAACAAATTCAGAGTACGCGGAGACGTTATCGAAATCTATCCCGTATATTCAAATGAAAACGCTTACAGAATTGAATTTTTCGGCGATGAAATAGAAAGAATCAGCGAGATAAACGCTCTGACCGGTCAGGTTAAATGCGTCATATCCCACGTGGCAATCTATCCCGCATCACATTACGTGACCGCACCCGAAAAAATGGAGAGATCTCTGACGGAAATCGCAAACGAGATGGAGGAAAGGGTTGCGGAATTTGAAAAGCAGGGCAAGCTTCTTGAAGCGCAAAGAATAAGACAGAGAACGGAATACGACATTGAAATGCTACGCGAAACCGGCTTCTGCAAAGGAATTGAAAACTATTCACGGGTAATGTCCGGCAGACCTGCCGGCTCGTGCCCCTTTACCTTACTTGACTACTTTCCCGATGATTTTGTGCTCTTTGTTGATGAATCACACGTCACACTGCCTCAGGTAAGAGCGATGAACGGAGGAGACAGAGCAAGAAAGGAAAGTCTTGTCGAATACGGTTTCCGCCTGCCCTCCGCATTTGATAACAGACCGCTTACCTTTGACGAGTTTTATAAAAAAACAGGACAAAAGATATTCGTAAGCGCCACTCCCGGCGACTTTGAAAGAGAAAGAAGCACAGTGATTGCGGAGCAGGTAATCAGACCTACGGGGCTTCTTGACCCGGAAATATCCGTAAGACCCGTTGATGGACAGATTGACGACCTTGTTTCTGAAATCAACATGAGAACGGAAAAGAAGCAGAGAGTCCTCGTCACCACCCTCACCAAGAGAATGGCTGAGGATTTAACGGAGTATCTTGAAAATCTCGATATCAAAGTCAGATATATGCATCACGATATCGATACCATTGAAAGAATGGAGATTATCCGCGGTCTTCGTCTGGGAGAGTTTGACGTTCTGGTAGGAATCAACCTGCTTCGTGAAGGCCTTGATATTCCCGAGGTATCGCTCGTTGCAATACTTGACGCGGATAAGGAGGGCTTCCTGAGAAGCGAAACCTCACTTATACAAACCGTCGGCAGAGCCGCAAGAAATTCGGAGGGTACGGTAATAATGTATGCGGATTCCGTTACTCCCTCAATGGAAAAGGCAATCACCGAAACGGTAAGACGCCGTGAAAAGCAGATGAAATATAACGAGGAAAACGGTATCGTACCGAAGACGATCGTTAAGGATATTCACGAAATAATCGAAATTTCCTCTGCGGTAACCGACGACGAAAAGCAATACTCAAAGATGAGTGCAAAGGATAAGCAGGCACTTATCGCCAAGCTCACGGCGGAAATGAAAGCGGCGGCAAAGATACTTGAATTCGAGCACGCCGCATACCTGAGAGATAAGATAGAAAAAATCAGAAATTCCAAGAGGTAACCATGGCATCAGAATTTATTACGGTAAAAGGTGCAAAAGAGCATAATCTTAAGAACGTCGACGTCAGCGTTCCCCACAACAAGCTTGTTGTATTTACAGGGCTTTCGGGCTCGGGCAAATCCTCTCTTGCATTCGATACGATTTATGCAGAGGGACAAAGGCGATACGTGGAATCTCTTTCGTCATACGCAAGAATGTTCCTCGGTCAAATGGAGAAGCCGAATGTTGAGAGCATTGACGGGCTTTCACCCGCTATATCCATTGACCAGAAATCAACTTCAAAGAATCCCCGCTCAACGGTGGGAACGGTTACGGAAATATACGATTATCTGCGTCTTCTTTATGCAAGAATAGGTATTCCCCACTGTCCCGTTTGCGGAAGAGAAATACTCAGACAGACCGTAGACGACGTAACGGATAAGGTGCTTGAGCTTGATGAGGGCACTAAAATTCAGATTCTCTCCCCCATTGCAAGAGGCAAAAAGGGAAGATTTGAAAAAGAAATCGAGCAGATACGCAAAAGCGGATATGCGAGAGTACGCGTTGACGGCAGTATTTACGATTTAAGTGAAGAAATAAAGCTTGATAAAAATCTCAAGCATAGTATAGAAGCGGTTGTTGACCGCCTCGTAATCAAGGACGGAATCCGCTCAAGACTTGCGGATTCGGTTGAAACCGCTACGGAGCTTTCAGACGGGCTGGTTATCGTGGACGTAATCGGCAGGGACGAAATGATGTTTTCACTCAATTATGCCTGCCCCGAGCACGGTGTAAACGTGGAGGAACTTGAGCCCCGTTCATTTTCATTCAATAATCCGTTCGGCGCCTGCCCCGGTTGTTCGGGACTGGGCGAACTAAAAAAAATCAATCCGGATTTGATTGTTCCCGACCAATCCCTTTCAATAAGTAAAGGCGCAATCTGTGCAAGCGGCTGGAGTATCAACGACAGTTCCATTTCAAAGATGTATTTTGACGGTCTTGCCGAAGCGTACGGTTTTTCACTTGACACTCCGTTCCGTGATTTAAACGAGGAATCAAAAAAGGTACTGTTTTACGGTACAAACGGCAAAAAAATCAAATTCGTGCGCGGCGGAATTTACGGCGGCGGTACGTATATGGCAGATTTTGAGGGAATAATAACCAATCTCGAAAGACGGTACAGCGATACGGGAAGCGAATATATGAGGGCAGAACTTGAACAGTATATGTCCGCGGAACGCTGTCCCGAATGCGAAGGAGCAAGACTGAAAAAGGAATTTCTCTGCGTTACCGTAGGCGGAATAAACATAGATGAATTTACCCGCAAATCCATCACCAAAGAGCTTGAATTCATCAATTCACTCGAACTGACACCAAAGGAGCAGTCCATAGGAAATCAGATAATTAAAGAAATCCGTTCTCGTCTGCAATTTTTGTCAAGCGTAGGTCTTGAATACCTGCAGCTTGCGAGAAATGCCGCTACACTTTCCGGCGGTGAAGCACAGAGAATACGGCTTGCTACTCAGATAGGTTCTTCCCTTATGGGCGTGCTTTACGTACTTGACGAGCCGAGCATAGGTCTGCATCAGAGAGATAACATGAAGCTTCTCGGAACTCTGAAGGAGCTTCGTGACATAGGCAACACTCTCATTGTGGTCGAACACGATGAGGAGACCATGCTAAATGCCGATTACATAGTTGACGTAGGTCCCGGTGCGGGTATCCACGGCGGAGAAATCGTCTGCTGCGGTACTCCCGAAGATATCATGAACTGCGATAAATCAATTACCGGTCAGTACCTCAGCGGCAAAAAGAAAATCGAAGTACCCGAAAAGAGAAGAGCAGGCAGCGGTAAAAAGCTTATTGTCAGGGGTGCCTGCGAAAACAATCTGAAAAACATTGACGTTGAAATCCCTCTGGGCAAATTCGTTGCGGTGACGGGTGTATCCGGCAGCGGCAAGAGTTCTCTCGTAAACGAAATACTTGCAAAGCATCTTGCGGTTGAGCTTAACCGTGCAAAGAAAACTCAAGGTAATTTCAGTGAAATAACAGGAACCGAAAATCTTGACAAGGTAATCGTCATAGACCAGTCACCTATCGGCAGATCGCCGAGGTCCAATCCCGCAACGTATACGGGAGTATTCACGGACATTCGCGAGCTTTTTGCCCAGACCGTTGATGCAAAAAAAAGGGGCTATAAAGCCAACCGATTCTCTTTCAACGTTAAGGGAGGCAGATGCGAGGCGTGCCAGGGTGACGGCATAGTCAAAATAGAAATGCAGTTCCTCGCCGACGTTTACGTGCCCTGCGAAACCTGCGGCGGTGAAAGATACAGCAAGGAAACTCTTGAAGTAAGATATAAGGGCAAAAACATATATGAAGTGCTTGAAATGACCGTGGATGAAGCCCTGAATTTCTTTGACTCCATTCCGAAAATCAGGCATAAAATTGAAACTCTCTACGATGTGGGTCTTGGTTACGTCAAATTAGGTCAACCCGCCACCACCCTTTCCGGCGGTGAAGCACAAAGAGTCAAGCTGGCAACAGAGCTCGCAAAGCGTTCAACGGGCAAAACCATTTACATTCTTGACGAGCCCACTACGGGACTGCATACAGCAGACGTACACAGACTTATTGACGTACTCGGCAAATTCGTTGACAGCGGCAACACTGTACTTGTAATCGAGCATAACCTTGATGTCATAAAAACAGCAGACCACATTATTGATTTAGGTCCCGAGGGCGGAGATGCTGGAGGCAGAATCATTGCCGAGGGTACTCCGGAAGAGATAGTCAAAGTCAAGGAAAGCTATACGGGTCAGTTCCTCAAACCGCTTCTTGAAAGGAAATAATTATGAGTGAAAACATCAACACCGTTAACGAACTGCTGAATGCCTTCACCTTTGAAGGCGAAATGCAGAATATCAGAAGAATTGACGACGGTCACATAAACAATACCTTTGTTTTTGAATTTAACGATAAAGGCAAAATCAACAGATATCTCGTCCAGGAGCTCAACACCGCCGTTTTCACAAAGCCGGTTGAGCTGATGGAAAACATTGTGGGGGTGACTCACTATCTGCGTGAAAAAGTAATCCAAACCGGAGGAGACCCAGACAGAGAGTGCCTTTTCGCATACAAGGCAAAAGACGGCAAGACTTTTTACATTGACAGTGAGAACAGATTCTGGCGCTGTTTCAACTATATTTACGGTGCTCATTCAATACAGTTTGCCGACACACCCGGAACATTCGGGAAAGCCGCCAGGGCATTCGGTAATTTCCAATGCCTGCTCGCGGATTATCCCGGTGAAACGCTGGTTGAAACGATTCCGAATTTTCATAACACAAAATCAAGATTCGCAGATTTCAGAAAAGCGATTGAAAATAATCTCTCCGGCAGAGCCGAAAGCTGCAGGGAGGAAACGGAAAAATTCCTTGCACATGAAAAGTATTACGGCGTACTGGTCGATATGATTGACAAGGGTGAGCTGCCCGTAAGGGTAACCCACAACGATACGAAGCTCAACAACGTAATGTTTGACGACGTTACGGACGAGGGTATATGTGTTGTAGACCTTGATACGGTAATGCCCGGTCTTTCCCTTTACGACTTCGGTGACAGCATACGTTTCGGCGCAAGCACCGCATCCGAGGACGAAAAGGATTTAAGCAAGGTACATTTCAGCACGGAATATTTCAGAGCTTATGCAGACGGATATCTTTCAACAGCGGGAAAAGCGCTCACGAAGAACGAAATCGCATATCTCCCCTTCTCATCAATGCTCATGACGCTTGAATGCGGTATGAGATTTCTCGGTGACTACATTAACGGAGATATTTACTTTAAGACGGAATATCCCGAGCATAACCTCGTAAGAGCAAGAACGCAGATCAAGCTTGCGGAAGAAATGGAAGAAAAAATGCCCGAAATGAAGGCAATCATTTCGGAAATCTGCAAAAAATACGGTATATCGGAATGATTACCGAGGTAATAAGCGAAGAAGAGCTGCGAAGGATAATGGCTCTGTGGTTTCTTGAACACGACAAGGGTGCCTGCATTCCTCCCAACCACACGAAAGAGGAATATATTGAGGATTTCCGTATTCCGGACGTCCCGCTTGTGCACACCCAGTCAATGCCTGACCCGGACGGAAACATAAGCACACTGCTCAAGGGTGAAATACGTCTGAGCGACTGGGAAACGAAGCAGGGAAAAAGAGAGGAAAGATTCATCTTTTACAAGGTACTTACCACTCTGACGGATATTCCCGATGCGGAGCCGATACTCAAAGGATACATAGCAGTTACCTGAATAGGAGATAATATGAAATACGAAAATAACTGGGACTCACTCATGCAGAGAAAGGTTCCCGAGTGGTTTGAGAATGCAAAATTCGGCATTTTCATTCATTGGGGACTCTATTCCGTACCTGCCTACGCGCCGAAAGGTCAGTATGCGGAATGGTACTGGAACGCAATCAAAACCGAGAATCCCAACGAAAATCAGCAGGCGTTCATAGATTTTCACAGGAAGAACTACGGTGAAAACTTTGAGTACGCCGATTTTGTCAAGGATTTCAAGGCAGAATGCTTTGATGCAGATGAATGGGCATCAATCTTTCAGCGTGCGGGTGCAAAATACATAAATCTCGTTTCAAAGCATCACGATGGCTTTACTCTTTATAAAAGCGATTACACTCCCGGATGGAATTCCGTCGACGTAGGTCCACACAGGGATTTCTGCCGCGAGCTGAAGGACGCTCTTGATAAAACGGACGTAAGGTTCGGTATATATCATTCAGTTTACGAATGGTATCATCCCCTGTATCTCAAAGACCCCGAAGAATACGCTCTGAAGCATCTGATCCCCATGCTCAAGGAGCTTATGGAAAAGTATCAGCCCGCTACTTTGTTTACTGACGGTGAATGGGACCAGACAGACGAGGTCTGGCATTCAACGGAATTTTTACAGTGGCTCTACAATGAATCATCGGTAAAGGACTTCATCGTTCCCAATGACCGATGGGGCAAGGGCACGAGAGGCAAGCTCGGCGGCAATTTCACATCTGAATACGGTTACGTTGACGGTGGCTCATCACCGGGAATAATGAACGTAATCGATACGTACGCAAGGCCGAACGAGGAATGCAGAGGTATCGGCGGTTCATTCGGATTCAACAGAATTGAAAACCCCGACGATTATCTTTCATCAAAAGAACTTGTTCATATGCTGATAGATCTGGTCAGCAGAGGCAGTAACTTCCTGCTTAACGTAGGTCCCACGGCAGACGGCAGGATTCCCGTAATCATGCAGCAGAAGCTCTTTGATATGGGTGACTGGCTGAAGGTCAACGGTGAAGGCATCTACGGCACAAGAAGATACGGCACAAGCAAGGATAAGGACATCAGATATACAAGAAGCAAGGACGGTAATACAATTTACGCATTCCTGCTGAAATTCCCCTTCGGCGAAGTATATTTCGATGAGGTCGAATATTCGGAAAATCTCAAATGCTCTCTTCTCGGCAGTAACGAAAGCATTGAAGTAAACGAGAAAAACGGCAAGGTATTACTGAAATTCAGTCCCCTTAATCCCGATGAGCTTAAATCAGAATATGCATACTGTTTCAAAATCAAAAAGTAAGGAGAAAATACGATGAAAGAAAAAGCAAATGAAGAAGTATTGACCGAAAAACAGCAGCTTAAACTCGAGAAGAAAAAGAAGAGAAGAAAAATCGGCCGCAGAATACTGCTCGGAATAATTGCGGTTATTGCTCTTTTTATAGCAATCACTTCTCTCATAACAGCTCTGGGAAACAAGAGCAATCTCAAAAAAATAGCGACAATTGAAAAGGTAAAATACGAAAATCAGCTTGTTCCCGAAAAGGACGAAAAAGGCAACTGGACCTTTACGTCGGACGAGGATCTTAAGGTAATTCAGCTGACAGACGTTCACATCGGCGCCGGCTGGCTCTCTCTCAAGAAGGACCTTATGGCAATCAATGCGGTTGCCACAATGCTTACGGCAGAAAAGCCCGACCTGGTAATCGTTACCGGTGACATTGCTTATCCCGTTCCCTTCCAGGCAGGTACAATGAACAACAAATCGGCGGCAAAAATATTTGCCGACCTTATGGATCAGCTCGGTGTTTACTGGACACTCAGCTACGGTAACCATGATACGGAAGCATACAGCAGATACACAAGAGAAGAAATTTCCGATTTCTACGGCAGCGGTGCTTATAAATACTGTCTCTTCCAGAAGGGTCCCGATGACGTTGACGGCTTCGGCAACCAGATAATAAACATCAAGAAAACAAATAATATCATCACTCAGTCGCTCTACATTCTTGACAGCCATTCATACACCGGCGGCGACATTTTCGGTATTTTCTGGAAATACGACAACATCCACCAGAATCAGGTCAACTGGTACATCAAGAACGTAAAAGCATACGATGAAATCAACAAGAAGACGGTTGAAGAGCTCGGACTTATCGACTGCGACCCCGCAATCAAATCCTCAATGTTCTTCCACATTCCTCTCGTTGAAATGAAGGATGCTATAACCGAATATGCAAATAACGATTTCAAGGATACGGATAACGTGGAATTCATTTACGGTGCCGCAGGCGAAACCGGAAAGGTCGTTTTCAGCGGAATCGGTGAAGACACGATGTTTGAAACAATCAAAGAGCTCGGCTCAACGAAAGCAATATTCAACGGTCACGACCATCTCAATACGCTTTCACTCAAATATAAGGGAATTCAGCTCACTTACGGTATGAGCATTGACTACCTTGCATATATCGGCATCTCCGAAAAAGGATATCAGCGCGGTTGTACGGTAATCACATATAAGCCCGACGGAAGCTATGAAATCACTCCCGAAAACTACTATCAGGATAAATACGTTCCCATTTTTGACAGAGAAGAAGTTACCATGGAGAAGCCCACAATGGTCGTTCCCGAGCAGTAATAACATCAGGAAGGTGTAATTATGAGTAACCTTGTAATTAATCCTCAGAACAGACATCAGACCTTTGATAAATTCGGTGCAAGCGGCGCTTGGTGGGCGCAGGTCGTAGGCGGATGGGATGAAATCGACGAAAAATCCGGTATGCCGAAAAACGAAAGGATCGCCCAACTTCTCTTTGACAAGGACGAGGGCATAGGCATCCGCATTTACAGATATAACTTAGGCGGCGGTTCAGCCCACAGCGGCAACGGTGACATTCCCATGCAGTGCCGCAGGACAGAAAGCTTTGACGTGAGCAACATTGACTACGACTGGACAAGAGACAAGAATGCGGTCAAAATGATGAAGCTTGCCTGCAAGTACGGCGCGGATGAAGTCATATTCTTTGTAAATTCCCCCATTGAACGCCTTACGAAAAACGGAAAAACACATCAGGACAAGGCGTTTCAATGCAATCTTTCACCCGATAATTACGAAAGATTCGCAAGATACTGTCTTGACTGTGTTGAGCATTTCCTGGGCGAAGGCATACCCATCAAGTATCTGTCCCCCGTCAATGAGCCGGTATGGAAATGGACGGGTGGTCAGGAGGGCTGTCATTACAGACCCACGCAGGTCTGGAACCTTTTCAGAGTATTCTGCGATGAAATGGACAAGAGACCCGCACTGAAGAATTTAATGCTCTCAGGCGCCGAGAACGGCGATATCAGATATTTCAATAAGACATACTGCCGTTTACTGCTTGATGACGTTAAAATCCGCAGGAGAATGGATTCCGTTGATACTCATTCATATTTCCTCACGCCCGACTATGCGATTCTGAAATCCACTATCGGTGACAGAATTTCATTTATGAAGAGATACAAGCAGTTCATGGACAGACACTATCCCGACGTTGCTCTTAAAACAAGTGAATGGTGTCACATGAAAAACGGCAGGGATTTCGGTATGAAATCCGCGCTTGAGCAAACGAAAGTAATGATGGAGGATATGAAATATCTTGACGTTACCTCGTGGCAGCTGTGGATCGCTCTTTCAAACGTTGACTACTGTGACGGTCTTATCTATGAATTTGACGAGCCGAGAGCATTCCGTATGACAAAGAGATATTATGCTTTCGGTAATTTTTCAAAATTCATTGAGCCGGGTATGGTGAGAATTGATTCGGATGCAGGTGAAGAAATCGACTCCGTCTGCTTTGAAAACGATGAAAAAACCGTGGTTGTCGTATCCAACAGATTCAAAGAAGTCAAAAAGCTTGACCTCCCCTTTGAAGATGCGGAAATATATCTCACCTCAGAGAAATTTGACCTTGAAAAGCAGACCTATACAAAAGAACTGTTTATGCCCGCAAGAAGCGTTGCAACAATAGTCGTAAAGAAATAAATTAAAGCCCGCCGATTTAAAAAAATCAGCGGGCTTTGGTTATATCGGAATCATTTGATTTTGAAAAGGCCGGGAATCGTGACGGTGAAAAATTCAATAATCATTTTGACAAAATTGAGGAGTGAGGGTGCTTCCCTGAATCTTTCCGCCATCGTCTGAATGCCCTTTACGGGAGTCAGCGTTTCGGCGTGGTCATCATTTTTGAGGAACTGAGGATATTTTTCGTGTGAAAATACCGTAATCTGTTCATCACTCTGAAGAAAAGTATTATAAAATTCATCAATGGCTTTCTGTCCGTTGCAATGAAGCCAGCCCTTATTGAACCAGGTGCAATCGGGCAGAGCGCAGGTTGAGGCGTCAATGCACTTATCGGGAGATACGTATTTTGAATCTTCAAGTGATGAAATATATTCATCCGTCAGAATACTTCCGTCATCGGCGCAGGTCGCACCGAGGGAGGCATATTTCGTATCAACCGTACCGTCAGAGGTATTGTGCCATGCGGTAACAAGAGGAGTTCTCTGAACGTCATAGCCGCAGAATATATATACTCTTACGCCGTCTTCCTTTGCCTTTTTGAGATTATCGGCAACGTTTGTCTGAGCAGTTCTGTAACGGGCAATCTGACTGTAAAGACCGCTTGATTTATCAATCTTCATAAAGGTGAGAGCACCGTCATAATATTCGGCTGGGACAAAAGCCCAGATTCCGGGCATTGAACCGAAAATCGGTATAAGGCATTCGTCAAATACTCTGTCTCCCAAATCTTCAACAAGCTTATTTCCGAGCTTTATGATACCGTCCCACACACCCGCAACGCGGAAGGTTTCGGTAAGCGAATAAAGAAGTGCCTGAAGGAAGTCGCCGCCGTCAAGATAAGGAAGAGCATCCTGAGCATACTGACGAAGTGAGGTGGCATTAAGCTCAACAAGACCGTTGAAAAGCTCGCCTGCGACGGCAGTACCCCAAAGAGGACAGCACTGACATATAATTTTTTCCACGACGGACCAACCGTATTCTTCAAGATAGGCGGCAAGAACGACACCGCCCATTGACGATGCTTTCAGCTGTACCTTACTGTGTTTTGTAAGCGACTTTATCTGCTGAATAACCTCGTTGAGGCGTTCTGCATGGATATACGGGTCAAGGCGGAAGTCATAATTGAAGTAAAATGAATAATTTATTCCGTGGTTTCCGTCCGAAGGAACATTGAGCCCTTCAACCGTTACATTGCTCTTTGAATTGCCGTCATTATCAAGAGCAAGGTCACCGAAGCTGTCGTTGACAAATTTGATAAGAGCGTCGCCGAATTCATCGGAATCATTCAGCACTGCACCTTTGACAAGACCGCCAAGCTCATCCTTTGCATTTGAAAGGAGGAAGCCCGTATCGGTTTTCCAGAGCTTCTGCTCGTTTTCCATGCCCGCATCTCTGACGATATCCGCACAGCCGAGAGGACCTACGTAAATAACGGGCGAAAAACCGCAATTACATTCCTCTTCAACCGCAAGTGCGGGAATAACAATCATAGCAATAAGCACCAATGAAAGAATTACGGAAATAACTTTTTTCATTTTATCATCTCCATTTCGTTTTCATCATAATAACATACACGGAAATAATTATCAACATACGTTTTTTCGGATATCGCTTTGATAAGTCTTATGCTCTGCGGTATATCTCGTCTGACGTTACATCCTTATCGTTGGCTATATACTCATACAATTCGTTTATAAGAGTTTTCTGCTCTGCGTTGGATATGTTTGTCTTGAGTCCGCCCCAAAGGTCTTTAACAACGGATGCAATGTCATTCTGATTGAGTTTGCGTGCAGGAAATTCGGTAAGATTATTCAGCTCGTTTGCATTTGCTTCGGCAATACGCTTCTGCTCAAGCAATTCGTCTGACATTGAAACAAATTCGGAAAGCTCGTATGCGGAAAGATTGGATTGCTCTCGTTTGGTGGAGTAAAGTCTTGACTGTCCCGTAGGTGCATACTGTGTGTTATGCTCCCTATCAACGTTTTTTAAGTATTCCTCTATGGATTTGTTGAGGCGTTCCATTGAATTGGTGAATGTATCATAATCACCGCTGTTTTCTCTCCAAGCAGAAAGTCCGCTATAATAGCCGTTTTCTTCGGCATACGACTCCCATTCTTCCCGTTCTTCGTCTGAAAGAATGCTGTAATAATCATCGGCTGTCGGGATATCTGTGTAATCGCCAAAATCTATCGGCTCAAGCCCTGCACTCGTCAAATGGTTGTTAATTGACTCAAGAGAATCATCGTCAAAGTAATTCCAAGTCGTGCCGCCCGCTTCGGGATTCCAGAATCTTTCGGGCGAGGAATGTATTTCGTGACGTGTACGTGCAAGCCATTCAAGTGCATCCATCTGTTCCTCGGAAAGTCCTACGGCATTTTCACGGTTTTCTGCATTTCGTCTGTCAACATATCTCTGTTTTGCTTCGTATCGGTCACGCTTTTCAGAAAAGTCTTGACTTTTTTGCGAAAGTGCGGTAACATTGTTAACATAAACAGAACTTCCACTCTTAGTAACCGAAGCGTTTTTCTTCGCAGTCAGGCTTGCGCCTGCGTTACTATGTTGAAGTTCTGTTATTTTTTTATCTTGTATATTTACAAGGTCGTACAATGTAGCAGACCCAGATTTACTTATTCCGACAACAATCTCGGCGGAATAGCCATTGCCCTGATATTCAAAATTAACAAACCCTCTTGCAAATTGCCTATAATTTTTGTGCTTTGCTTTTTCGTTAATCCAATCTTTTGCGGTTCTCACAAGCTCATCTGCATTGTTGAATGCGCGCATTTTATTATAATAAGCTGTTTTGTCTCTCTTTAATAATGTAGACGCATCTTTTGAATATCGCCATTCGCTTTTAGTGTCGGCATTTACCTTTATTTGTTGCCCGTTTGCTTCTATGAGTTTGTTGAATTTGTTAGATATAATGTCTGACAAGGTTTGTGCAAGTGTTTCACCGTTGCTAATCAGTATATCGTTTTCAACCTCAACATACTTAAAGCCCTCAGCACTTCTCTTTACAGAATACCTTATATCATCGTTCTGCTCGTTAAACCTCTCGGAAAGCGGTATGATATTGCCGTTGTTATCGTAGGTGACGGGGTCTGCGGATTTGATTTGAGAGGAATTTAATGCAAGGTAAACATCAGATGTAGACCATTTGTAAACAAAGCCATCAATTCCCAGAATTGGTGTCAGCAGTTCGTTATAAAATTTATTTGCGTTTTCGTATGAATAATGGTTGCCGGATGCAGCCATAACCTCATTGATTATATCGCCGTCATTACTGTTTGAATTGAAAATAGTTTTTGCAACATCCGAAAACACCGTTGACATACTGCTATAGCCATAAGTATATACATAATTTGATACCCATGTATCAAGAATAGCTTCGTTAACAGAATCGTATTCTTCGTTGTCTACATATTCTTGTGCTTGCTGTTCGCAGGAAGATTTGACAAGCTTTGTTAATTCTTTTAATGTAATTGTTTTCTTGTCACCATAAGCCAATCTGTTAAATTTTACATAAGAATCAATAACTCTGCTTCCGTAGGGCTTGGATATTTCCTTGTTGCTTGCAAGATATATACCGTACCCTTCGCCTTTTCCGTTTTTTCCACCGTTTTCTGTTGTATTAAAAACAGTAAACTGTGCATTTGTTCCGTGATAAAGGTGATAATTATACCCTGCCGCCTTTGCCGCTTGCTTGACCATCTCGTTAAGCTTTGTCTCGTTCTTCACGGGGTCTTTGGCAAGTTCAAGGTATTCGGCTTCTCGGGATGTGGAGTAATTTATGTCCGGGTTAACTGTCGGGTTTTTGTTGTCGGTACGCTTTATTTGTTCGGGTCTGAATGCAATATATTCATCGTATTCATTATCA
>JAZLLW010000034.1:0-13591 GCA_045598305.1 Acutalibacteraceae bacterium
GTAATAATCCAGCTTACTCTCTTGATTTCACCGAATTCTCCGCTCTGTACAAGTTCTCTCGTCTTTCTGTAAACGCAGTTTGTACGCTGATTGTACATGATACCGAATACCAGACCGCTCTTTGCGGCTGCTTCGTTCATCTCTCTTACCTGCTTGGTGTAAACACCTGCGGGCTTCTCGGTCATAACGTGAAGGCCCTTTGAGAAGGCATACTGAGCAATGGGAGAATGGAAGTAGTGAGGAGTGGCGATAAGAACCGCGTCAACCTCACCGCTGTCAATAAGCGCCTCTGCGCTGTCAAAAGTCCTGATTGAAGGAATAAGCTCCTTCATCTTTGCATTTCTTTCGGGAATAAGGTCTGCGCAGGCAACGATTTCAACCTCTGTATGCTTACCGTCAACCTGATTTCTGATATGGGACGAACCCATATTACCTACACCGATTATACCCAGACGAACGGGATGTACCTTCTCGGAAACAAGCTTGTGGATAGCACCGCAGGCAGCCGCGAAGGAAGCGTCGTTATCAGGGTAAACGTATTTTGAATTCATCTTGAGTGCGAGCTGGTCGCTGACCTCAAGTGCCTTGAGACCGTCAAATGTTTTAAGATGGGGCTCAACGCTGAGGAAGAAGCTCTTGAATCTCTTATCAAGCTTCTTGAGTATATATTCGAGGTTGCCGTCACCCTCACCTGCGGGAACGACTATACCGCTGTCTGCAAGACCGTCCTTGATGTGCATATAGGTAACGTAATCGCAGAGAGCATCAAAGCCCTTCTTTGTATCGTTGCCGTTGAGCACATAGTTTGCGGGGTCAAAGATACAGCCGAGTCTGTCACCGAAGTATTCGGCGATTTCAAGACATCTTTCGGGTGTGTCGCCGTAGATGCCTCTCTCGTTTTCGTGGCAGCAAAGAACACCGTGCTCATTGGCATAATCAGCCATAGCGGAAAGGCGCTTGAACACCTCGTCCTTGTATTCCTCATAGCTTTCGCCCTTGGTAAAATAGAAGCTGAACATTCTGATGTACTTTGCTTCAAGAATCTTTGCCACTTCCACCGTATTTTTGAATGCTTCAAAATGAGGTGCGAAGTCGTCGGTAATTTCAATCTTACCGTAGAAGGAGCCGATGGACGAAACCTTCATATTGCCTTCGTCAAGGGTCTTTTTTAATTCTCTCGCTTCCTCAACCGTGAAGTTTGAAATGTTTTTGCCGTCAACGTTGCGAAGCTCAATGAACTCAATGCCGTTCTTGTGACATGCGGCAATCTGCTCTTTTATTGAGCCCGACGCTTCATCGGCAAATGCGGAAAATCTGAAATGTGCCATTAAACATTTCCTCCTTTATGTGAAATCACATATGATATTATTGCTTTCGTCTGCGGTTACCGAAACCGTTTTGAGGGGCTCATCAACGTTATTTACCATTCTGGTGGTAATTGCGTCCTCTACGTTCCTTCTTATGCACGAGCGCAGGTCTCTTGCACCTCTCGTACCGTCTGCGGAAAGAGCTGCAATCGCCTTGGTCGCTTTTTCATCGTAAGTAAATCTGATACCCTTGTCGGCAAGAGGATTGACAAGCTCATCCAGCAGAAGAGCCGCAATCTTTTCATAATCCTCCTGAGTAAGGTCGTTGAATACGACTACCTCGTCGACTCTGCCGATAAATTCGGGTCTCAGGAACTCGTTGAGGGCCTTCATCGTTCTTTCCTTTGTGACCTCGTTCTTTGTCTTGCCGAAACCGAGAGCACCGCCTGCGCGGTTGCTGCCCGCATTGGAGGTCATTATGATGACCGTATTTTCAAAGCTGACGTTCCTGCCCTGGGCATCGGTGATTTTGCCCTCATCAAGTATCTGGAGCAGGATGTTCATAACGTCGGGATGTGCTTTTTCAATTTCATCAAAGAGAACTACGGAATAGGGCTTGCGGCGTACCTTTTCGGTAAGCTGACCGGCTTCATCGTAGCCCACGTATCCCGGAGGAGAGCCGATAATTCTGGAAACGGAGTGCTTTTCCATAAATTCACTCATATCAAGACGAATGAGTGTTTCGGGAGTTTCAAACAGCTCGTTTGCAAGAAGCTTTACAAGCTCCGTCTTTCCTACACCCGTAGGCCCTACGAATATGAACGATGCGGGACGGCGGCGGGGATTTATCTGAACTCTGCCTCTGCGGATTGCCGCACATACGAGTTCTACCGCTTCGTCCTGACCGATAAGGTGTGCCTTGAGATTCTTTTCCATATCAGCAAGACGGCGAAGGTCACTTTCAATGACCTTGCTTGCAGGAATACCCGTCCAGAGCTGAATTACCTTTGCAAGGTCTTCCTCCGTTACGAGATTATCGCTTGCCGCTTCCTCAAGCTTTTTGACTTCTTCGTTTTTCTGTATAAGCTCGCTCTTGAGCTTGGCAATCGCCTCGTAATCCGCCTCGGATGCGTCCTCAAGCGTCTTTTCCTGCTGTTCCATTTCGGAAAGCTCGGAAAGGGCGATTTCATAGTCGCTGATTGCCTTATTGCGGAGATTTGCGCAGGTACATGCCTCATCAAGCAAATCTATCGCCTTATCGGGTAAAAATCTGTCGTTGATATATCTTTCGCTGAGAAGCACCGCTTTTTCAACCAGCGTATCGTTTACCCTTACTCTGTGGAAGTTTTCATAATAATCCTTTACTCCCAGAAGCATCTGCGTTGTTTCGGCAACTGACGGTTCCTCAACCTTTACGGGCTGAAGACGGCGTTCAAGGGCGGCGTCCTTCTCAATGTATTTTCTGTACTCCGTGAAGGTAGTGGCACCGATAATCTGAATTTCTCCTCTTGAAAGGGAGGGCTTCAGAATATTTGCGGCATTCATTGAGCCCTCGGACTCACCCGCACCCACAAGCTGATGTACCTCGTCAATGAAGAGGATGATATTACCCTCCTGCTTGACCTCCTCAATAAGACCCTTGATTCTGCTTTCAAACTGACCTCTGAATTGTGTACCTGCCACAAGAGCGGCAATGTCAAGCATCTGGATTTCCTTGTCCTTCAGCTTTGCGGGTACCTCGCCTGCGGCGATTTTCAGAGCAAGCCCCTCGGCAATGGCGGTTTTACCTACACCCGGCTCACCGATGAGACAGGGATTGTTCTTGGTTCTTCTGCAAAGAATCTGTATACTGCGGTATATTTCGTTGTCACGGCCGATGATACGGTCAATCTTTCCGTTTCTCGCTTTTTCGGTAAGGTCGGTACAGAACTGGGTAAGATACTTGCGCTTCTTCTCCTGCTCCTTTTTATCCTTCTTGCCGAAAAGACCGTGCTTCTTTTCCTTTTCGTCGCTGTCGGACTTTGTGTCGGCGGAATCACCGTTTTCTTCTCCGCCCATCATTGCGCTTATGTTCTGCATGAAGGGCATCGTACCTGCTCCGCCCGGCTCAAAGTTGCCGTTTTCAAACATTTCGTTGAACTGGTCGCTGACCTCATCAAGCTCATCCTCGGATATACCCATTGACTGGATAATATTCTTGATGGGACCGATATTGAGGTCCATTGCACACTTAAGACAAAGTCCCTCCTGCGTTGTTTTTTCACCCTCAACCTTGGTCATGAAAAACATCGCGGGTCTTTGTTTGCATTTTGAGCATAAAACTTGCTTCATTTCGTTTTCCTCTTATTTTTCGGATTCATTTACCTTATTCTCTTTTCTCTCTTTAAGCTGACGCTTTACACCGGGAATGTAGCTGAAGAAAGCGATAAGAGTAAGAATAAGACTGATAACCACAAGTACTATCATGACGGGAGTGGGATAAACAAGGTTTGTCGTTCCCGCAATCGCGTTTACCACTTCGATTCCCTTGCCGAAGGCAATCATGGAAATCATAATCAGATAGAATGCAAATGTTGCGACCTTACCCGGCATTTCCGCTGCGTCGGGGCGAAGTCCCATGACAATCATGATTACGGAGCCCACTACCATAATTGCTTCCTTAGCGAGGAAAGCGATGAACACGTAGCTGAAAGCATGAATGACGGGGTCGTCGGATTTGCCGAAAGTGATAAAGAATACGACTGCTATGGTAATCTGTGTAAGCTTATCCGCAAGAGGATCAAGAAGCTTGCCCAGAGCACTTATCTGATTGAATCTGCGTGCAATCTTGCCGTCAAAGAAGTCGCTGAGTCCTGAAAGAGCGAGCACTACAACGCTCCAGATATATCCGTCTCTCGTTCCCTTGAGGAAAAGCACCGCAAAAATCGGCACCATGATGATTCTCAGGAATGAGAGAAGATTGGGAATCGTCCATACGTTTGAAAAAATGTCCTTGACGTTTGTTTTTGTATCCATAATTACCTCCGTGTTATCGGTATCTGCAAACAGAACCGTTTTCAAGTGTATATATACCCGAGTTTGAAATAAGCACCGTACCCACGTCACCGGAGCAAAGATAATTTGACCTCTTTTCTCCCGACGTTGAATAGATGATTACCTCGTTACCCAGTACAAATGCCAGTCTTGAGCCCTTTATGTCCGCACTGTCGGGCATATAGTCAAGCTCGAATTCCTTCAGATTCTTACCTGAAGGCGGAACGGTGACCACCTTGATTTTTGAGCCGCCGAATTCTTTATAACAAAGCAGAACGCTGCCCTTTAGGTCGGAATCAATATATGAGAGAGCATCGTCCGCATACGTGATTTCCGTCAGTTTTTCGCCTCTGCTGTTAAAAATAACCGTCTTGTTGTCTCCCACCGCCACTATTTTACCTGCGGGAGAGCAGAATACCCTTAGCACGGTTGTCCCGGGAAGCTTTATGTCAAAATCCGCTTCCTTCTTTGAAGTCCTGAAAAGAATGATTCTCGAATAAAGCTCCGCGTTATTCACTCCTACGGCGGATATGACAAGCTTTTTGCCCGTATCGGACAGAGCAAGGGATGAAATATATTCTCTGGCGCAGTGCCACTCAAAATCAAGCTTACCGCGGGGAGTAAACACCTTTGCCACGCTCTGCGTATTCTCCGTTGCAAAAGAATAGGCAACGGTACCGTCCTTACCCACGCATGCCACCTTGATGGGATTTTTCTCTTCAAAATCCTCAAGCTTTCCGGTGCGGCTGATAAGATAGGCCTTGCAGGCGGTATTGCTGTAAACAAGCGCCCTGCCGTTGAAGGAAGCGACTCTCGTGTCTGCCCAGTCCACGTGGAAATCCTGCAGATGCGCCGCATCCTGGGATAATACCGTAACTCCGGTGGTGGATATTACGAGGGGTTTATCGCCGATAAGCATAAGCTTGTCAAGAGCAAGCACATCTTCACTGTAAGGATAGCCGGCGCTTTCGCCGAAGGTTTTCGGGATTGCATTTAAGGTATCCGCGGTATTGGACCTGCGCACCTTACCGATTGCCGCGTAATATACGGCGACGATTCCTATCGCAAGCAGTATGGCTATGGGTATTCTCAGTTTTCTGAGATATGCCTTTACGGTCGCCTTTTGCTTTTCTTTTTTGATATTCACTTTGTTTTTGCCTGATGCCACCGTATCACCTCTCAGTAAACGATTCTGTTAAGGTACAGTCCCTCGGGCTTTGCGGTTATGCCCGCACGGTTTCTGTCCTTTGAGAGTAGAATCTCATCTATCGTATCGGGCTTGATTTTACCTGCCGAAATATCAAGCAGGGTACCCACCATGATTCTCACCATATTGTAGAGGAAGCCGTTTGCCTCAACTCTGAAAATAACCATATCGCCTTCGCGGTAAACCTCTGCATCCGTTACGGTGCGCACGGTATCCTCCACACTGCTTCCCGAAGCACAGAATGCGCTGAAATCGCAGGTGCCGATAAACTGCTTTGCCTGTCGGTTGAGAAATTCTTCATCAAGGGGATATTTGTGCTGATATGAATATTTATGAAGAAATGGATTCTTTACGGGAGAATTCCAGATTTTATAGATGTATTCTTTTGATTTGCAGTCATAACGGGCGTGGAATTCATAATTCACTTCCCCGCATTTCATCACGGAAATATCTTCGGGAAGCACCGCGTTGAGGGCGGTGACGAATTTTGAGCATTCTATCTCACTTTCCGTTCTGATGTTACAGCAGTACATATTCGCGTGTACGCCCGCATCGGTCCTGGAACATCCGACTATATTGCCGCGGCTGCCCGTAATACGCTCAATGGCATCCTGCATGGTCTGCTGGACTGTGATCGCATTTTCCTGGACCTGCCAGCCGTGATAATTGCTGCCGTCAAAAGAAATTGTAAGTAGTAGATTACGCATAGTATTTCCTCAGATAACCTGTCTGAAAAACAACATTCCGAATATTGAAAATGTTTCGTGCTTTGCAAAATAATTCAGCACGATGATACCTGCCATGAAAACAAGGCAGATGAAAAGGCAGACAAAATCTCCCGCTTTCATTTTCATCTGTTTCATTCTCGTCCTGCCCTCGCCGCCCGTATAACAGCGGCAGGTCATTGCAAGAGCCAGCTCGTAAGCTCTCCTGAAGGACGAAACCATAAGGGGTATGAAAATGGGAACGAGTGCCTTTGCCCTTTCAATGATACCTCCCGTTTCAAGGTCGGCGCCTCTCGCCTTCTGGGCATTCATAATTCTCTCGATTTCTTCAATGAGAGTGGGAATGAATCTGAGGGCAAGAGTCATCATCATGGCAAGCGTATGCACCTTGATATGGAAAATCTTAAGTGGCGAAAGAAGTCTTTCAAGGGCATCCGTCAGCATGGTCGGAGTAGTGGTATACGTCAGCAGAGAGCTGACAACGACCAGCGCAATAATTCTTACCATGGTGAATATCGCCGTATATACACCCTTATCCCATATTTCAAATTTACCTTTCAGGAATGAAACCCACAGAATGTCACCGTTTTCAACCGTACCGTGCGTATAGAAAATGTTGAGAAGGGCGGTGAATATGAGAATGATGAGTACCGGCTTCATGCTTTTGAATATCACCTTAAGAGGTACTCCCGAAAGAGCAGCCGCAATCACGGTAAGAAGCACTATGACCGCAAGGGATGCAAAGCTCTTGCATACGAACATAAAGACGATAAGTGCGAAGGTCAGCACCAGCTTCATTCTGGGGTCCATCCGATGAAGAACGGATTTACCGGGGTAATACTGACCGAAGGTGATGTCACGTATCATACCGACCGCCTCCCTTCAATGAGAGAGCGGATTATTTCCGTTCCTCTGTCAACGGAATAAACGTTTTCGGGTACGTCAAAGCCGAGAGCGTGAAGACGGGAGAATATCCGTGTGATTTCAGGTACGTCAAGTCCCATGCTCTGAAGCTCGTCACAGCGCGAAAACACCTCGTCCACCGTACCGTTCATGGCGATCATGCCGTCATTGACAACGATTACTCTGTCTGCGATTTTCGCAATATCCTCCATACTGTGGGAAACGATTACCACGGTACAGCCGGTTTTTTTGCGATAATCCGTAATAAGTCTGATAAGTTCCTTTTTGCCTGCCGGGTCAAGTCCCGCGGCGGGCTCATCAAAAACGAGAACGGAGGGCTCCATTGCCATTACGCCGGCAATGGCGGCTCTTCTCTTCTCTCCTCCCGACAAATCAAAGGGAGATTTTTCAAGCATTTCGGAGGTAAGCCCTACATACGATGCCGCAGCTGCAACTCTGCGCTTTATTTCATCGGCATCCAGCTTCATATTTTTGGGGCCGAAGGCAATATCCCTTGCCACCGTTTCCTCAAAAAGCTGATACTCGGGATACTGGAAGCAAAGACCGACCTTGAAGCGGGACTGTCTCAAGGTTTCCTTACTTTCTCTTATATCGGTTCCGTCAATGAGGACTTTACCCGAGGTGGGCTTCAGAAGTCCGTTGAAATGAGAAATAAGAGTGCTTTTACCCGAGCCGGTATGGCCGATAATGCCCACAAGCTCACCCTGCTCAATGGTCAGGTTGATATCTTTCAATGCAGTTACCTGGGAGGGCGTACCCTCCGAGTAACAGTATGTTACGTTCTGAAGCTCAATTGCGTGACTCATGCCGGCTCACCTCCCAAAAGAGATGAGATTTTGCTGACACATTCATCTGCGGTAAGCACACATTCCTTTATGCCCAGATTACGGCACAGCTCGGTTGAATCGGGAACGTCAAGCTTATGTAAACGAAGAAAATCCACCTTTGAAAAGACCTCTTCCGGTGTTCCGTCGTCAATTATCCTGCCGCTGTCCATAACGATGACTCTGTCTGCAAGGGCGGCCTCCTCCATGAAGTGGGTAATCAGCACGATGGTAATACCCATTTCTCTGTTAAGCCGCTGAATGGTCCTGATGACCTCTTTCCTGCCCATTGGGTCAAGCATTGCGGTGGGCTCGTCAAGAATGATGCACTCGGTCTGCATTGCAATTACGCCTGCAATGGCAACTCTCTGTTTCTGTCCCCCCGAAAGCTTATGGGGCTCTCTCTCACGCAGGTCGTACATATTGACGCTTCTGAGAGCATCGTCGACTCTCCTGCGGATTTCGGAGGGCTCGATTCCCAGATTCTCGGGACCGAAGGCAACATCGTCCTCCACCACGGTGGCGACTATCTGGTTATCGGGGTTCTGAAACACCATACCCACTATACGGCGGATTTCATCTCCCTTTTCCTCGGTATCGGCGGTAATACCCTTTACGGTTACCGTTCCCTCGGTGGGCTCGAAAATGGCATTGCACAGTCTTGCCAGCGTACTCTTTCCTGAGCCGTTATGACCCATCACTGCGACAAACTCGCCCTTATTTATGTCAACACTTACATCTTTGAGAACGGTGTATCCCGGACGGGATTCATCCTCGGACTCATAGGTGTAGGTCACATTTTTTATTTCTATCAGTTTTTCGCTCATATAATTCCTTTACTTTTTCCAGATTGCACTCGCTCCGCAGGGAAGTACCCTGCCGGGCTTTGATGAAACGGGGATTCCGATTTCATCACTTTCGGTAGTACCGCCGAATTTCTTTACCACGGTTTCACCGAGTATATACTCCATTACGCTGGGAGAAAGTCCCGTCGTGTAGGAATTGATGAGCACCATAAGGGACTCATCGGTAAGAAGCTTTGAGCATTCCTCAACGAAGGAATAGACCTCGTTTTCTATTTTCCAGACCTCTCCTCCCGGTCCTCTGCCGTATGAAGGAGGATCCATGATGATAACATCGTAGGTGTTTCCTCTGCGGATTTCACGCTGAACGAATTTCATACAGTCATCCACAAGCCAGCGCACGTTTCTGTCTGCCACGTGACTTGCCGCCGCATTTTCCTTTGCCCAGAGTGTCATACCCTTTGACGCATCAACGTGAGTTACGCTTGCTCCCGCATTCAGAGCGGCTACGGTTGCACCGCCCGTATACGCAAAGAGATTAAGCACCTTTACGGGTCTGCCCGCATTCCTGATGATATCCGCAGTCATTTTCCAGTTGACTGCCTGCTCGGGAAAAAGACCCGTATGCTTGAAGCCCATTGCCTTGATGTTGAATCTGAGGTCATCAAGACCTACCTGCCACACATCCGGCATTTTTTTGCAGACCTGCCAGCTTCCGCCGCCCGTATTGGAGCGGTTATAGATTGCGTGGGGATTATACCAAAGGGGATTTTCCTTCGGCGTTTTCCATATAACCTGAGGGTCGGGTCTGACAAGGATAATGTCATTCCATCTTTCAAGCCGCTCTCCGTCGGAGCAATCTATAAGCTCATAATCTTTCCAATTGTCTGCAATTCTCATAATTTACCTCTGTCAAACATCCATTTTCTGCTGTCCGGGCATCGGAATACCCAGATGAGCATATCCGGCGGGAGTTACGCATCTTCCTCTCGGCGTACGGCTCAGAAAGCCGATCTGCATCAGATAGGGCTCGTAAACGTCCTCTATTGTCACCGCTTCCTCACCGATTGCCGCGGCAATGGTTTCAAGTCCGACGGGACCGCCGTTGTAGTTTCTTATCATTGAAGTGAGGATAAGACGGTCAATGGAATCAAGTCCCAGCTCGTCAACCTCCATTTTTGAAAGGGCAAGTGATGCGGCTTCCTTTGTAATTGAGCCGTCGCCCACTACCTGGGCAAAATCTCTTGCTCTCTTGAGAAATCTGTTTGCTATTCTGGGAGTACCTCTTGAACGGGAAGCAATTTCGTACGCACCCTTCGGCTCAATTTCGATACCCAATATTCCCGCGGAGCGGGTCACTATTTCCGCAAGTTGCTCGGGTGTGTACAATTCAAGACGGAAGATTACACCGAAACGGTCACGCAGGGGAGCGGAAAGCTGACCTGCTCTCGTGGTGGCACCGATAAGGGTGAATCTGTTAAGGTCAAGGCGGATTGAACGCGCCGAGGGACCCTTGCCGATGATTATATCCAGCTCGTTATCCTCCATCGCGGGATAAAGCACCTCTTCAACAGACCTTGAAAGGCGGTGGATTTCATCAATGAAAAGCACATCGCCTTCGCTCAAATTGGTAAGCAGAGCAGCAAGATCGCCGGGCTTTTCAATGGCGGGGCCGCTCGTTACTCTGAAATTTACGCCCATTTCATTTGCCACGATACCCGCCAGAGTGGTTTTGCCCAAACCCGGAGGGCCGTAGAGAAGCACATGATCAAGCACGTCATTTCTCTGCTTTGCAGCTTCGATATATACCGAGAGATTTTCCTTCACCTTTTCCTGACCGATATATTCGGAAAGGACCTTGGGTCTGAGGGAAAGCTCTGTTTCGCTGTCTTCAGACGAGGAATACTCTGCGCCCACGAATCTGCTTTCGTAATCTGTTTCCATAGTATCCTCCTCTTAAAAATTCTTCATCAGTGAGGCAAGCGCCTTCTTTATCATTTCTTCCGTTGAAAGGTTGCCGTCAAGCTTGCCTACGGCTATGCTCGCTTCACTTCTGCTGTATCCGAGAGCGGTAAGGGCATTCACGGCATCCTCACCCGCATAGCTGATTGACGATTTCTTTGCGGCGGCAATATTCTCCGCCTGAACGGATGACAGGGCAAAGCCGTCAAGCTTACCTGTAAGCTCAAGGATAATTCTGTCGGCAATCTTTTTGCCTACACCCTGAGCGGATGAAATCGCCTTTGTATCTCCTCCGGCAACCGCAACAGCAAGCATATCGGGAGTAAGCACGGAAAGAATGGCTATCGCCGCCTTGGGGCCTACGCCCGTAACGCCGATAAGCATTTTGTAGCAGTCAAGCTCGCTTTTATCCGCAAAGCCGAAAAGGTCAAGCGCGTCCTCTCTTACACTCAGATAGGTGTAAAGCGTCTGCTTTGAACCGACCGGAGCGCATTTGCCTATGGTGTTTGCGGTGGTATTCAGATAGAAGGCAACTCCGCTGCAGTCAAGGGCGATTGCATTTTCACCGATAAAAGCAACATTGCCTGTGATACTGTAAAACATAAACTCAACCTTTCATTTTCAATGCTCCCATACGGGAACCTGCACAGTGGCAGTGGCATATAGCCATTGCAAGAGCATCGGCGGCATCGTCGGGCTTGGGAATTTTTTCAAGATTGAGCATTATTCTTGTCATTTCCTGTACCTGCTTCTTTTCAGCTCTGCCGTAACCGACCACACTCTGCTTTACCTGAAGGGGTGTGTATTCGTAGACGGGAATATGATTCTTCTGCGCCGCAAGCACGAGAACACCTCTTGCCTGAGCAACGTCAATAGCCGTCTTCTGATTGGTATTGAAAAACAGTTTTTCCATACCGATGGCTTCAATGGGATACTTTTTCATAAGAGCATCCGCCTCATCGTAAATTTTTTCGAGGCGTTCGTTGAAGGGAGTATGGGCTTCTGTAAGGATAGCACCGTATTCAAGCATTCTGAACTTATTGTCCTTATACTCAACTACGCCGCATCCCACGATTGCATAACCGGGGTCAATTCCCAGAACTATCATTTCTTATTTGACTCTCTTTCTCGGATTACCATTCTTGTAGGAGTGCCTTCAAGTCCGAAAACGGACCTTATCTGATTGTCAAGATAGCGCTGATAGCTGTAATGGAAAAGCTCTGCGCTGTTGACAAAGCACACGAATGTCGGTGGTCTTGTGGATGCCTGGGTCATATAGAAAATCTTGAGGCGGCGTCCCTTATCCGAAGGCGGCTGTACCCTTGCGGTCGCATCTGCAAGCACTTCGTTGAGCTTACCCGTTGAAATTCTCATTGCATTCTGCTCATCAACGAATTTGATAAGCTCAAACAGTCTGTCAAGGCGTATGCCTTCCTTGGCGGAAATGAAGATGATGGGCGCGTATGACATGAACGAAAAATCATTCATCAGCTTCTTGCGTGTGGCGTCCATGGTCTTGCCGTCCTTCTCAACGGCATCCCACTTGTTGACCGCTATGATGCACGCCTTGCCCATTTCGTGAGCAATACCCGCGACCTTGGAATCCTGCTCCGTGAAGCCCTCCGTACCGTCAATCATAATGACGCATACCTGCGCTCTCTCAACAGCCATTCTCGCACGGATAACCGAATACTTTTCTATCTGGTCATAGACCTTGCTCTTCCGTCTGAGTCCCGCGGTATCTATGAATATGAATTTACCGTGCTCGTTTTCCACTATCGAGTCGGTGGCATCACGGGTAGTACCGGCAATGTTTGATACTATCATTCTGTCCTCACCGAGTACGGCATTGACAAGAGATGACTTGCCAACATTGGGCTTTCCGATGACCGCGACCTTGATATAATCCTCCGTTTCGCTTTCTTCCGGAAGCTCTGCAGGAAGATATTTGAGCACCTCGTCAAGCATATCGCCCGTTCCGTGACCGTGAACGGAGGAAACGGCGATAGGATCACCCAGCCCGAGATTATAAAACTCATAGAAATCCGCCGGAAGCTCACCGATGGTATCTACCTTGTTGACCACAAGGATAACCGGCTTTCCGCTCTTCTGGAGAATGGAAGCGACCTCCATATCCGTGGCAACCACACCGGTACGGATATCCGTAACGAAAATGATTACCTCTGCGGAATCAATTGCAAGCTGCGCCTGACGGAGCATCTGCTTTAGAATGATGTCATCGGAGGCAGGCTCGATACCGCCGGTATCAACCAGCATGAAGTGCCTGCCCAGCCACTCGCATTCTCCGTAAATTCTGTCTCTTGTCACACCGGGAGTATCGTCCACAATGGATATCCTCTGACCGGTGAGTTTATTGAACAACGTGGACTTTCCTACGTTGGGTCTGCCCACGATTGCCACTACATTACCTGCCATATTTACCTCTTTCTTCAATAACCGAGCAGGGCATCAAGCAAATCCGCTCCGCCCGTGCCGTTGCAGGTGATTTTTACACCCAGCTTCGCGGCAAGCTCCCCGGTCGTCATATCATCAAGGAACATATCCCCTTCGCTTCTCAGACAGTTTGGGGGAATTATAAGCTCCGTTCCGGTTTCTTTTCCTTCGAGTGTGTGAAGAATATCTCCGCCGGTAATAAGCCCCGATACGGTTATACTTTCACCGAAAAGTCTGTTGACACATTCATAAACGTGTACCGTTAGACCGTTTATCTTTTTCTCTGCAGCAGAGCTGAGCACCGTCATAAGCGGATATGCCGACGAACCCGTCACGAGAGAAATTCCTCTGT
>JAZLLW010000035.1:0-9175 GCA_045598305.1 Acutalibacteraceae bacterium
CCGCCGTTGATAGCGAGCAAAAGCAGTTTGGCAAGATTGGTGCGCGCGCCGAAGAATTGCATCTGCTTGCCCACTTTCATTGCGGACACGCAGCAGGCGATGGCGTAGTCGTCACCGAAACGGGGTCTCATAAGGTCGTCGTTTTCATACTGTATCGAATCGGTATCTATTGAAAGCTTTGCACAGAATTTCTTGAAGCCCTCAGGAAGAGCGTTGCTCCAGAGAACCGTCAGATTGGGCTCGGGCGCAGGACCGAGATTATAAAGAGTGTTGAGCACACGGAACGAATTTTTGGTAACGAGAGTCTTGTGATTGAGACTCATACCGCCTATGCTTTCGGTTATCCACATGGGATCACCGCCGAAAAGCTCGTTGTATTCGGGAGTACGCAGATGGCGGGCACATCTGAGCTTGAGCACCAGGTCGTCCATAAGCTCCTGAGCACCCGATTCGTCAAGTGCGCCGTTATTGAGGTCGCGCTCGATATAAATATCAAAGAAAGTGGAAGTTCTGCCGAAGGACATTGCGGCACCGTTCTGCTCTTTGTTTGCGGCAAGGTAGCCGAAATAGGTCCACTGGATTGCCTCCTTTGCATTGGAGGCGGGCTTTGAAATATCAAAGCCGTACATGGAAGCCATTTCCTTGAGCAGATTGAGGAAGTTGATTTGCTGATAAAGCTCTTCAAGCAGACGGATATTGTCAACGTCCATGAAATTTTCTCCCGCCTTCTGCTTATCCTTTTTCTTTTCCTCAATAAGCACGTCAATGCCGTAAAGGGCAATGCGGCGGTAGTCGCCGATGATTCTGCCTCTGCCGTATGCGTCGGGAAGACCGGTCAGCAAAGCACAGTGTCTTGCGGCTTTCATTTCGTCCGTATAAATGCGGAATACACCGTCGTTGTGGGTAGTTCTGTATCTGAAATACTCCTCAATTTTATCAGAAAGCTTATAGCCGTATGCTTCACAGGCAGAGCGCGCCATACGGATGCCGCCGAAGGGGTTTACGCCTCTTTTGAGGGGCTCGTCCGTTTGCATACCTACGATTATATCCTCATCGCAGAGATATCCGGGCTTGTAATTGCAGAGAGATGATACGGTCGTGGTATCAACGGAAAGCACGCCGCCGTTTTCCTGCTCAAGCTTTTTAAGACGCTCAAGCTCGGCAAGTGCCTTTTTTGTCCTTTCCGTTGCGGGAGCAAGGAAAGAGCCGTCTCCGGAATAGGGAGTGTAGTTCTTGTCAATGAAATCCCTTACGTCAATATTTTCCGTCCAGTTGCCACCGTTAAATCCGTTCCACTGTTCAAAATCCATAGTAAATCCTCCTAAACAAAAAAGGGTAACCCTGATATAATCAGCGTTACCCAGACGGTCGGTATTATCGGTATTCTTTCCGCACTGTGTCAATTCACATTCCGTCAGCGGAAAAGTACCCGAAAGCTTTGTCGCCTTCTGTAATTATTCTACATTTACGGTGCGGATTTGTCAATGAAAATTACTGTACAATATATTCCTTTGCGAAAATAAAAAATTGTGAAGAATACATAATCGCCTTGCACTCGGCCGAAGATGTGCTATAATCAACTTGTTGAAAGGAAGGTGAAAGCAATGATTGAAACCGCAAGAGTGAACGGAACAGAAATGAATTATATCCGTTTCGGAGAGGGAAAGGACGTTTTTGTGATTCTTCCCGGTCTTTCGTTCAAACCGGTTACTCTTTTTGAAGAAGCTCTCAAAGCGGGCTTCAAAGAATTCTGTGAGAAATTCACGGTGTATCTTTTTGACTGCAGGTCAAATCTTCCCGATGAATATTCAATAGAGGATATGGCGCGGGATACCGCGGAGGTTATAAAATGTCTGGGCCTTGAAGACGTCTGCATTTTTGGTGCATCCCTGGGAGGAATGATTGCCCAGGTGATTGCGGCGGAATATCCCGGGCTCGTAAGGAAGATGGTGCTTTGCTCCACCCTCACGGAATCCTGCGAATCCATCATAAGTGCCATGGAGGTATGGACTTCACTTGCTGAAAGCGGCAGGACGTATGAAGCCAACGAGCTTTTGTGCAGACGTATCTACGGCGATGCGATAATGAAGGAATACGGTGAGGGACTTATTGATTCCGGCAGATTCATTACCGCGGATGAGGGAAAACGCTTCGCAAAGCTGGGCAGAACGATTATTTCCTTCAATATCAAGGACAAGATAAAAAGTACAGAGTGTGATGCACTTGTGGTCGGAAGTGAGGGTGATAAGCTGATTTCTCCCGACAGCATCCGTGAAACGGCATCGCTTCTGAACTGCGAAGCATATATGTACGGCAGAGAATACGGTCACACCGTTTACGACGAAGCTCCGGATTTCAGACCGCGCATGCTTGAATTTTTAACAAGGTAAAGCAAAAAGACTTGTACCGTTCATCCGGCACAAGTCTTCGTTTTTATCAGAAAAGTCCTTCAAGAAGCTTGATGAACAGACCGCCAACGACCGTTCTGTGGCGGAAGCCCACCACCTCGCTTGTTACCGTATCATACCAGTCTGTCATGGGTACATGGCTGGGAGAAACGTTATAGGCATCCCAGAGGGGAGCGATGTATGCTTCGAATTCTTCTTTGGAGGGTGCCATAGCGGCTGTCCAGACAATCCAGTCGGATTTCGTGTAGGTCCTGCGGTTGTCGAGAGGCATGCCGTAGGCATTGAAATGCTTCTTATTGGAGCAAAGCTCCGAATACATTACGCATGGGTCAAAGATTTTAGTACCCCAGAGCTTATCCCATACCGCATTGTATTTCATACTGTATGAATCGGGCTTGTCAAAGGCAAGACGGAAGCTGCCGTCCTCGTTTGCGGCACGCCTTGTCCAGCTGAGTGCCATTTCCTTTGCTTCGGCCATATATTTATCCGCATCGGGATTTCCCTGCATGGAAAGTATTTTTGAATATCCCGCAATGCCCATTATCGCCTTGAGTGAAAGATTGCAGTTATGCGCCAGATGACCTGCAAAGTCATCGGTGCAGAGCTGGTCCTCGGGATCGGTGCCGTACTGCTCAAGATACTTTACCCACCCCGCAAGCACGTCCATCTTGTCGTCGCAGAATTCCGTACTGCCGTCAAGCATTGAAATGCACGCCATAAGCACAAGCATATTTCCGCTTTCCTCAACGGGCATCTGCCTTTTGAGGTATTCAACGGGGTCATCTTCCTGCTTCCAGCCGTAACGCTGACCGTTTACAAGCGGATAAGTTCCCGCATCGTGGGGAGCGAAATCGTATTTCCATTTCTCCATGCCGGCAAATCTGAATATGGGTCGGAGCGTACCCTTGAGAAGCTCCGTGTTGTAGAGAAGCATGAAGGGAGCGGAGGGATAGGTAACGTCAACCGTTGCGGCACAGCCGTTTGAGAAGCATTCCTTTGAGATAAAGAGAACGTTTCCTTCGTTATCTACGGCAAGCTTGTGTGCGCAGATCATCTGGCGGAAGGCAAGTGTAAGCAGGTCTGCGTATTTTTCGCCGCCTGCCCGCTCGGCATCGTCATAGAGTGCTTCGGATTTTTCTCTGCATTTATCAAGAATTTCCGCCTGCTCGTCTGCTGCTTCGTCAACGGCTTTGAGAATGCAGCCGCACTTTGTTTTCCAGTATGCGTCAATCTTTTCACCGAAATATTCAAGGCATTTGATATCGTCGTAAGCAAAAAGAACGGTTGCTTCATTATCCTCTGTCATGGGTACGTCAATACCGACGAAGGTCATTTCATCGTAAGCTCTGACAGATGCGGACGAATCCTTTGTGCCCGCAAGATAAAAATATCCCCACTCGATTCTCAGGTCGTCGCCGTCACGGGTGAGCATTTTCTGCTCTGCGGAGCCCATTTTTGCAAAGGGCAGGCCTTCGGGGGTTTTGCCCGTTTCCGTTGTTACGTCGCAATCGCCCTTCTTATCAAGGCAGATTTCCTCGGAAACGTCAATGTCGAGAGTGACCTCGTGCTTCTTTCCGTCAGCGGACATATACTTCGCGGTCATATACGAAACGGGTCTTGAAATGCGGTATAAATCCTCCGGGAAAAGGGGAGTATAAAAGCTCAGGCACAGCACGATTTTGTCACTCTCAAATACGTAATCAGTTACGAGAGCGCTCATATCGCAGAAGGTCTGGCTGATTTTGCTTTCGTTTCCTTCACCCATGAATCTGAATTTTTCGCCGTCAACGGTAATGAAGCCGTTGATTGTGTTTGCCGAGCCGGTCCAGTGTACGGTTGCCGAATCGTTGAGCTTGTCTGTAAATGACCATACCGAAAAATAGGGGTCTACCGTAATAAGCGGCGTTGCGGGTTGTCTTAATTTCATTGTTTTTTCTCCCTCAGATGCAATTATTGTATTCTTTATCAAGCCATTCAAATGCCGAGTTAAGTCCCTCTTCGGAGGGGTCAAATTCCCTGACCGTAATCTGCTCACCGTCGGTTGTGTCAAAGTTGAAGCATCCGACGTAGAATGAGGCGATGATTTTCAGGGGAGTTTTATTCTCTGCATCAAGATGAAGCTTATAATTGAACTTATCCGTGAATGCTCCCACTTTGCCTTCAACTATCGGTGCGGAGCCGATAAAATCGTTGATTCCGGCATCGTAAAGCGCCACGTTGCCGCACAGATATTGCCAGCTTGTTCTGTTAAGTTCTTTCATGGGAAAAACCTCCGTTCTCAACTTCGTCAATTATAACACTGTTCGCATTAAAAAAACAACATATATTTGTATATGCTTTCATTGACTGCGAAAAAAGCAAGTGATATAATCATTTACATATTTGGGAAGTAAGGTGAAATATATGAAATTGGCAGTTCTCGGATACGGAAATCTCGGCAGAGGCATTGAATGTGCGGTAAAGCACAACCCCGACACGGAGCTTAAATATGTATTCACACGCCGCGATCCCTCAACGGTAAATATTCTTACCGAGGGCGCAAAGGTAGTTTCCGTAAACGATATTGAAGAATACAAGGACGATATTGACGTGCTTATCATCTGCGGCGGCTCTGCTACGGATCTGCCCGTAATGACTCCGAAGTATGCCGGAATGTTCAACGTTATTGACAGCTTTGACACCCATGCAAGGATTCCCGAGCATTTTGCAAACGTGGATAAGGCGGCAAAGGATAGCGGCCATATCGCAATGATATCCGTCGGCTGGGATCCCGGTATGTTCTCGCTCAACAGAGTTTACGCCGGTGCAATTCTCCCCGACGGCTCCGACTATACCTTCTGGGGCAGAGGCGTCAGCCAGGGACACTCCGATGCCATACGCAGGATTGAGGGTGTTCTTGATGCAAGACAGTACACCGTACCCGTTCCCGAGGCACTTGAAAAGGTAAGAAACGGTGAAAATCCCGTTCTCTCCGTAAGAGAAAAGCATACGAGAGAATGCTGGGTCGTTGCCGCACCCGATGCGGATAAGGCAAGGATTGAGAAAGAAATCAAAGAGATGCCCAATTATTTTGCCGATTATGACACCACCGTGTATTTTATTTCTCAGGAGGAGCTTGACCGAGACCATAAGGGCATTCCTCACGGCGGCTCGGTAATCCGTACCGGCTCAACCGGCTGGAACAGTGAAAATAACCATGTTATCGAATACAGCTTGAGGCTCGACTCCAACCCCGAGTTTACCTCAAGCGTACTCGTTGCTTACGCAAGGGCCGCTTTCCTTATGTATAAGGAAGGCGTCAGAGGATGCAAGACCGTTCTTGACGTTCCTCCCGCATACCTGAGCAGTATGTCCGGCGAAGAGCTCAGAGCCCACATGCTTTGATATTATTGAAAAAATTTGTTGCATTTTCGTTTTATATATGCTATTATCTTTATGAATATGAATAAGGAGGCAATCAAATGAGTATCGGTTTTTGGCTTTTCCTTTGGGGAATTATCGAGATTTTCGGTCTTGAAGACGTGATTGCAGGATTGTTCACCTGATATTCCGTAAACAATACAGCAGGTCGGTTGACCTGCTTTTTGTTTTTTTATGTACCTATCTGTAAAGCGGATACGCTTTACAGATAATGGCTGATTTGATTTTAAGTTGAACACTTGTATATCAACGAATTACTGTAATTGCTTCTTGCAAAATATGTATGATGTAAAGTGGTATAACTTTACAAAAAAGGAGAGAATAAAATGAATACCAACAGAGTAAAACGCAACGATTTGCTTGCCGAAACGGTCATCAGGGGACTGCAGTCAAGGAATATGAGCGGTTACTATGCCGAAACGAAGGAGGAGGCGCTCAAAATAGCCCTTTCTCTTATTCCCGAGGGCAGTAAGATAACAAACGGCGGCTCGGTTTCCATAGCGGAAATCGGTCTGATTGATGCAGTTAAAAACGAAAAATATAATTATTGTGACAGAAGCACCGTGACCGATAAACACGCCGCGGAGCTTTTCGCTTACGATGCCGACGTATTTCTCGGCAGCACAAATGCCATCACCGATGACGGTATTTTAGTCAATATTGACGGCAATTCAAACAGAGTTTCCGCCTATGCCTACGGACCGAAAAAGCTCGTACTGATAGTGGGAATGAATAAGATTTGTTCCGACCTTGACAGCGCTCTCAAGAGAGCGAGAAACGAGGCGGCGGTTATCAACGTCCAGCGCTTCGGCCTCTCCACGCCCTGCACGAAGACGGGCAGGTGTATGGACTGTAAATGCCCCGATACTATTTGCTGTCAGTTCCTCATTACCCGATATTCAAGACACAAGGACAGAATCCACGTTATCCTTGTCAACGATAATCTCGGATTCTGATTACTCCAAAACAAAAAATCAGCCGCGGGAGTTCACAATTTCCTGCGGCTGTATTTTTATCTGTTTACTTCTTTTGCGATTTTTTCCAGCAGAGCGGGGAATTCGCGGATATCGTCAATGACGTACATTGCGCCTGCATCTTTCAGCTCGTCACGGGTGAAGGAGGTCGTAACGCCTACGCTGACACATCCTGCGGCGTTGGCGGCTTTTACGCCGTTGATTGCATCGTCGATTGCAACGCAGAAATGAGGGTCTGCCTCGCAGAGCTCCGCGCCCTTGAGGAAAATATCGGGATGGGGCTTCTGCTGTAAAACGTCGCTTCCGGTAACAAGTGCCGTAAAGAATTCGGGACCTACGCCTATGGTATAGAGATTGTGACATACCTTGGGCAAATCCGCTGCCGAGCATACCGATGCCTTGTATTTTTTCATTATTTCCTTTACGACGTCCAATACTCCGTCATAAACCAGCTCGGGGTGGCTTCTGATGATTTTACCGTAGATTTCATATACTACGGGCTTCATCTGCGGGTCATAGGGGACACCGTATTTTTCTGCGGGTCCTCCGAGATATCTTGTTTCCCCTCCGCCTATGTAGGGGATGAAATCCTCCGGCTTTGCGTATACGCCGAATTGCTTCAGTCCTTCAAGGGCGGCCTCTAAAATTATGCTTTCGGAGTCGATGAGAACTCCGTCCATGTCAAATAATACTGCTTGTATTTCCATTATTTATTCTCGTAGTCTTTCATACCCATTTTCTCAACCAGATCGCCGTAGCTTTTGTCAAACTGCTCCTTTGAGATTGCATTGCGCTCAAGGAAAAGCTCAAGCGTTTCCTTCTGCCTGAGAAACAGGTCAATTTTCTTTTCTTCCGGGGACATCAATTCGTAGGGTATTCCTTCCCTCATTACCGTCGTCTCCTTTCAGATGATTTCAAAGAAATGTATCTGATTATTGATTATTCGGAAACGGTGGTGCTCTCCTCTGCGGGGGAGACGTAGATTGTCGTTCTCAGGTAATTTTCGGTGCCGACTTCTCTGATAACAAGAAGCTTTGAGCCGACCTCCGTATTATCGGGGATAATGAATGAGAAACCGAATTTGCCTTCATCGTCTGACTTGACGTTTTTGATATCGTCTACGATTGCGGTTGCGTTCTCATCATAGAGAACTGCGGAGAATTCCGCATTTGCCGTACCCTTTGCGGATATGGTAGCAAGCTGACCGGGCTGAGGAGCGCTGCCGTAAATGATTTCAATGCCCTTTCCCTTTGAATCAACTATGTCGGGGCGGTATTCGGTGGTTTCACCGTTTTTCTGTGTTTCGGTGTTGTCAAAATAATCTGCTATAATGGGTACGTCCTTGGCTGTCGTTTCGGTGGGCTTGGTGGTTTCCTTGATTTCCTTTTTACCGCATGCGGCAAATACAAGGGCTACTGTAAGCAGTACCATTACAACACAAATAATTCTCTTCATAGCTTTTACCTCATTTTTATGGATATTTCTCCCGAGGAAAGTATCATTTCTCCGCGGGGGGTATTTACAATCAGATTGCCTTCGCCGTTGACTCCGAGAACTGTTCCCGTACAGTCAATCCCGTTCCGGTTGAATCCGATATCTTTACCGATGATAAACATTTTTTCTTTGTAGCGTTCAAGTACCTGTTCGCGGTTAAAGTCCCCGTTCATGCTGAGAAGCAGGGAAGCCGTGCGGTCAATCAAAGCGTCCTTATCCGTTTCGGTTCCGAGAGAGCCCGCAGCGGGAGCGTCGGGAGGAAATTCGCTCGTGGTCAGGTTGATACCCATGCCTACGACCGTAAGGGTTTTGCCGCCCGAAACGAATCTTTCCGTCAGTATTCCGGCTACCTTTTTTGAGCCGAGATAAAGGTCATTTACCCATTTGATGCCCGTCTCGATTCCCGTAAGCTCGGATATGCTCTGCTGAAGGCAAACAGCCGCCCCGGGGGTTATCAGGTCAAAGTCATCCTTTGGCTCAAAGCCGATACTGAAATAAACGCCCGTTCCCTTCGGAGAATGAAAGCTTTTTCCCCGTCTGCCCCGTCCTGCCGTCTGCATATCCGCTATGACAAGCACGGGTAATTCAAGCGAATCGGCATTTTCTCTGATGTAGTCGCTTGTGGAGGTAAGCGAGTCAAAATGTAATCTGTTAATGCTTACCACCTCCGAACTGTTATTATACATTTTTTACCGATTAAAGTCAATTATTTGCATCAATCGGAATAAAATAATTTTGCCGTCAGCCGTTATATTTCCCAAAAAAGCTCCGCCGGGGGGTTCCCGGCGGGAGTTGTGTTTTTACGGTTTAACGGTGGCGGTGGGGGGGTTCCTGGAGATGCCCAGAATTAATGGGATGGCGGTGGTAAAGATATTCTTG
>JAZLLW010000036.1:0-13869 GCA_045598305.1 Acutalibacteraceae bacterium
ATTTGATTCTTGAATCGTAACCGATTGCCACCGATGATGACTCGTATTTGCTGTTGAGATAGTCGGCGAGTCCCTGAGTTGCCTGACCTACCGTATATACGTTCATTCTGTTTGTACCTGCGCCCAGAACACCTCTGAGACCTGCGGTACCGAATTCAAGATTACGGTAAAATCTGTCAAGGATTTCTTCGCCGTTTCCCGCGATTGATTCAAGCTCTTTGTGTGTCTCGGCATCGTTTGCCGTGCCTTCAAGCCAGAGCTTATACAGTTCTTTTACGTCGTTCATTCTCTTATCCTCCGAAACAAAATTCCACCTTACATATTATACTATATAAGGTGGAATGTCAATATTACAGATTTACTTGTTTGTCGGAATTATGCGACTAAATCTATTACAACGCTTACCATGCTGAAAATGAAATTTCTGATATATCTGAAGAACTGAATGAAGAATCCGAGATTTTTTTCTTCTCTGTCTTCCTGAAGCTTTAAGCGGGCGGTGTTCAGCTTCACACTGCCCTCATAGGTGTAGCATTCATTGTCAAATGATTTCACGTCGTCCTCATAGAGCGTAATAAGACGGCAGCCGTAGGGACCCGGCTTTGCCATTTCACCGCCGTAGGTGAAGCCCAGCTCAATGCCGTCAACGGTGCCCGCGAAGCCCTCAAGGTGCTGATGTCCGAAATATGCACCGATTACGTCACCGTTTTCCTTGAATGCCTTGAATTCTGCCGTGGGCGCGCAGGGAGTATAGGCAAAGAAATTTTTGCCCGTTGCCTTCGTTCTGTCAAGCTTGTAGAATTTTGAGCCGCTTGCGGTCGCGCCTGTTTCAAAGGGACTGCACTCGACAAAGAGATTGCCGATGTCTGCCATGTGTATATGCTGGAATGCCATTGCGGGAACGGGACCGCCGTTTTCTTCCGTTATTTCGGAGCATTTCTCATTATACCAGTCAAGAGATTCCTTAGAAAGACCGCCTCTGCCGGTATCGAGAAGCCACAGATTGAATCTCATACTTCCGTCACTGCCGTAAACGGGGAGATTATAGTCGATTCTGCCGTCCTTGTCCTCACTCATATCGGTGACGAGGCAATTTGAATACTGTGAATAAATATCAAGCCAGTTGTCGTTTGTTGTGCAGTTGTGGTCGTTATTTCCTTGGGCAAGTGCAAAGGGAATACCGCTTTCCTCAAAAATATTAAGCACCGCTTCCGAAGCAGTTCTGACGTTTTTGAGCCATTCTTCGCTGTCCTTGACCTCCGTACCCTCCCTGAAGGGCTGGTCGTCGATAAATAAATCGCCGATTCTCGAATCCTCCACGAGGTCGCCCGTGAAAATGATGAGGTCGGGATTTGTCTCTTTGATGGAAAGAGAGACCATATTCAGCATATCGTAAGCGGGATACTGGTCATCCTGAGTATCGGTAAGCATCAGTATTTTGAATTTGCCGTCATTGAATGTGAGCTGTTTGCCGCTTTCGTCCGCAAGAGCGATTGAACAAACCGAAAGCATAAGAATTGCCGCAAGTAAAACGGAAATAATCTTTTTCATTTTTACACCTCCGTAGTTGATGCTTCAATTATAGTTTCATTTTCACCTCTTGTCAATCTTGCGAAATGTCGAATTTCCCTTTGCTTCATTTTACTCTTGATTTTATAATAAAATACTGTTAAAATATTTTGTGTTTATTTTATAACAGATGAGGTGGGTGCTTTGAGCAGCTTCGCAGTCATTTTAGTCAGGATAGTTTCCGTTATCATGTCGGTTGTTTTTATTCCTCTTTCCGGGCTGACCTACGGCCTTGATGCCTTCACTCTCGGTAAGAGAGACGATACCGTCATTGCCAATGTCGTGGGTATCGGAGCTTATTTCCGCTCTCAGGGTATCGCCTGCGACGGTGAACATTTTTATTTCTCTTCCAAGACCACCCTCATCAAGACAGAGGACGATGCAAAGACTCTTGTAAATGCCAACCTCTCCGCCATTCCCGATGAATTAAAAGAGCTCGGTATCAAGCACATCGGCGGTATAAGTTACTATGACGGCAAAATATATGCCGGTATGGAAGACAGTAAGGTCTGGGATTATCCCATTATCGGCATCTTTGATGCCGATACTCTTCAGCTTGAGAATTATTTCATTACGGATTCCGAGGTCATCACAAGAGGTATGCCCTGGGTCACCGTTGACCCCGATACGGGTTATCTGTGGTGTGCGGACCATTCCAAGCAGCCGACAAAGCTTCTTTGCTGCGATACAGCAAACGGTATGAGCTTCGTTTCGGAAGTTCCCCTTTCCGAGTCCGTTCCCTCAATTCAGGGTGCGGAGTTTTACGGCGGATGTATGTATGCCGCCACCAACGATGACACTCAGGCGATTTATAAGATTGATGTAACCTCGGGCAGTGTTGAAAAGTTCCTTGACCGTAATCTTACGGGAGGGGAGGGTGAGGGGATGACCTTCATCACGAGAGACGGCGCGACAAAGCTTGTTGCCATGGATATGGGCGTTATTTTCGTTGATGCTTTTATCCGTGAATATGATATGTAATTTATTTTCGGAGGAATTTATATATGTACGAAAAAGTTTCATCAAACTTTGATTTCGTAACCAGAGAAAAAGCGGTACTTGATTTCTGGAAAAAGAATGAAATTTTTGAAAAGAGTATGAAAATCAGAGAGGGTTGTCCCACTTATACATTTTATGACGGACCTCCCACCGCAAACGGTAAGCCCCATATCGGCCACGTGCTTACAAGAGTAATCAAGGATATGATCCCCAGATATCAGACCATGAAGGGTAATTTCGTTCCCCGTAAAGCGGGCTGGGATACCCACGGTCTTCCTGTTGAGCTTGAGGTTGAAAAGCTTCTCGGTATCGATGGCAAAGAGCAGATTGAGGAATACGGTCTTGAGCCCTTCATCAAGCTCTGTAAGGAAAGCGTATGGAAATATAAGGGTATGTGGGAGGACTTCTCCGGTACTGTCGGCTTCTGGGCTGATATGAACGAGCCCTACGTTACCTATCATAACGATTTTATCGAGTCCGAATGGTGGTCACTTAAAGAAATCTGGAATAAGGGACTGCTTTACAAGGGCTTCAAGATAGTACCCTACTGCCCCCGCTGCGGTACACCTCTGTCATCCCACGAAGTAGCTCAGGGCTATAAGACACTCAAGGAGCGTACTGCAATCGTTCGCTTCAAGGTAAAGGACGAAGACGCCTATTTCCTTGCGTGGACTACCACTCCCTGGACTCTTGCATCCAATATCGCTCTTTGCGTAAATCCCACCGAAACCTACGTTAAGGTCAAGGCGGCTGACGGCTTTACCTATATTATGGCAAAGGCACTTCTTGACACCGTTCTCGGCGGCATTGAGAGAGAAGAAGGTACGCCCGCATACGAAATCCTTGAGGAGTATGTAGGCACCGACCTTGAATACAAAGAATACGAGCCCCTCTATCAGTGCGCAAAGGACTGCGCAGACAAGCAGGGCAAAAAGGCATTCTTTATCTACTGCGACGATTACGTAACCATGTCAGACGGTACCGGTATCGTTCATATCGCTCCCGCCTTCGGTGAAGATGACGCCAGAGTAGGCAGAAAATATGATGCTCCCTTCGTTCAGATGGTTGACGAGCACGGCGTAATGAAGGACGAAACTCCCTTCGCCGGCATGAGAGCAAAGCCCACACAGAAGGAAATTGATGCAGGCGCAATCAACTGCGACCCCGAGGTCCTCAAGGAGCTTGACGGCAGAGGCATCCTTTTCAGCGCTCCCAAGGTAGAGCACGATTATCCTCATTGCTGGAGATGTGACACTCCTCTCATCTACTACGCAAGAGAATCCTGGTTTATCAAAATGACGGCTGTCAGAGATCAGCTCGTTGCAAATAACAAGACGGTCAACTGGATTCCCGAATCCATCGGTACGGGTCGTTTCGGTGACTGGCTTGAGAATATTCAGGACTGGGGCATTTCCCGTAACCGTTACTGGGGCACTCCTCTCAATATCTGGGAATGCGAATGCGGTCACAAGCATTCAATCGGCTCAATTGCAGAGCTTAAAGAGCTAAGCGACAACTGTCCCGATGATATTGAGCTTCACCGTCCGTTCATTGATGCCGTTACCATCAGATGCGAGAAGTGCGGCAAGCAGATGAAGAGAGTCCCCGAGGTTATTGACTGCTGGTACGATTCCGGCTCAATGCCTTTTGCACAGCACCATTATCCCTTTGAAAATAAAGAGAAGTTTGAGCAGCAGTTCCCCGCAAAGTTCATTTCCGAAGCTGTTGACCAGACACGCGGATGGTTCTACTCCCTTATGGCTATTTCAACCCTTCTCTTCAATAAGGCACCCTATGAAAACGTTATCGTTCTCGGCCTTGTTCAGGATGAAAACGGTCAGAAGATGTCCAAGTCCAAGGGCAATGCCGTTGATCCCTTTGATGCTCTTGCAAATCTCGGTGCGGATGCTATCCGCTGGTATTTCTATACCAACTCGGCACCCTGGCTTCCCAACCGCTTCCACGATAAGGCGGTCGTTGAAGGTCAGCGTAAGTTTATGGGCACTCTCTGGAATACCTACGCTTTCTATATTCTCTATGCAGAGATAGATAAATTCGATCCCACTCAGCATACCCTTGATTACTCCAAGCTTTCCATTATGGATAAGTGGCTTCTTTCACGCCTGAATACCCTTATCGGTACGGTTGACGGCTATCTTTCCGATTACGCCATTCCCGAAGCCGCAAGAGCCCTTCAGACCTTCGTTGACGAAATGAGCAACTGGTATGTCCGCCGCGGCAGAGAACGTTTCTGGAAGCAGAACAGCGATGAAGATAAGATCAATGCTTATATGACTCTTTACACCGCTCTTGAAACGGTTATCAAGCTTGCCGCTCCCATGATTCCCTTCATGACAGAGGATATTTATCAGAATCTCGTATGCTCCGTCAATAAGAATGCTCCCGCAAGCATTCATCTTTGCGATTATCCCGCTGCCGATGAGAAACTCATCGATAAGGAACTCGAAGCATATATGGATGAGGTACTCGATGTTGTTGCTCTCGGCAGAGCCGCAAGAAACACCTCAAATATCAAGAACAGACAGCCCCTTGGCAAGATGTATGTCGGCGTTCCCCGTGAGCTTCCCGAGGAATATCTTGAAATCGTTGAAGACGAGCTGAATATCAAGAGCGTTGAATTTGTAAACGATTCATCCTCATATGTTTCATACAGCTTCAAGCCCCAGCTCAAGACTCTCGGGCCCAAGTACGGCAAACTTCTGGGCGGCATCCGCAATGCTCTCCAGTCCCTTGACGGCTCCGAAGCAAAGAAGAATCTTGACCTGAACGGTGCTATCGTTCTCAATATTGACGGCAATGAAATTTCCCTCGCTCCCGAGGATCTTCTCATTGAAACCGTACAGAAAGAGGGCTATCAGGCAGAGAGTGACAACGGCATCACCGTAGTCCTTGACACCAATCTTACCGATGAACTGATTGAAGAGGGCTTCGTAAGAGAGCTTACCTCCAAGATTCAGGATATGCGTAAGAAAGCCGGCTTTGAGGTTATGGATACCATTAAGGTTTACGTATCCGGCAACGATAAGATTGCCGCCATCCTTGAGGCAAACAAGGCAGGCATCTCCGGTGACGTACTCGCAACCGATATTATCGCAGGCGAAGGCGGAAGCTATACCGCAGAGCTTGATATCAACGGTGAAAAGGTTACCATGGGTGTCAATAAAAACTGATTCTCATTTCGCTTGAATCTGTCGGCGAAGAACAGTAAAACAGTCTTGTAAGTACATTTTTGACATAGGAAAACCCACCGAAAAGGATTTATTTCTTTTCGGTGGGTAATGTTTTTATCTCGCCAAACCGGGATTTGGTGTTATGAATGGATCGTCAAAAACATACTGCCTCAAAACTGATTTTTTATATAAGCTGATTTTCGTTTATCATTAACTTAAACTGTAATCCGAGTTTTTCAGCAGCTTTGCGGCATAAAATCATTCGTGCCATAAATATTTCAAAATATTCCATTACGCTTCCGTAATGCGTATCGACCTGCAATTTCAGCTTGATGATTGTGTGGGCGGTGTTGATTTTCAGCTCTGCTTTTGTAACGGAATAATTTACGCGGTCATGAATATCAAAGCTGGCGAGGTCATTGTTGCGCACACGATTGCGGCGTACGTCAGATTTATCCGCTAAGATCAGCGCTGCAGCAAGCGGACTTACGGGAACTCCCGTTCCTTCATCATGATTTCCTATTGCAGATACGATCATTGCCGTTTCTTCGGCAGGAAAACCGAGATGATCTAAAATTCTGAATGCCATCATTGCGCCGCTCTGACTATGATCGATACGGTTTATCAGATTGCCTATATCGTGAAGATATCCCGCTATTTTCCCGAGTTCTACTGTTCTCTCATCATAGCCGAGAGTTTCAAGAATATATCCGGTCTTTTCGGCAACAGCCGTAACGTGTGCATAGCTGTGTTCGGTAAATCCGAGGGCAGCCAGAGATTCGTCAGCGGCTCTGACATAAGTTTTTACAGATTTATTGTTTTTTATTTCTTCGTAAGTCATTTTTAAAACTCCATTGTAAAATATATTCTGATTTGTCTTATATATTCTTTTCCATAATAACTCTTTGCTCGTTCATTCCCATTTTACGATAAAAAGCTTCCGCCTCTCTGTTGAAGCTCCATAGGCAAAGAAGTACTTGATATGCCCCGCTTTGCTTAGCTATTTGTTCAAATTCTTTATAAAAAAGAGTTGCAATACCTTTTTTACGATATTTTTCGTCAACAAAAATATCATCAATATCTGCTATTGTTTTTAAAGTTGGTGTTGATTTGCTGTTAATCTTACCAAAACAAAAGCCGCATATTTCTCCATTATCTTCATATACAAGTGTTATCGAATTTTTATCTTTAATAATCTTAGTGAACCATTTTAATGAATATGGGTATCCATTGTCATTAAATATATCAGGTCTGTTTTCAATATGGAGAGAGTATAGGTGATGAAACATTTTGTCAATTTGTTCAAAGTCATCCTTTTTTGCTGTACGAATAAGCATATTGCAATACCCCACTAAATTCTGATTTGTCCAACTCATTAACAAGAATCGGATTTTGCCGTATAAAATTCTCGTCCGGGAAACATCCTTATCGCACATCGGAAAAGGTAAGCCGTTGCTTATTTAGGAATATGGTTATACCGGTTTTGTCACAAAAACCTTATCAAATTGCTTCTTCAGTTCTTCTGCGGCTTTTACTGCATCCTTTTCCTTTTCAAACAGACCGAATACGGTCGGACCGCTGCCGCTCATCTGAGTGAGTGAGGCGTTGTTTTCACGCATTATGCGTTTGATTTCAACTCTCTCGGGTACTTCAACGACCTGCTCGAATACGTTGCCCGCATACTTGCATATACCCTCAAAATTGCCCTTTTCGCATTCGTCAAGCATTCTGATGCAATCGGGATGATAGATGTACGTGCTGTCTGCGTCTGCGTATGCCTGAGGTGTTGATACTCCTCTGTCGGGCTTGACGAGCACGATTGTGCAGTCCTTCAGCTTTTTCAAAGGTGAAAGCACTCCGCCCGTGTTCTGTGAAAGGCAGGTGCCTCCGACGATACAGAACGGTACGTCGCTTCCCACCTTAAGACCGATTTCACACATCTCAAAAACCGTGAGATTTGTGCCGTATATTTCGTTAAGCCCTTTGATTACTGCCGCCGCGTCCGCGCTTCCCCCGGCAAGACCTGCTTCGTGGGGAATTTTTTTGATTATTTCAATGTCCGCGCCGCCGCTGATTCCGGTATAGGCAAAAAACTCCTTTGCCGCCTTGTATGCCGTGTTCTTTTCGTTGCAGGGAATTGATTTTTCGCTGCATTTAAGATTAATTTTATCCGATTTTTCTATTATTACGTCATCCGCAAGGTCAATGCTCTGCATTACCATAAACAAGCTGTGATAGCCGTTGTCAAGCTTTCCGATAATATCAAGGAACAGGTTTATTTTGGCGTATGCTTTGATTTCAGCCATTCTCCGTACCCTCCTTAAATCTTATCAGCGCATCTCTCCAGTGGGGAAGCCGCGAAAATCCGTTTTCGTCAAGGGATGCTTTTGAAAGACGTGAATTATGAGGCCTCTTTGCCGCTGTGGGATATTCCTCGCTTGTAATCGGAATAATATGTGTGCTTTTACCGTTTATTCTCATTATTTCTTCCGCAAATTCCGCCCAGGAGCAGATTCCTTCGTTGGTTGCGTGATAAGTACCGAATTTTTCCGTTTCAATCATTTCGCATATCAGCTGAGATAAATCCGGCGTGTAGGTAGGGGAGCCGATCTGATCCGAGACCACGGTGATTCGGTCGTGATTTTCCGCAAGACGGAGCATCGTATAAACGAAATTCTTTCCGTGAATGCCGAATACCCATGAGATACGCACGATAAAATGCTTATTGCAGTTCTTTCTGACTGCTTCCTCACCCAGATACTTGGTAAGTCCGTAATGGTTGCAGGGATTGACGGGAGAATCGGTTTCAAAGAATTCTTCATCCTCACCGCCGAAAACGTAATCCGTGCTCGTGTAAAGCATCTTTATATTCATTTTACCGCATATTTCGGCAATGTTTTCCGTTCCTGTTACATTGACAAGGGAGCAAAGCTCTTTTTCCTCTTCCGCTTTGTCAACCGCGGTCATGGCGGCAAGATGAATAACCGCGTCGGGTCTTTCTTTTTCAATAAAGCTCTGAACGGCGGATTTATCCGTAATATCAACCTCGGGTAAATCTGCACCAACCGCCTCGTGACCCCTGAGGGTAAGCAGGGGAATAAGGTCTGAGCCGAGCTGCCCCTTTGAGCCCGTAACGATTATTTTCATCTTATCACCTCTTCTCTTCATTCTATCATATCGCCGCTGTTAACTCAATATTTATTTTATGGTATATTTATTTCTTGTAATATACTACATATTGTGTTATAATACCGAAAATGGGCTTTTGTGTTCATTTGAAATCAGCTTACTTTTTTGGAGTATTCTATGGACGAAGATAACAAAAAAGTGAATATTGAAGACGTAATTTCGGCGGAGGAGCAGTCTGTCTATGAGCAGATAAATGTCAGCACCGACGAAATGGTAGCCGAGTACGATTCGGGACTTTCAAGAGAAGAAAAGCTCCGTCTTGAAGCGGAAAAGAAGGATAAACTTGAAATGGAGGCCATCCGCCGCGACATTGAGATGAGATACTCTCAGGAGATAAGCGCTACCGAAAAGAGCATTGAAAGCATAGCATCGGGCGATGAATCGGAAACGGTAAAAGCCGATGAAGCAAATAAGGCAATGCTTGACGAGATGATAAATCTTGACGCTTTCGTTGATGCTCCCGGTAAAAAAAACGAAATCAGAAAACAGCGCAAGGCAGAGAAAAAGGCAGTCAGGCAAAAAGAAATAAAGATAATTGACCTTGACGAAAGAAGCTCGCTTTACTCCTGGATTTATATTCTCGGTGACGTTATTATTCGCAGTTTTTCCTTTGTCTTTCTGAATATTATTTCCATCATTTCCGTTCCGTTCAGAAAACTTCACTCATCTTTCTCAAGGAATTTACGAGAAAAGGGTGTCAAGGATTATCTCGCCTATATGCGCAGTGAATCCAGGCAGCTGCGCAGGGAAATCGCCACGGGCTTGGGTGCTCTTATCGGTGCTCTCGGCAAGCCGAAAACGGTACCTTCGTTCATTGCGGGCAATATAAGGAAATCCGTCAGAAATCATAATCATTTCCTTAAAACCGTCGGCAATATCCTTTTACCCGTCCTTTCTCTTATCGTAATGATAACCGTATTCAATTATTGGAATAACAAGACCTTTGCTCTCAAGGTCCTTTACGGAGATAAGATAGTCGGATATATTGAGGACGAAACCGTGCTCACCAAGGCAGAGAGCATCTATTCCGACAGACTCGCTTCCGACGGTATCAGCTCCGAAGTGACCACAGCCGTATCGGGCGAAAACGTAAGATATGAGCTTGCGGTCGTTTCCCTTGACAAGCTTGACAATGCGGATATTATTTCGGATTCGCTTATTGAAAATTCCGCGGATAATCTCATTCACGCCTGCGGCGTATATATTGACGGTAAATTCATCTGTGCGGTAATGAACGAAGCGGATGCCAAAACCGTATTTTATAATATTCTCAAGCCCTACGAAGAAACCGCCGACGAGGGATGTGTTCCCGGTATCCTTCAGAATGTTGACTATGTTCAGGGACTTTACAGCAACGTTCCCGACATAATGTGGGATGCCTCAAAGCTTGAAAAATACATTTCGGGCAATGACCTCATCAAGGTCAAAATGACTTATGTTGACACCGAAACCGTCAGTATTCCCTACGCTACCGTTACCACGCGTGACGCTTCAAAATACAGCGGCTACAGAGTGGTTAACCGCAAGGGACAAAACGGCTCCAAAAACGTAATCACCTCCGTCGTTTATGTTGACGGTGAATTATACACCACCTATTTTTCGGAGGAAATCCTTGTTGAACCCGTTGACGAATTGCTTACCGTTGGCGGACGCACCACCTACGGCGGAGTATATATCGGCGAAGCATCGGATATGGGCTTCCTCTGGCCCGCACCTCATTGTCATTACGTCAGCTCACCTTATGGCTGGAGACGAAGCGGTTGGCATAAGGGTATTGACCTTTGTACCCGTAACGGTACCGCAAAGGGCTCACCCGTCATCGCTTCAAGGGCAGGTACGGTTGAACTCGTTCAGCGTTCCGGCTCGGGCTACGGCAATATGGTGCTAATAAATCACGGTGACGGCTACAAGACAAGGTACGCCCACCTGCTTGATAAATCAATTACGGTAAAAATCGGAGATTATGTAGAGGGCGGTCAGACTATCGGTAAGGTCGGCTCAACGGGTAACTCCAGCGGACCTCATCTTCATTTTGAGGTCATTTACAACGGCGAAACCTACGACCCCTCAAAATACATTTCACAGTGATATGAACGGAATATTTGAAAATGTTATTCTTCCTGCAAGGGAATTTGAAAGTGAATACGACTGCGGCGACGGAGCGTTTATGCTTGTGTATGAGGACTCTTCTCTTTCCGAGTATGAAGCACTCTGCAATAATGCTCTCGGTAACGGCTACGTCACCGTTACTCGCAACACCATTGAAAATAACGGGTATCATACCTTAAAGGGAAAATGTCTGCTCAACGTATGCTATACACCCTGCGACAGTAAATTGAGGGTTATTGCGGACCCCAATGTTACCGACTATGCGGTAAAACCCGTCTATGCAGACAAAACTCCTGTTGCTCTCTGGCAGTTTGAGGTGGACCATTCCCTCATTGACTGCGGTATGTGTTATATCGTCAGATGTGACGACGGCAGCTTCTTTGTCATTGACGGTGCTCATTACTATTCCGTCAACGATGATATACGCCTTATTGATTTTCTCAGAAAGATATCGGGAGAAGAGAAGCCGAGAGTGTCCGGCTGGTTCTTTTCACACGGCCATGAGGACCATATCGGTAAGTTCAACGATATTCTCGCATATTATTCGGACAAGCTTGTTATTGAAGCGGTTTACGTGAACTTTCCTTCCGAAAATCACCGTGATGCCCCCTGGGGTATTCCCGCCTACAATTCAATGATTGATTTCAGACGCCTTCTGAAAGAGCGTAAGGAAATCCGCGTGGTCAAGCTTCACACGGGTATGCATTTTTGCGTAAGAAATCTTGAATTTGACGTTCTCTGCACCCACGAGGACGTATATCCTGCATCTACCGAAGACTTCAATAATACCTCTACGGTTATCGTTATGAATGCCTGCGGTACGGTTGTTTCCTTCCCGGGAGATGCTTCCGACCATAGTGATAAGGTGCTTATTGACAGATATAACGACAAACTGAAAGCGGATATCATTCAGGTATCTCATCACGGTCATCACGGCACTTCTCCCGAATTTTACAGACGCACGGGAGCAAAATGCGCTCTTTTTCCCGTTACGGTAATCAAATACGATGAGGAATTTCCGAGGCAGGAAAGCAATCGCCTTGCGGTTGAAATCGCCGAAGAGAGCTACATTGCCTCCAACGGTACGGTAGAAATTCCTTTGCCCTATAAAGTCGGAAACGTAAAGGTATACCCCGATGAAACCTTTGAGGATTTTGACGGTATATTCAACCTCTGGTGCTACGAATATACAGAGGAAAGGAAAAACCAGCTTTATGCCGATTATCTTTTGAGAGCGGGCAAGTAACAGTTGACTTTTTATGCAATATCTATTATAATATCACTCGGTTTAAGAGTGGATTTCACGCTTTACCATACGCCGGTGTGGCGGAATAGGCAGACGCAAGGGACTTAAAATCCCTCGCTGGCAACAGCGTACCGGTTCAAGTCCGGTCACCGGCACCAATTGTCGCTTTTTGCGCAGGCGGCAATTTACAGAAGGATCAGACGGTATCTCTGTTTTGCAGGAGATTCAATTGCAGCCGTCCGGTCCTTCTTGTGTTTTTATGTCGTCATATTTCAGATGAATTTTTGATTAAACCCCGTCCTTCACCCACATTTACCCGTTTTTCCCGGAATACACAAAGTGTTTCTTCATCAGAGTAACACCCAACTATACGATACTAAAAGATACCAAATAAAACACAATATATAGTGGTTTATAGCATTATATAAACACAAAAAATCTACTGTATTCAAGTATCTTCAAGCGACATTTAATAGATTAAGCGACAAATAAGCGACAAAAATCAGCCCGTTTTCGGGTTCGTTTCTGTCGCTTATCTTTTTATTTGTCCGTATCGAACAACGCCATTTTAACCGTATTCACTTGCCGCGAATACATGGGAATAGGTGTCAAGCTGTGATGGAATACTTGCTTTTAGATGTGGGGGGCGATTCTTTTCTGCTTTCACTTATTTATGCGACGCAGTCGTAAAAATGGCTATCCGTTTTCTTCATAAGACTTTGGCCCATGACGGCACCACTGGGGTGTTCTCGGATTTCCTATCCGGTCTATACTTGGCGTATAGGGCTTTAAATCAATTACCTGCGTTCCGTCAAGAGCATCCATATAATACGAGCGAACGATACCATTCTCCTCATCCACATAGGCGATGTCTGCGTTGGATACTGCTATGTGGGATTAGGCCTTTCTGGAGATCTGAGGGCAAATATCCCTATTTCACCGGGACCTTATTTGTATGGCTTTTTCTCTGTCAGAACATCTCTGTCTTTTGCATTGTCGCATCCATCTGCCCGCCAAAGGATTTGGACATGACTGTAGACATCAAGTCCTTTTACTCATCCTTAATCATCATAAACTTTGTAGGCACTGTAAGACTCAACATCACCTACCACATTATTGGCCACTAATCTAATGGTATGGACTCCCGGTCTCAATCCAAACGTATGTTGTCCTTCAGCGGCATCTGCGGCCGTCAAATATATTCTGTGACCATCGACGTAGATTTCCACAGTCAGCGCGTTAAGGGTTTTCCACTTGACCGTGATACGTTGTTTCCTGGGTCCGCTAATGGGAGGGTCTGTCATGAAAGTAATCTGCGGGAGACCTCCGCTTTGTTCGCCGCCGCTCACCTTTTCAAGCTCTGCATCCTGTATTTCACGCATCGTTTCGGTCATGCTCTTATTTTCCATAAGAAAATCTCCTTGTAGTGTTTAGAATCGTTGTTATCGGCATATCTGCCGATCCTGTTTACATTTGATTATACGAACAACATCGTAAAAAAGGCTATACTGATGTACAGAAAGGCGGATCGGTTTATCCTAAAGTCGGAGGCCAAGCGGTCTTAGG
>JAZLLW010000037.1:0-12996 GCA_045598305.1 Acutalibacteraceae bacterium
GATATTTCACAAAAGTGAAAGATATCTTTCTGAGAATCCTTAACGCCTATCTTCTTGAAAAATGGGCCGGCTTTGATTCTGAAGTCAAGATAGTACCCGGAGACCGGACCGGCTGGAGACTTTTCCTTACGGCATTCGGCCCCAAGCTTATTTTTGACGCTATTTGCTTTATTCCGATGATTTTCTATAATATTGACGAAAATACAAGAGAACAGATGTATATTGATCTTGAAAGAATCAGAGCAAAGAGAGCGCAAATGGCTACGATGGAAGCAGACTCTTCGGTTGCAGAATAATTTTCAATCCCGTACTTCGTATGAAGTACGGGATTATATTTTTGTATTTAATTGACATTAAAAATTAAAGGTGTTAAAATCACATAGATAAAAATTGCGGAGACAAAAAATGCAAAACGCCTTGTTTCACAATCAAAAGGTAAACAGAATAATAGAATCAATCTGCCGATTCAACAAATCCGGCGGATACAGTATTCTTTTGTTTATTCTCTGCTCGGCGATAATGATTTTTCATCTTGAAATACCCGGAACTTACATTCTTGCGGGAATAGGCGGATTCACAATGGCTTTATCCGGCGACCTTCTTCCGGCAACGGAAACATTGATGGCAATATGCTGCTTTGCAATTCGCAATAAACACTCCACGACCGGTTATTTCGGAATGTGGTATCTTGCAATTCCATTCATTGTATTTTTAATTTTACATTTTATTTTCCAAAGGAACAAGCTGTCAAAGTCATCAATACTTAAAGGAATGTTTGCGGTAAGTATTGCGATATTACTCGGTGGACTCGGTTCAATCAGCTCCGGAGAATACTTCTCGGGAACGTCTTTATTTTATATGATTGCACTCGGAATCGGAATGGTTCCGATAGTCTCCTATGTTTCATCGTCTTATGAAAAAAGCTATAATTCTGACTTTGAAAAAAGATTTTCAAGGATATTCGTAAACTGCATACTCATTCTTACTGTTGCCGTTATTCAGGAATACGTTTCAAGATGGAACGAATTTACCGAAACCATGAGCGTAATTCCGTTTCAATGGAGAAACAACGCATCTACAATACTCATGATTGCAATGCCTTTTGCGTTCTGGTTTGCATCAGAAAAATACAGATATACCTTTCTAGCTTTGCTTGACCTTGCTGTAATAGCACTTTCCGGATCAAGAGGTGGTCTGATATTCGGAAGTATAGAATTCGGAATTTGCTTTATCATTATGACCGTCATTGATAAAAAACACAAAAAACAAAATCTGATTACTTTGGGCTGCTTTGCACTTATTCTGATAATTTCCACTCCGATTATTATCAGGACACTCGGATACACACTGGAAAGATTTGCCGATCCTGGACAAAACGAAATAAGAATCGGTCTGATTAAAGCCGGTATAAAAGATTTCTTCAGCAATCCCCTGTTCGGACGAGGACTCGGATATATGGGTAATAATAACATACACCATAATGCCGAACACACTCTTTGCTGGTATCACAATTCGGTAATACAAGTTATCGGTTCATTCGGTATACTCGGAATTACCGCATACGGTTATCTGAATTATCTCAGAATCAAACTGTTCAGAAAATACAAAACGTTTTTTTCGGTTATCATTTTTCTGTCATTTATCGGTCTTGAAATGATGTCACTTGTTAACCCGGGAGTATTTGCTCCGTTCCCCTATTACCTACTCGTATCCCTTTTCTTTGCGATAATTGAAAAATGCAACAAAGGAAAAGAATCGGAACTTAATGAAATGATAAGAGGCACAGATAATGAAAATACTGTCAATAGGTAATGAATGTTCAACAGACATTCATACATATCTTCCCTTACTCGCAAAGGCCGCAGGTAAAGAGCTTCTTCTCGGAAACCTTCGTCTTGATAATGCAAGTATTGAAGAACATTACAGAAATTATATTGATGAGGAAGAGGTATACATTTACGAAACGTATCTCCCGGGCGAAACGAATGCGATGAAGCCTGACGGAATAGCTCTTCACGAAGCGGTTGAGGATGACGATTGGGACTTGATTACGTTTCAACAGGAGCACTCTCTTGCAGGTGACGCTGAATCGTTCAAACCGTATCTTTCCGAGCTAAGTGCATACTGCAAGCTGATGCATCCCGAGACAAGAACAGCATTAAATCAGATGTGGGCATACGAAACGGGATGCGGCATTGCCGATTTCAGAAACAACTTCAACAACAATCAGCAGGAAATGTACGAAAGTCTTGCCGGAGTATGCAGCGAAATAAATGAAGAAGCGGAAATTGATATACAGATTCCGTTTGCAAAAGCGTTCCAAATAGCAAGAAGCACAAATCTGGGTGACAGATTCACAACCGACGGTAAGCATCTCAACGAATTGGGTCAATTTCTCGCATCATGCGTACTTTACGAGGCCGCATTCGGTGAAAGTGCTGTTAACTCTCCGTACGATTTACCGGAATTTGACAAAGCAATCAGCGATTTACTAAAGATATGTGCAGACGCCGCATTTTGAAAGGGGAAGAAATATGATATTTGCAAATCACGCACATCTTTTTCCGAAAGTAATAAAAGAACACGGCGATATATATTCACTGATGAATTATCTTGACGAAGCGGAAATAGACAAGGCCGTTTGTTTTGCACCGTTTGCAAATCAACTTGCTGATGCAGGTATTGATATGGACCAGAACGAGTGGCTGGCTAAAGAAATTAAAGGCAATGACCGTCTTTTCGGCTTCGGTACAATCAACTTTGAAAAAGGCGATATTGAAGACGATGTCAAAAGAATCGCCGAATTGGGGTTTAAGGGTATAAAGCTTCATCCTCCCTATCAGGAATTTGTCATCGACGGTCCCGACGCATTCAGAGTATATGCAAAAGCGGAAGAACTCGGATTATTTGTTTCGTTCCATTCGGGAATGCACTGGCACAGACTTAAGGATAACCGTGTGCTTCTTCTTGATGAAGTTGCCTGGAATTTTCCCTATCTGAAATTCAGCATGGAGCATATCGGAGGATATCATTTTTTCAAGGAAGCACTTGCCGTTATGTGTAATAATTCGAGGCATTATCCCGACCACGTTTATGCCGGATGGACTACCGTTAAAGACAGATACGGTATGAGCTCCTGGTCATTATCCGATGAACAGCTTGAAACGGTTATATTGCAGACTGGCGAAGAAAGAAGCATATTCGGTCTTGATTTTCCATATAATAAAGTTGATGATATTAAATGGGATATTGAGAGAATCAAACGTCTGAATATAAGTGAACAATGTAAAGAAAATATACTCGGCAAAACTCTTGCAAAAGTTCTGAACATAGATTAAAAAAATACCGAAGCATGAGCTTCGGTATTTTTTATCTGCAATAATATTTTATCGCTTTTTCGGTAAATTCGGCAGTACCAACCCCTCCTGCCTTATCAATATTGGTTCTGAATTCAAGGTCAGCAACATACATTTCTCCTAAAGACATCAATATTTCATTTGTACAGTTGTAGTAATGAGAACTGATAAAATTCTGTATTTCTTTAATCAACGTCTGAACTTTATTATCTGACACGTCACAATTTTTAATTTCACCTATACGTGCAAAAATACACATAAAATCATTACTTTCTTTTTGCCGTACGTCATCGCTTTTAGCGGCGTCTTTTTTCTCATATTCCCTGTAACTGACGGTATTTTCCCATTTTTCTTTAGCAACAGAAGAATACTCTTCAATCTTCTTTTTATCAAATACATTAAAATCCATTATGAAGCCTTCTTTTTTTCTGATATTATCAGCATATTCAATCAATGATTCAATATGCTGCTTTTTTAAATTCAGCAACTCTATTTGTTGGCGAATCGCCTCAACTCTGTCAAAATTCGGTGATTCAATTATACGTTTGATGTCATTAAGAGAAAATTCAAGTTCACGAAAAAGTAAAATCTGCTGAAGTCTTTCAAGTGAAGCTTCACCGTATAAACGATATCCCGCATCTGAATGTTTTTCGGGAACAAGCAGACCTATCTTATCATAATATTGCAGAGTTCTGATACTGACACCGCTTAATTTACTTACTTCATTAACCGTCATCATAAGATTACCTCCTTACAATACACATTATAATCTATTACGTAACGTCAGAGTCAATACTAAAATATAATTCTTCAAAAAAAAGAAAACCGACACCTTTAAGTGTCGGTTTATGGCTGGGGAATAGGGATTCGAACCCCAACAGGCAGAGTCAGAGTCTGCAGTGCTACCTTTACACAATTCCCCAATATTGCGGTCAACGATTTACATTATACATAATATATTCCGTTTGTCAATAACTTTTTTCAAAATTCATTTGATAATTTTGCATAAATTCTTATTCGGATTTTTGGCTTGACTATTAGTTTAACGAACTATATAATAAAAATGAATAAATATCTAATCCGAAAGGAAATGTATATGAAAATTATTGTCGCAGGCGCCGGAACCGGCGGACTTGTTGCAGCAAAGCTTCTTGCAGCAAAAGGACACGAGGTCACAATCTATGAAAAAGAATGTGAAAACGAAGTCGGCTACGACTGGTTTGATAATGTAGAAGTTTCAGCTTTCAGTGAAAACGGAATTCAGGTTCCCGAGGGTACTCTGAAAGCCGAATACACAAATCTGTTTCCTCCCTTCTCTGATTTTCCCATTTCTCTTGAAATTCCGAAGGAAAACAGATGCTGGAACGTTGACAGACGCCTCTTCATCAATCAGCTGATAAAAGAAGCAGTTGCCAAGGGCGCAAAAATTGAATATGAAATGCCGGTTAAAAAGCTGGTTATCAAAGGTGATAAGGTAAGCGGTGTTGTTATAGATAAAGAGAAGTACTATGCCGATCTCGTAATTGACAGCTGCGGTATAAACTCTCCTCTTCGTAAATCATTCCCCGATAACTTCAATATCACGAAGGAATTGGGAGAGCTTGATTATTTCAGCTCTTACAGGGCTATCTATGACTATTATCCCGAGCGTGAGCCGCCCAAAGAATTAAAGAGAATATACGTCAAGTTTATGGGCCAGCAAGGCGTTTCATGGTGTACCTGCTATCCTGATGAGACGGTTGATATCTTTGTCGGCAAGCTTGGCAGAATGTCAAGATTCGAACATGAAACGATGCTCCGCCAGCTCAGAATCGAGAATCAGATTATCGGTTATGAAATGCTTCGCGGCGGTAAGTTCTATAAGATTCCCGTGAGATATCCCCTGACCAAAATGATTTGTAACGGTTATGCAGCCATAGGTGAAAGCGCATTCATGAGCAATCCTCTCAACGGCCATGACATTTCAAACTCATTCAAGGCCGCAAAAATGCTTGTTGAAGCAATAGGAAACGGTGCTCCCACAGAAAAAAATCTATGGAAATATGAAGTCAACTATTTCAAACAGATCGGCAGCGAGTGCTTCCTTTCCGATATAACAAAAAGAATTCTTCTTACCTCAAGGTCCGAAGAACTGAGATTTCTCTTTGAGGCCGGAATCTTTACCAATGATGAGTTAAAGAAAATCACCGAAGGTAAAGGCCTTGAGCTCTCCTTCGGCGAAATAATCAATAAGCTTAAAAAAGGTAAGAAAAAATTCAGATACGTTCTTAACGTTATTCTTTTGCTCAAGAAAGGCCAGAAAGCAATGATTGCCGCAAAAGATATCCCGACGAAATATGATTCCGGCAAAGTAAATGCATGGCAGAGCAAACTTGATAAATTCTATATTGAGTAATCATCTGCAATACAAATTGAAATCCCAACACGGAATATAAGGATGATGCCTGATTTCAAATTCATAATCAGGGTTCAGGTCATATAATTTCAGTGGAATTTCAAAAAAATCATTTAATCTGTGATAAAGCGCTGTATTAAGCTTCGGCTTGCAGCGCTTTATTGTATTTTCTCCGCCTGAAATTGCTGCCATTTCCTCGCCTTCAACATCCATTTTGATATATTCAACATTTATATCGTAGCACAAATCGTCAATGGATATACATTCGATTTCAACGCCGTTATCGGATACGGATGAGTTTCGCCCGCCCTCCGAGTTGAATTTAATCACGCCGCTCTTAGCGCTGACTGCTTTATTGTATAAAAACATACTTTTGGCATTACCGAATTTTTCGTTCAGTTTTCTGAAGGTTTTTCCGTCAGGTTCAAGAGCGATTATTTTACTGTAAACGCCTTTGGAAAACGAAAGGTATTCTTCAATCGTATCTCCTCTGTATGCCCCCAAATCGACAAAAGCACCGCCACCGTCAAGACAAAGGAAATCCGAAAAAATTTCGCTTTTTTCGGTCTGACTTCTCAGGAGATATTCAATTTTCCCCGAATAAATAAAGTTCACGCAATCAGCATAAATCCGTCTTGATTTTTCTGATAAAAACGAATATACGATATTAATTTTTGCGGCATTAATCTCAAAGAAATAGTCATCATATATTCCTCCGCCGAATACGGGAACGGTAGGTATAATCATATCATGATTTTTACCGATATCAATGATATGATTCATTACATCGGGTAATGAAGAACCGAAAGCAGGAACAACGATGAAATCACCGTCAAAATCAGACATTTTTTTTACTGTAAAGCCCCTGAAAGACTGCCCCCTCACAAATTCATCACTTGCCATAACACCGCTTATTTTTATATTTTTACTGTGTAATATGTCAATGATTTTATCTGCACCGTTGCCCATTCCGTAAATAAGAACAGGTTTACCGGATGTTAATAAATAATCCCAAGAGGAACATTTTTCCAAAGCAAAGTCAAGCATTATATCTCTCCAGAATAATATTTGAATATATTATATCAAATTTTCTTCTATTTGTAAATTTTTAATATTGTTTTATATTAAAATTTATGATAAAATCAACCGGAATGGAGGTAAATATAATGAGACTTTTATTTCAGGGCGACTCAATAACCGATGCCGGCAGAAACCGTGACGATTATCACGAAATGGGGCAAGGTTATCCTCTTTATGCAAAGAAAATAATATCAGAAAGACATCCGGAAATGGATATCGAGTTTATCAATCTCGGTATAAGCGGAAATCAAACGATTGACCTTATCAACAGACTTCAGAAAGACTTTATTGACATTAATGCCGACGTCATATCTATTATGATTGGTGTTAACGATACATGGCACAGAGCTGCCGAAAGAGCCTGGCTTGATAATGAAGAATTTGAAAAAAGATACCGTACGGTACTTTCGGCAATCAAAGAAAGAACGAACGCAAAGATTATAATTCTCGAGCAGTATCTTCTTCCCGACGAAGAAAAAGATTATTTCAGAGAAGATCTTAACGGCAAAATTGATATTACAAGAAAGCTTGCAAGAGAATTTGCGGATGTTTATGTTCCCACGGACGGGTTACTTGCAAAGGCGTGTCTTGAGCAGGACTCAAAACATTGGTCGGATGACGGAGTTCATCCCAATAAGAACGGAGCGGAATTCATCGGAAAGCTATACGCTGATGCCTTCGATGAATTAATGGGTAAAATCAAATGAAAAAAATCAAAAACATATTAAATTACATTTTTATTGACGGCTTATCGGGAATGGCACTCGGCCTGTTCGGGACTTTAATCATCGGAACCATTCTTACTCAGATTGCGGCCTTTATTCCGGGAGTTATCGGCAAATATATAGGATTTGCTTCTTCAGTTACAAAGTCGATTACAGGTGCCGGTATCGGTGTCGGAATGGCGGCAAAATATAAGTCATCCCCTCTCACTTCCGTTTCCGCGGCAGTTTCAGGTATGGTAGGTGCTTTCGCTTCTGCTTTGCTGAAAGGTACCCTCATTACAGAAGCAGGTGCTCTCCTATATTCCGGGCCCGGCGACCCGCTCGGAGCATTTGTTGCCGCGTTTACGGCAATACAGATTGGTAAGCTTATAAGCGGTAAAACAAAGCTCGATATTATACTTACACCTGCACTCTCAATTCTTGCCGGCTCTGCGGTAGGTATTATTGTAGGGCCCTATCTGTCAAAATTCATGACATGGCTCGGCGAGATAATCAAATGGAGTATGGATAAGCAGCCCTTGATTTTCGGCATTATTGTCAGCGTTGTAATGGGTATATGCCTTACTCTTCCCATCAGTTCGGCGGCTCTCGGAATTATACTCGGACTTGACGGAATAGTTGGCGGTGCCGCTGTGGTCGGATGCTGCTGTCAGATGGTCGGGTTTGCCGTAGCAAGCTTCAGAGAAAACAAAATAGGCGGTCTTGTTTCGCAGGGTATCGGAACATCTATGCTTCAGATGCCCAACATTCTCAAACATCCTCAGATATGGATACCCCCGATAATCTCAAGTGCAATACTCGGTCCCATCTCAACAGTAGTACTTCAGATGAAATGCGATACTGCCGGCTCAGGTATGGGAACGAGCGGTCTTGTTGGTCAGTTTATGACTTATTCAGCAATGACGGCAGACGGAGTTTCACCGACAGTAACGATTATTGAAATAGTAATCATGCATTTTATTGCACCTGCAGTTTTAACATTGATTGTCAGCGAATTTATGCGTAAAAAAGATTTTATTAAATTCGGCGATATGTCACTTGATGATATCGCTTAACGGAGGATATGAAAATGAAAAAGAAAATTACGGCTATAATTCTTGCAGTTTCAATTGTCTTCTCGGTAATGATCATTCCCGCATACGCAAACGAAGACGTTACCAATCCCGCTCTTCAGAAGGTTTACTCAGTTCTTGATGATGTTGTAAATACTCTTGTAGGCGGTATTGCGGCAATGATTAAAACTCCCAACTGGGGCAAGAAGGCCGATTATAAGACAGAGAATTTCTATCCTGGTTATACCAAAGACGAATATAAAACAGAAGCATCCGATAACGACACCTGGAAAATCGGTTATTCAAATGCTTCACTTCTTACCGGAAAAGAGCTTGACGGCAGCGGCGACTACTATGTTGGCGGTAGTCTTTCCGTAACAAAAAAACTTGCTACCGATCAGTTTGATGACCAGAAGGTAAGAACGGTTGCAATTTCCGACGGCAGAGGCATAAGTATATTTGCCGTGCTTGATGCATACGGAATCGCAAACACCGATGTAAGAGCAATGAGAAAAATCATTGCCGATTGGGCAGCAGAAAATGATATTGAGCTTACAAGCGTAAACATCTCGGCACTTCATCAGCATTCATGCGTTGACACCTTCGGTATGAACGGTGACATAGTAAGCGCATTATTCCTTTCATCTATCCGATCTCTTCTCGGCATTCAGCTTCCCAGCGGTCAGAACAAAGACTATATGGAGAATCTGTACAACGTTACGATAGACTCAATGAAAAACGCAATTAACAACATGGAAAGCGGTAAGCTTTACTTTGGAGAAGTTGACGTTTCCGAATATATCCGTGACAAGAGAGATCCTCAGGTATTTGATAAAATGCTTCACAGGTTCCGTTTCGTTCCCGAAAACAACGAGTCAAAAGAGACCTGGATTGTAAACGGTGCTATTCATTGCGTAGGTAACGGTGCTGCTCATACCGAACTTACCGGCGACTATCCCTATTACATGGAAAAAGAAATCAACGAAAATAACAACGCAAATTTCTTCTACATTCAGGGTGCAGAGCTTGCTATTTCAAGCCAGTACGCTCCCCTTGAGCTTGATGAAGCAAGAGTCGAAGCGGAAGGCAGCAGATACGAAATACCCGTATACGCTCATGCACTTGTAACGAAGCTTAACACAATTGAAAACGAAAAAGAAATCGTTCCCATCTTCAACATATCATTCAAGGAAGTATGGGTAAATATAGAAAACAACATCCTTGTACTTGCCGCTAAAGGCGGTCTGCTTGTAAATAACGTTCGCAGAGACGGCCTGGGTAAATTCGCAATAGTTACGGAAGTAGGTTACTGTGAATTCGGCAAGGATATCGCAGTTCCCATTATCCCCGGTGAGCTTGCTCCCGAAATTGCCTTCGGAGGAGCGGATACAGCAGAAACATCCTGGTACGGTGAGGACTGGGACTATGCTTCATTCAAAGACCTTGCTTCTGACAGGGAGCTCATCGTATTCGGTCTTACAAACGACCAGATAGGATATCTTGTTACTGCCAATAACTGGCATTCAATCTTTACCGAAAATGAAGAAGTAGTTTCTGCAGGCAGATTTGCAGGTCAGCAGATTACCGAATCATATACGGCCCTTTATAATGAAGTCAAAGGATGAAACAAATCGGCAATTTCAGGCATACACTTGCAGCAAGTTATATTGGATATATAACTCAGGCAATCGTCAACAATTTCACACCGCTGTTATTTGTAACTTTCAATAATACGTTTAACATTTCAATGCTGAAAATTTGCTCGTTAATAACGGTTAATTTTATGATACAGCTTTGTGTTGATTTGCTTTCAACGTTTATTACCGATAAAATCGGTTACAGAGCAGCAGCATCATTTGCTCACTTTTCAGCATTCACGGGTTTTGTATTACTCGGCACTCTTCCTTACATTATGACCGACAGCTATACCGCAATACTGATTTCAACGGTTTTCCTTGCGGTCGGAGGCGGGACATGTGAGGTAATTATAAGTCCGATAGTTGAGGCGTGCCCAACGGATAAGAAATCTGCATCAATGAGTCTTCTCCATTCGTTTTATTGCTGGGGTCAGGTTCTTGTGGTGCTGATTTCAACTCTGTATTTTGCAACATTCGGGATTTTAAACTGGAGATATCTTTCTTTTATCTGGGGTATTATTCCCCTGTTCAACGGATTCTATTTTCTGTTTGTACCCATCAACAAGCTTGTAAATGAAGAGGAAAAACTCCCGCTGAAAAAGCTTTTCAGCAACAAACTGTTTTACGTATTTCTTCTGCTGATGCTGTGTTCAGGCGCATCGGAGCTTGCGATGAGTCAATGGGCAAGTGCGTTTGCCGAAGTCGGCCTAAATATATCAAAAACGGTTGGCGACCTTATCGGTCCCACAATGTTTGCTGTATTTATGGGCATATCAAGAGTTTTATATGCGATAAAATGTGAAAAGATAGAATTATCAAACTACATTATGATAAGCGGTATTTTTTGCATAATATGCTATATTATTGCCGCTGTATCAAAAATTTCCATTATTTCATTGGCGGCTTGTGCATTAACCGGATTTACAGTCGGTATAATGTGGCCCGGAGTTTACTCACTGGCTGCCGCCAAAATACCCACCGGCGGAACGTCAATGTTTGCATTACTTGCCCTTGCAGGTGATTTAGGATGTACCACCGGTCCGAATGTAGTAGGGATAGTATCAGATAAATCCGGCTGCAATTTCCATATCGGGTTTGCTGCTGCCGCTATGTTCCCTCTTATATTGGTTTCGGGAATTATCATACTCAGAAAGAACAAGGTAACTTTCAATGAAAAACAGATTAAAGAACGCAATTAAAGAAACGGATCTGGTTTTGTTCTTTACGTGTGTTCTTACCTCCGTCTTCGGATGCCTTATGGTTTATTCCGCTACGAGAAACGATGCCATTGAAGCAGATCTGATAGTCAGCAGAGAATGTCTCGTTATGATTCTTGCCACTTCGGTAGGCATAATTGCGTGCGCTGTAATATCGTTTCTGGATTACAATTCAATAATCCGTATATGGCAGTTTATCGGTGGAATTTGTCTTTTGCTGATTTTTACTCTGTTTATTTTCGGTGAAGCACCCGAGGACAGACCCAACGCCAAATGCTGGCTTCCGATAATTGAAATAGGCGGTACAAAAATCAATTTTCAACCTTCGGAACTTGCAAAAATAGGATTTATCGTGACTTTTTCAGCTCATCTTGATAAAGTAAAACACGATATGGACAAGATAAAAAACGTTATTTTACTTACCGTACATGCACTGATTCCCATCGGTCTCATAATACTGACGGATGACCTTGGTTCTGCAATGATATTCGCCTTTATGTTTATAGGCATGATGTTTATGGCAGGTCTGAAGCTGAGGTATTTCGCAGTAGCAATAGGAACGGTATTAGCGTTTGTTCCTTTGATATGGACAAAATTCCTTTCCAATTTCCACAGACAAAGAATTCTTGCAATATATTATCCGGAAGCATTGAGCGAATCCGTGTATAAGGCAAGAATATACCAGCAGCAAAGAGCGGTTAACGCAATCGGTTCAGGTGGTCTGCTTGGTGACGGACTTTTCAAAGGAACTTATACACAATCGGAATCCGGTATTCCCGTTAACGAAAGTGATATGGTTTTTTCAGTTGTAGGTGAAGAGCTCGGATTTATCGGCGGTTTCCTTCTTATATTCGTTCTCGGGTTTATTTGCTTCAGAATGATGAAAATCGCAAAATCGTCTCATAATCTTCCCGGTGCAATGATATGCTACGGATGTGCATTTATGATTGCTTCCCAGGTTTTTATGAATATCGGCATGTGTCTTAAGTTGATCCCCTGCATAGGAATAACCCTGCCGTTTATCAGCGCAGGCGGTTCGTCAAATATGTGTATATATTTCGGCATAGGACTTGTAATGAGTGTATACAGATTTAACAAGAACCGTGTATCGGGCAACTTCAGATTCAACGGAATAAGTACACCATTCTCGGATTGACGGTGATGATATGAAAAATAAAAAATATTTAGGCATAATAATTGCCATCATTCTTGCACTTTGTGCGGTAATCGCCCCGGTTTACAATAAACTTACAGGTGAAGAACTTCCGACAAACGAAATATCGTCTGCTTTAGATGAATACTCAAGTAAGCTTGACGAGGAAAATACATCCGTTACGGAAATTACAGATACTTCCGAATATACGGAAACGTCTGCCGAAGAATCCGAAACAAAAGAAACAAAAACCACAATAAAGGTTACCACAGCAAAGCCGACAACTACAAAAAAGGTAACCACAGCAAAGCCGACAACTACAAAAAAGGTAACTACAACAAAGCCGACAACTACAAAAAAGGTAACTACAACAAAGCCGAC
>JAZLLW010000038.1:0-12610 GCA_045598305.1 Acutalibacteraceae bacterium
CCTTATCGGCAACTTCCTGAGCAGCGGCAAAGAGTTCCTCATTTGCCTTTTTCTGTCTTTCCTTGAATGCTTTTTCGGTTTCGTCAGCATTTGCGGTAAGTGCTTCTCCGGCAAATACATAATAATGAACATCAACGTAATCGTAATTCTTCTTGTCCTTGGCGTAAGTATCTTTGATCTGCTTCTCAGTTATGGATTCGGTATACTCTTCCTGCTTCTGAGTCTGATACTTTTCAACTATTGCCTGCTGATTTGCTATTTCTCTGAAGTTCTTTTCATTAAGACCGGTTCCGTAATAAGCGGAAAGGAATGCATCAAGAGAGAAGCCGTATTCTTTTGCCTGGGTTTCAATTTCTGAAATCTGAGAATCAATTTCCTTCTTTTCGTCATCGTCAAGAGTAATTCCGGCTTTAACAGCTTCCGAATAAAGAGCACGGTTCTGCTGAATAGCATCAACTACATAACCTTTGATGGCTTCAGACCAGGAAATCTGATTACCTTCTTCGTCGGTAGTCATTCCCTGAAGAGTAGCGTCAAAGTTATAGGGATCATAACCGTAATACTGCTGATACTGGCTGGAAGTGCTGTAAAGATTGTTATAAATATTTGCATAATAGTACATGAATTCAACAGCATTTACCTTCTCGCCGTTTACGGTCATGGTTGTAGTAGCTTTCTTGGAAATACCGGTAAGTGAATTTACCCAGATACCGAGTCCGCATAAAATTGCAATGATAAGTACAACAGCAACAACCTTCTTTATAATGCTTGCTGCCTGCTTACTTTTTGCAATATTATTTGCATTCTGCTTTGTTGCCTTGGCAATTCTTGCTTTACGCTCTTCGCGGTAAAGCTCCGCCTTGGACTTTGTTTCGTTCTTTGCCATAATTGAGTTCATCCTTTTCAGTAATAATTGATGCCGTTTGAACAATACAGCATAATGTATATATATTATACCATAAACAACATATTTACAAGACTTTTTACTAAAAATATACGGATTTATTTTGTCAGATTGCCGTCAAGGAATTCTTTTCTGAACCATACGTCTTCAACCGTAAAGGTTTTCCCGTTAAGATAATTCAGAATTCCCGCATCCGTAGTAAAGGAAAATACAAGTTGATAGGAATAGAGAAACTGTTTTTTATATCCGTATTTTTTATTCATGGCATTAGTACCGTATTTACCGTCACCCAGAAGAGGATGACCGATTGAAGCAAAATGGGCTCTTATCTGATGAGTCCTGCCGGTAAGAAGCTCAACCCTTACAAGGGATAATCCGTCTTTTTCATCAAGAACAGAATATTTTGTCTTCATTATCTTTCCATCGGGTATTTCATGAGAAAAAACAGTTACTTTATTTTTTTTTTCATCCTTAATCATCCAGCCGATAAGAGTATCACTTTTTTTAGTGAGAACACCGTGCAGAACGCATAGATAATATTTTTCAAGTTCACGGTCTTTTAACTTTTGATTGAGAATTCTCAAAGACTCAGCATTTTTTGCGGCTATAACGATTCCACCGGTATTCCGGTCAATTCTGTTGACCAAAGAAGGAGTGAAGGAATTTTCACCTTTGGGATCATATTCCCCTTTTTCATAAAGATACCGTTTAACTCTTGAAATAAGAGTATCGTTGAATTCGTTTTCATCCGGATGAGATAAAAGACCTACACTTTTATCAAGAAGAATTATATTATCGTCTTCGTAAACAATATTTAATTTTTTAGAGGCAGATAAAAAATCATATTTTTCTTCAACAGGTGCAAAAAACTCATCGTTGATATACATATCCACCACGTCTCCTTCGTTAAGACGGGTTGATATTTCCGCTCTTTTTTTGTTGACTTTTATATCCTTGGTCCTGATTTTTTTATACAACAAAGAAGTCGGCAAAGCGGGAACGGCTTTGGTTATAAATTTATCAAGTCTTTGACCTGAGTCGTTTTTACTGATTGTAAATGATTTCATAACATTTCTCCGTATAAAAATGTGGAATTATTTTAGCACTACAAAAAACAATAATCAATATCTACCTAAAAATAAACGAACGTAAATAAAATTGAAAAAAATAAAAAAACAGTTGATTTTTTGAATCGTATGTGATAATATACTTTTCGTTTCAAGTGAATATGCGCCGTTAGCTCAGCTGGATAGAGTGTTTGGCTACGAACCAAAAGGTCGAGGGTTCGAATCCCCCACGGCGTGCCAAAAGAGACGAATAATCAGTTTCGTCTCTTTTATTTTCAATAAGCAAAAAATCTCCTTTGTCATTTTGACAAAGGAGATTTTTGGTGGAGACACACGGGCTCGAACCGTGGACCTCTTGCGTGTGAAGCAAGCACTCTGACCAGCTGAGCTATGCCTCCGTACTCATATATTTTAATCATTTACATAAAATTGTCAATAATTATATTTAAAATTATTGAATTACACATTTAATTGTGATAATATTTTCGGGTAATCTATATTACGAAAGGAAGATAAATCATGAAACAGCTTAACATCGGCATTATCGGTGCCGGACGCATCGGTTCTTTACACGCAAAATCAATCACTTATAATGTTCCTACCGCAAAAGTAATCGGCATTACAGACGTTTTCAAGGCAAATGCCGAAAAGGTTGCAGCAGAGCTTAATATTCCCAAAATTTATGCCAATTATAAGGAAATGCTTGCAGACCCCGAGGTTGAAGCGGTCCTTGTTTGTTCCTCAACAGATACTCACGCAGATATAGCAATTGAAGCGGCAAAAGCCGGAAAACATATCTTCTGTGAAAAGCCCGTTGACCTTACTCCCGAAAAAGTACAGGCAGTAATTGATACAGTCAAGGAATGCGGTGTTAAGCTTCAGGTTGGATTCAATCGCAGATTTGACCATAATTTTGCTAACGTTAAGCAGATGGTAAAAGACGGTAAGATCGGTGACGTTCATGTTGTAAAAATCACCTCAAGAGACCCCGAACCTCCCAAAGCAGAATATTCAGCCGTCAGCGGCGGTATGTTCCTTGATATGACCATTCATGATTTTGATATGGCAAGATTCCTTGCAGGCAGTGAAGTTACAGAAGTTTACGCAAACGCCACTTGTCTTGTTGACCCCGCAATCGGTGAAGCAGGCGACGTTGATACAGCAGTTATTTCTCTTAAATTTGCAAACGGCGCAATCGGTGTGATTGACAACAGCAGAAGAGCTGCTTACGGTTACGATCAGAGAATTGAAGTATTCGGCAGCAAGGGCGCCGCAGTAGCTTCCAATGATACTCCCACCAACGTAACTTATATGGGTGCCGACGGTATAGTCAACGATAAGCCCCTTTATTTCTTCCTTGAAAGATATATGCAGTCGTTCAGAGATGAAATGCTTCAGTTTGTTGATGCCGTACTCAACGATAAAGATACACCCACTACCGGTGAAGACGGTCTTAACTCCATTCTCGTTGCTCTTGCGGCAAAGAAATCGGTTGCAGAAGGCAAACCCATTCAGCTTTAATCAGAATTGGCGCCTTGATTATTTCAAGGCGCTTTTTTAAGAAGAGGAATTACTATGATAAAAAAATTACTCAAAGCAACGGGTATCGCGGCGGGTGCCGTAGCAGGTACGGGACTCGCACTTATTGCTGCCGGATATTTAGCAGATAAATATATGCCCGAAAACCTGAAAACACCCGTTAAAAACAATGGTAAACTGTTTGCTGACGGAAAGGCACAGATCGGAGCCCACAGAGCCGGTGCAGGAATTGCGCCCGAAAATACCCCGTTGGCTTTTGACATCTGCCTTAATAACGATGAGTTTAACGTTCAAGAACTTGAATTTGACCTTCATATGACCAAGGACGAAAAGTTGATAATCCTTCATGATCCGACTCTTGACAGGACAACTGACGCCAATGAAAAATATAATAAAACAAATATTCTCCCCGGCGACCTTACATACGAAGAAATATCAAAGCTGAATCCCGGTGAAGGATTCACGGCAGACGACGGAACAATGCCGTATAAAGGTCTGAGAGGAAACGATATACCTGAGGGACTTCGTATACCTCTGCTTGAAGAAATAATTGATAAAATTGAATCAAAGGGTGAATATTTATATTCAATTGATATCAAAGACAAAGGTGTAACAGGCAAAAAAGCTGCCGACAAGCTAATAAAACTATGTAAAGAAAAAGGCATTTCCGACAGAGTAATTATTGCCTCATTCAACACGGATATTACTAATTATCTAACAAAAAATTATCCCGATGTACAAAGATCGGTCGGCGTACTTGAAGGCGTATTTTTCTATTTTGCTTACACTTTGAATATCAAGCTCGATAAGAATAAGCTTCATTTCAAAGCAGTTCAGTTACCCGCAAATCAGTACAAAATCATAAGATTAGGCACAGAAAGGTTCATCAATTACTGTCATAATCTGGGTATAGCCGTACAGTACTGGACTATTGACGATATTGACGAAATTAAAAGACTCAGCGATATCGGTGCAGATAATATCATTACAAACGTACCCGATAAAATGTATAATCTTTTATATTAATAAAGCGAAAAAGACCGTCACGTTTGTGACGGTCTTTTTTGTAAATCAGCCAACAAGAGCAATAAGCTTTGTAATGAACCCAACGAGGTCAAAGTTCTCAAGGAATGTCTTAACAAGAGCAACGATGCCTGATGCCTCGAATTCACCACCTGCAAAAAGACCTGCCGAAACAGCTTCAAGAATCTTCTGAACGATGCTGATAATAGCTTCCATAATAGTTACCTCCATATAGTATTTGGGATATTTGCTGAGTACATAATACCATATTTTTTTTATTTTGTCACTATGCAAATATAAATATTTGTCTAAAAGAGAGAATTGACTTTATTTCTGAGTTCAATCAGCCATTGCGAGTCGTGAGGATAATCGTTAAAATTGATATCACCCAAAAGCACAAGAACCTTATCTCGGCCAATTTTGCTCTCAAGCAAATTCAAAGCTCTAATATCCTGAAATGCATCATAAAATACTTTTAATCTGAGTGAACAAATAACTTTACCGTCCGCAGCAGGATAGACCATAAAAGAATCTCCCGCAGGGAAACGACCACCGGCATCACTTACCTTATACGGGTCAATATGGGATAAAGAATACTGAGTATTATAAAAATTGAATCCCCATTGCAGGAAACCTACAACATTATATTTATACAGAAGAACACCAAGAGCTCTGTTTCTGACTGAGGGCATGGCAATGAATCTGTTGGGTTCATTATGAGACCCCTGACCGCAACAGTAATATGTCCAGAAATGGTTAACCTTACCGTAAAACTTATCTATACTGTTTTCTTCCGGAATCGGAATATCAACATATCCTTTTTTGTAAAAATCATAATCCGAAAGAGCATCCATAATGGGAAATCCGGCAAAAATCCGTTTTATCAATTCCGCTCTTTTTTTGTAAACCTTTATGTGCTGTACACCGGGTTCATCGGAAATATGGAAAAATACACGGTTTTCGATTCCGTTAGCATAAATAAACCTTCTGAGAGCATAACTGAATTGTGTTAAAAATTTATCATATTCCCTGCTTGACGTTCTTGTAAACCACCCGAAAATTTTCTTTTCTCTTCCTTTACTGTCATAAGCAACAATTTTGGGGGCGTGTTTAGCTCCCCACTGGGTAAAGAAATGACTCATTTCAAAATATTCAATGCCTATATTTCGGCAGATTTCAATCCATTTTTTCAGATTTCTGAAATCAAACAGATATTTACCTCCCGTCTTCTTTACTCCAACAAGCTGTACCGTTGTTCTCTCATGTCCGACAGCTGTATCAAGCGGAGGAGTAAATAAAGGGGTCAGGATGCATATAAGTCCGTGTTTATGGGCAGCAGAAGCAAAATTTTCAAAATAATCCCAAAACTTATCGGTAAAAGGTTCGATTCCGTAGTAATCGCAGATACAATCCGAATGAAACCAGTTTGTGTATATCAGTTTCTGTTCAGGAAGCAGTACATCTTTAATATCAATTCTGATTTGCCTTTCAAATCCGTCAACGGTAAGTATCAAATCAAAAACACCGCTTACCGATGATTTGGGATCTATTTCAATCCAGAAAGAATACCAATTACCCGTCGTTGCGGAAATCTCATCGGACGGATATAAAATATCGGGATACATACCCTTATCTTTTCTGATATAGAAATCGTCAGCATGTTCAAAGCATGGAAGCTCAACCGGAACGTCTCCTACGGAATAAACAGAAATGTACTCTTTATCAATTCCTTTAATATCAAGCTTAATACATTTATCAACATCCGAACTGAAAGCCACCTGAAAAGATGTTCTTTCGTTTTTCAACATTGATAAGTTTGAAATTTCAGCAGCTTCGGGTTCAGTGTCGGCAAAAACTTTTTCAAGTGAAGAAAGTATTTTAATATTCATATACTCACCTTAAAAAACCACCCGTCAGGTAAAGTAACGGGTGGTCGGATTCAAAATTAATCGGCGTCTTTAATATCACTTGTGCAATGAGGACATTTGACAGCATCAATGCTGATTTCGCTCTTGCAGAAGGGACAGGTTTTCGTAGTGGGAGCAGCTTCGGGCTCGGGCTTCTTATTAAGATTTGAAATCTTATTGATGCCTTTGACAAGAAAGAAAATAACAACTGCCATAATAAGGAAATTAAGGATAGCGCTAATGAAATTTCCGTATGAAAGAACTGAAGCACCGGCCTCCTGAGCAGCAGCAAGAGTAGCGTATTCGCCGCCGTCAAGAGCAACAAACCAATTTGTAAAATCAACGCCCTTTGTTGCAAGTGTGATTACGGGCATTACAATATCATTTACAAGAGAATTAACGATTGCCTGGAAAGCACCGCCGATAATAACGCCGACAGCAAGATCAATAACGTTGCCTCTCATAATAAATTCTTTGAATTCGCCCATAATACCTGATTTTTTTGCCATATACTTATCCTCCAAACTAAATTTTTTATAATTATATTACAGAATTATTCAAAGGTCAACACCTTCAAGATTAAAATCGGGAATATAAATTTCGTTGCTTGATGATTTCTTCTGAAAATAAATGTTTTCAAAGCCAATATTTTTAATATAATCTTTTATTATCGTATATTCGCGGGATGACAAAGGACTGTTGATGGGTTTCATGTCCTTTGCGTCTCCATAAGGCGTGTATTGTCTCATTACACTGATATGAGTATGTAAAGAAAGATTATCGGCGACCCAATCAAAAACCTTCATGGCCTGCGAAACATTTCCCGGTAAAACCATATGTCTGACGATAATTCCTTTTTCGGCAATACCGTTTTCATCAGTAACTAAATCACCCGTCTGTCTGTACATTTCCTTTACTGCCTCGGAGGCAACTTCAAAATAATCCGATGCGTCGGAATATTTCAAGGCCGGGGAAGAATCAAAGTATTTAATGTCGGGCAGATAAATATCCACGAGTCCTTCAAGCGATTTAATAACCTCAACTTTTTCATAGGAAGAAGTATTGTATACAACAGGAACCGGAGAATTGAAATCACGAAGGATCTTAACAAGTCTGTGGGCAAAATGAGAAGGAGTAACAAGATTGATATTATGAACGCCCATATCTATCAGATTTTCAAAGATTTTAATTAACTGTAAATCGGTTACGTCTTTACCGAATGAACAATGACTAATTTCTTGATTCTGGCAGTACACACATCTGAGATTACATCCCGAAAAAAACACGGCACCCGAACCTTTTGCTCCGCTTATAGGCGGTTCTTCCCAGAAATGAGGGGCGGCTCTTGCAATTCTGAAGCAGTCTTTTGTTCCGCAAAATCCGATATTCAAATTTCTGTCAGTTCTGCAGTTTCTGGGACAAAGATTACAAATCAAATTTAACACCTCAAAAAAGTAATTATTGAAATTTTATAAAATAAGAGTATAATAAAGAAATAAAATATAATGGAGATGTATTTATGTTTCTTGCAATAGATATAGGCAACACAACCATTTGTATCGGTGTTTACGAAGGCAAAACTTCAAAATTCATATCAAGAATAGCTACAAATAAATCCAAAGAACCCGTCGAATACATAATCGTTTTCAAACAGATATTTGAAATGAACGGTATCACTCCCGATGATATAAACGGCTCTGCTATAAGCAGCGTTGTACCCGAGGTTACCAAATCAATAATCAACGCGGTATCGTACCTCATAGGATGTACACCTATGGTACTCGGCCCCGGGATTAAAACCGGAATGAAAATCATGATAGACAATCCTGCTCAGCTCGGTGCGGATTTACTTGCGGGATGTATAGGAGCAGCCGCAATTTATGCCCTTCCCTGCATTGTTATTGATATGGGAACAGCTACAAAAATAAGTGTAATAGACAAAGACGGAAATTTCAGAGGATGTGCAATTGCTCCCGGTGTCAAGATATCACTCAATGCGCTTTCGGAAAGAACCTCTCAACTTCCCAATATCAGTCTGAACACTCCCGACCATGCCATCGGGACAAACACTCTTGATTCCATGCAATCGGGAACCGTTTACGGATTTGCATCAATGATAGACGGCTTATGTGATAAATTTGAGGCAGAGCTCAATCAGGGAAAAGTATCCCTTGTAGCTACCGGCGGTCTTGCTCAGACACTCGTAAAAAGCTGTTCAAAGGATATAGTGTACAATGGCGAGCTTGTTCTGTACGGTCTCAAAGTACTTTACGAAAAGAACTTCGGTAAATTACCGCAATAAATTATATTATCTTGACAGAACGTGTGTCAATATAAATCAGAGGTATTTATGAAAAAAAAGAAAATCGTTGCAATTATAATAATATCGCTGATTATTGCCGCGTTGGCGGGACTGATTATTTTTTTAAAAATCGGCGGGAATATCCTTTTTAGTATAAATGAAACATCAGATACGGATAAAATCGTTAATGACACAGATGATGTAAAAATAAAAAACGTAATACCCGTAAGTCGCATAGCAACCGTTATCGACATAAACGATTACAATAATGAAAATGATATCAAAACATTAAAAACGTCCGGATTCAACACTTTTATAATCCAATACGACGTATTCAACCACGATAAAGTACTTGAATTATCAAATAAGCTGAATTCTTACTCCATGTACAACGGCATAAGAGTATCGGCAAATGATAAAGATTTATTTTTTAAGTCGTTTAAAGATTTTGATACGGATTTTTTCCTGTTTTATGATATGAATGACAGCGGCGAATATTTTGTTGCTACTGCCATGGATTTCAATAATCTGATTAAGCAATACGACCCGGAATGTCGTTTCGGAATTGAAGTGGCTGACTTTGCGGTTATATCGGATTATCTGCTTGCATCTGCAGGAAACGGAAACGTTGATTTTGTAATGATAAACCAGAATGACAAAGGATTAAAAGAATTCTCTTCCGGCATTCCTTCATGGTATGAATTAACGGCAGATTTATGGATAAATTTCAATCTGACGTATGCCGACAGTTTAAGCCAGGAAGAAACGGCAGAAATTATTACGTCAATAAACTCAATTGATTCAGCTGAGAACATAACGATTTGTATGACAGATTACATGTCAATAGCAAATTCTTCAACAGATGCAATCAAAGCGCTGAAGAAATACATTAAAGATTACGACAATTTGCTTGAAGATAAATCCTTTGAAATTATTAACTATGCAGATTATGATATTACCATATCAAATCCGGTAATTAACTTCAGAGGTACCTGCAGTCCGTTATCGGAGCTAAAATGTAACGGTAAAAAAATAATTACGGCTGCAAACGGTGATTTTTCAGTTGACTGTGATCTGAAATCGGGACTGAACAAAATCACTTTTGAACATAAGGGTAAAACTTATACTTACAATGTTACATATAACCTGAACATTGTTAAAAGTGTATCACCGTCTAATACACTGATAATCCCCGGCAATATGGAATTTGAAATTTCCGCCGTAGCTCTGACCGGCTCAACCGTATCCGTATCCTTTAACGGCAGAACTTTCAATATGTCAAGAGATTATGAAAAATATGACGAAGAAACGCCTGAAGGCAATTACTCAACTTATAAAGTAACCTTCACTTCGCCTCCTGAAAAAGAAAAAGAACAGAATCTCGGAAATTTCAAAGTAAACGCAACCTACAATGGTGTAACTCAATCAAAAATCGGAGCAATAATAAAGGTAAATTCCGCATCTGAATCTTACATATCATATAATCTTCCTGCAGAAGAACTGTACAGTGCACCAGATGATCCGATAAATTTCGAAACCGTAAGCAGCGAAGTAGTTTCGTCAACCAAAAGAAGAGGAATGACTACTACAAGAAGAGGATCATCCTCAAACAGAATCAACACTTCAAAATCGGGAAGCACACAGCAGACAGCCGACGGCAATTTGCAGAAATACTCATATCAGAACAACTACGGACTGGGTACGGCAAAGCTTGTGGAAATTATCGGAGATTACGTAGAAGTATATCCCGGAAGCAATCTGAAAACCAATTCCGAGCCGAACTGCTCCCCCTTCCTCAGAGGCACTACAGATTATTTTCGCGGCAGTGCGTCAATAGATTCGGATACGTACTACTTTATGAACTCGGGCTATAAAGTGCCCTCAACAATAACCGATAACGAGTATGAAGGTAAAAAAGCAGAACCTCAGGCAAGAATTGTTGACGGATATATTATGCCTTCAAATAATGCAAAGATACTATCAAGCACGACATCCGATAACAGAACTGTCATAAAAATCAGCATGAACAGAAGAGTTCCGATCAACGCTTATCTGACGGGGCAAAATTATGCCGATAATGGAAACGGAAGAATGGTTAAAGTAAACAACGTAACCTACACCGGCATCAAATTTACCTTTTATGATACCTCAAGCATTTACGGTTCGCTGAACTTCTCGGGTAATCTTCTTGCATCCGGCTCTGCTTCAAAGGGCGATGGATACTGCACATTAAATATTTCATTTATTCATCCCGGTAAATTCTACGGATATCACTGTCAATATGACAGCGAGGGTAATCTGGTAATTACAATAAAAGAAAAGCCGTCGGCAATCAGCGGATACCTTATTATGATTGACCCCGGTCACGGAGGCAGAGATCCCGGCGCATTGTGTGCGGTTTCATCTGAAACATGGAATGAAGCTTCAATTAATCTCTCGATTGCAGAAAAAATAAAATCGGAGCTTGAAGCTGCCGGTGCATCCGTAATCCTTACAAGATCTGACAATTCTTTTCTCAGTCTTCATGACAGAAATATGATGGTCAGAAAATACCATCCGGATTTATTTATTTCCGTTCACTGTAATGCTGCCGGTTCGGCTTCTTCATACGGTGTATGCTCATTCTATTACCGAGCATATTCACAGCCGCTATCAAAATGCATTCAGGACAAACTTGTAAACGCATATTCAAACTATATCTATTCAGGTATGAATCTTACCGGGATAAACAGAGGATCTCTCTTCGGTGCATACAGAGTAACAAGAGTTGAGGAATGTCCGTCAATACTTATTGAATACGGATTTATTACATCGGTTATGGAAAGCCAGGCCCTGCAGAACGCAACTAACAGAAATATTCTTGCTAAGGCAACGGCAGACGGCGTAAAAACATACATAAACAATTATTAATTTATTTTTTTGGAGGATAAATCAATGAGTGAAAACAAAAAAAGAATCGAAACAATATGCGTTCAGGGCGGATACACACCCGGTAACGGTGAGCCCAGACAAATCCCCATTATTCAGTCAACAACGTTTAAGTATGACACAAGTGAAGATATGGGTAAGCTTTTTGACCTTGAAGCAAACGGTTATTTCTATACAAGATTGCAGAACCCCACCAACGATATGGTAGCAGCTAAAATCTGCGAGATGGAAGGCGGTACGGCCGCAATGCTCACTTCTTCAGGTCAGGCGGCGAACTTCTATTCAATTTTCAATATTGCAAACTGCGGTGATCACGTAGTTTCCTGCTCAACCATTTACGGCGGAACTTTCAATCTTTTCTCGGTTACAATGAAGAAAATGGGCATTGACTTTACATTTGTAAGTCCCGATTGTACCGATGAAGAGCTTGAGGCGGCTTTCAAGCCCAACACAAAGGCAGTATTCGGTGAAACAATTGCTAATCCCGCTCTTACCGTACTTGATATAGAAAAATTTGCAAAAGCAGCTCACGACCACTGTGTTCCTCTTATTATAGATAATACTTTTGCAACTCCCGTTAACTGCAGACCCATTGAATGGGGCGCAGATATAGTAACTCATTCCACCACAAAATATATGGACGGTCACGGTGCAGGAGTCGGCGGTTGTATCGTAGATTCAGGCAAATTTGACTGGATGAAATATGCAGATAAATTCCCCGGTCTCACCACTCCCGATGACAGCTACCACGGCATTACATACGCCGAAAAATTCGGCCTTGAAGGTGCTTTTATCACGAAGTGTACCGCACAGCTCATGAGAGATTTCGGCTCAATCCAGTCCCCTCAGAACGCATTTCTGCTTAATCTCGGTCTGGAAAGTCTACATGTCAGAATCAAAAGACATTGCGAGAATGCCCAGGCAGTAGCGGAATTCCTTG
>JAZLLW010000039.1:0-41548 GCA_045598305.1 Acutalibacteraceae bacterium
TTGCCTACGCAGACGATGGCACCGTCCTTGACCTCTTTAAGAGTGGTCTCAAGGTAAACGGGAGTCTTGTTGAGCGCAAACCATTCTCTCAGGTATGAGGAGTTTGCAAGGCATACGCCGGTCTGACTTACAAGGTCGTCCTTCATCTCTACGATGATGGGCTTCTTGCCGGTGATTGCGAGCTCGTAAGCAATTTCGGAGCCGGTAAGACCGCCGCCGATAATTGCTACCGTTTCGCCTACTTCCTTTGTACCGTTAAGGAATTCGCACGCTTCAACCATCTTTTCGTGTCCGGGAACTCTCTTGAGAACTCTGGGAACGGAACCGGTTGCGATTACGACCTTATCCTTGCCGAATACGGAAATATCCTTGACCTCATCGTTGTGCTTGACTTCAATGTTCAGCTTCTTCATCTGAAGTCTGTACCATTCAAGCAGCTCACGGAGCTTGCCCTTGTAGCTTTCTGCGGATGCGGGAATGAATGTACCGCCGAGCACGTCGCTCTTCTCGTGGATAACGGGATTATGACCGCGGAGCTTGAGAACTCTTGCAACCTCCATGCCGCCTATACCGCCGCCTATGATGTGAACGGTCTTGGGGCTCTTGGTGGGAACGATTTTATGCTTATTCCACTGCATTGTTTCGGCATTGACTGCGCAGCGTGCAAGGTGTGTACTGTCTGAAAGTGCCTGGTCATTGGGAACGCCCTTGTAGTGGCACATATTGAAGCAGCCGTTGTGACAAAGGATACAGGGACGGATGTCCTCTTCTTTGTCGTTCATAAGCTTTGTTACCCATTCCTGGTCTGCAAGGAAGGGACGTGCGAAGCCGGCACCGTCAAGCTTGCCTGCTGCGATTGAATCGGCGGCAACTCTGGGGTCAAGACGGCCTGCACATACGACGGGCTTGTCTGTGAAATTCTTGATGTGCTCTACGTCTGCAAGGTTGCAGTTTTCGGGCATATATACGGGAGGATGAGCCCAGTACCAGGCATCATAAGTACCGTTATCGCAGTTGAACATATCGTAACCTGCATCTGAAAGGTACTTGATTGCCTTTTCGCTCTCTTCCATGTCACGGCCTGCTTCTACGTAATCTTCGCCGGGAAGAGCACCCTGGCGCATACCCTTGGTCTTGGAGATAACACTGTAACGCAGAGAAACGGGAAAGTCCTTGCCGCACTTCTCTTTGATTGCCTTAACGATGTCAACGGCAAAGCGGTATCTGTTCTCAAATGAGCCGCCGTATTCGTCTGTACGCTTGTTTACGTATTTGAGAGTAAACTGGTCAAGAAGATAGCCCTCGTGAACTGCGTGTACTTCTACACCGTCAACGCCCGCATCCTTCAGCTTCTTTGCGGAAACGGCAAACGCCTCAACGAATCTGTCGATTTCCTGTTTTGTCATTTCTCTTGAGGGGACCTTGTCGCTCCAGCGATTTTCTGAAGGTGAAGCGGAAGCGGTGATTTTGTCAAGGTTCATGAAAGGCTTGCTGATCTTGTTTACAACGGGAGTATTATAGAGCATTTCCATCATGCTACTGACGGTAAATGAACGGCCGAAGCCGGCGGTAAGCTGAACGAAAAGCTTAGCACCCGTCTTGTGGAATTCGGGCATCCACTTGGCAAGGTCTTTATACATACTGTCCTTCTTATCAAGCCACTGACCGAGGATGGGGTTGTAAACGGGCTGGCATCCGGGAAGTACAAGACCGCAGTTGTTCTTTGCGACTTCCATGATGAATTTTGCGCCTGCCTTGTCAAAATGGTTGATTTCCATCCAACCGAAAAGGTCGGTGCCGCCCATACTTGTCAGTACAATACGGTTCTTGATTTCACAGTTACCGATTTTCCAGGGAGTGAATAAGGGTTCAAGTTTCTTGTCCATGAGTGATCTCCTTTGTGTTTATTTTTCAAGCTTTACAAGCATCTGTGCCAGATTGAGATAAATTTCGTGCGTGGTTTTTCTGTCTGCCAGAAGACCGATTGCGGTGCCGTGGTCACCTTTCTGAACGGGCATCACGTTCCATACGCCACTTACTTTTTTGCCGTCGTAATCTCTGTGCGCTTCGGTAAAGGGATAGGTTTCCGACTTTGTGTTGCAGAGCGCATCGTTGGCGTGCCAATCTTCGTCGTAAACCTGCCCGGTCGTTTCATCCGTAAAGGTCGTGTGATGGCCTATCCAGCAAGAAATGGGAGCGATTATAGGATTGGTGGTGATTATCGGCCACGTAATACCCGTAAGCTTACTTTTTTCGGTGGTATCGTAAGCGTAGGAATAATAGTAAACATGAGGGCTGATTTTTATCATGGCGTTGATTTTTGCCATACCCTCGGGGGTCAGGTCGTACATGCATCCGTCATCCGAATTGTTGATGAAATTTATCAGAGACTTTATGAATGAGTCAGAATCAAATGTGCCGGGAGTGTTGGTAATCCCGAACTGCTCAAGATGAAAATCTACCAGATTGCCGTTGAGAGGGCTTCTGCCCATTGTGGCAACGTAAATCGCACTTATGATTTTCACGGGATCGTAGATGTTCAGATCCTGAGTGAATCTGTATGTTGATGCACTGTTGTGAGGAGTACAGATTGTTGTTACGCTTTCTATGTAACTTTCTTTTCCTCCCGTGAAGAGGGGAGATACCTTATCGCTTGTGCCCTTTACCTCTTCGGGACAGCCGTAGGTCATAAGGTACGTCAGCAGTCTTACCGTTGTGCCGCCGAAGGAATGACCTATCAGGTGTACTTTCTTCGTGTTGCTCCATCCTTCGAAAAGGGGCTCGTCGTAGGTTCTGCCGTATCTTTTGTGGTTATGCTCTTTACTGTGTACCTCGCCGTAATCAACCGTTGTGCCGGTGAGCTGTGCGTAAAGCTCGCACGCTCTGTCCCAGGCACTTGAAATGGGACCTACGGAGGCAGAGTAGCATTCATAGCCCTCGCCTTGCAGATACTTCATCAGGTCGCCGGTCGTGGCTCCCCAATAGGGAATTGCTCTGTCAATATCTTCGTTGCTGCCCCAGCCGTTGTAGCCGTGAACGAATATCATAGGATATCTGTTGTCGTATGCGGTGTTTGATTCCTCGGCCGATGCTTCACACAGATTGATGCCGAAGCAGGAAAATAAAACGACAGCCGATAAAAGCATTACCGTAATCTTCCTGAACTTTTTCATGACAAACCTCCGATTCTTTGATTATTTGCACTGTGCCATTCTTTCTGCAATTATGTTTTTAACGTAGCTGACGACCTCGTCAACGGGTACCATCTGCTTGTCGATTTCCTTGTCTCTTGTGGAAATTTCGCACATGCCGTCCTTGAGGTTCTTGGGGCTGACAACGACCTTTACGGGTATGCCGAGCAGGTCTGAATCGGCAAACATTGCGCCGGGTCTGATATCTCTGTCGTCGTAGAGAACTTCCATTCTGTCAGCCATCATTGTATCGTAGAGCTTGTCTGCGACCGACTTGCATTCTTCGTCCGTTACTCTCAGACAGCAGATTTCAACGTGCCAGGGAGCAATGCTCATGGGCCAGATGGGACCGTAATCGTCGTGATGTGCTTCGCATACGGAAGCGGCAAGACGGCCTACACCGATACCGTAACAGCCCATGATGGGATATTGAAGCTCGCCGTTCTTGTCAAGATACTGCATCCCCATTGACTTTGTATATTTCGTGCCGAGCTGGAAGATATTGCCTACCTCGATACCCCTTGAAATTGAGATAGAGTGCTTACCGCATGAGGGGCAGATGCCGCCTTCGGAAATCTTTGCAACGTCAACGTATTCAACTTCGCCTACGTCTCTTGAAATGCAGAGACCCGTGTAGTGATGCTCGGGCTGATTTGCGCCGCAGGAGAGATTGTGTGTGCCCTCAAGGGATTTATCAAATACTACCGTGAATTTTTCTCTGTCCATGCCTACGGGACCAATGAAGCCGGCATAAAGACCGCAGCCGTCAACGATTTCGCCGGGATGAACCTCTTCACGCAGATAGTTGGTAAGCTTCGTTTCGTTTACGTCAAGGTCGCCTCTGATGAAAACGATGACGTATTCGTCCGTCATATTCTTCTGGTAGACTACCGCCTTGCAGGATTCAATAACGGGTGTCTTGAGAAAATCGCAGATTTCTTCAATCGTGTGAATGTCGGGTGTGTAAACGAGCTCAAGGGGCTTGTCCTCGCCTTCGCATACGTTTTCGACTATGCTTTCGGCAGCTTCCATATTAGCTCTGTAATCACATTCGGAGCAGATTGCGATTGAATCCTCGCCTACGGGAGTGAGAAGCATATATTCGTGTGAAATGCTGCCGCCCATCATACCGCTGTCCGATTTGACGGTGACTACCTCTGGAATACCGCAGCGGGCAAAAATCTTATTGTATGCCTCGTAGCAGATTGCGTAGTATCTTTCAAGGTCTTCCTGAGATGTATGGAAGGAGTAAGCATCCTTCATCGTGAATTCCCTTACTCTGATAAGACCTGCTCTGGGTCTGCCTTCATCACGGAACTTGGTCTGTACCTGGTAAATCATAAAGGGATACTTCGTGTAGCTGTTTGCGCTTTCTCTTACGAGCTGAACGGCAGCTTCCTCGTGTGTCATGCCGAGTACGAGGGAAACGTCGTTTCTGTCTTTGAATCTGCAAAGCTCACTGCCGATGCTTTCATATCTGCCCGATTCATTCCACAGAGAGGCGGGCATTACGACGGGAAACTGTACCTCCTGACCGTCGATGGCATCCATCTCTTCGCGGATGATATTTTCGATTTTCTTTGTGATACGGCGAAGGGGCATATATGATGAATAGATGCCGTTTGCAACACCCTTCATATAGCCGCCTCTTACCATAAGAGCGTGGGAGTCGATTACGCAGTCGGAAGGTCTTTCCTTAAACCTTTCGCCTGCAAGCTTGTCAATTTTCATAGTAAATTACCTCTGGGAAAAGATTTGATCCGCCACCTGTTACGGCCGATTTGCGAATCATAAAATTACGAGTATATTCTACCACAGCAAGAGGCATTTTTGCAATAAATTTTTATTATTTATTTTATTTATACTTGCATTTATAAAATCATTTTGATATAATAAAATGAATTTTTCTTGCCTCGGAGGTAGGTATAATGGGAAAACTGATTGTAATAGAGGGCCTTGACGGCAGCGGAAAGTCTACTCAGGAAAAGCTTCTTGAAGAGAGATTCAGCGCCGAAGGCAGAGAATTCACATATATCAAGCTGCCCAATTACGACGATGATGCCTGCATTCTCGTCAAGCAGTATCTTGCAGGCAGATTCGGTGACAAGCCCGGTGACGTAAACGCCTACGCCGCGTCATCATTCTATGCGGTTGACAGATACGTCAGCTACCGCTGTTACTGGAAAGAAAAGTATCTTTCGGGCGGTATCATCCTTGCGGACAGATACACTACCTCAAACGCCTATCATCAGCTTACCAAAACTCCCCGTGAGGATTGGGATAAATATCTCGCGTGGCTTGAGGATTTTGAATACGGAAAGCTCGGAATACCCAGACCCGATGCTGTCATTTATCTTGATATGCCCGTTGAGGTTTCACAGAAGCTCATGACTTCAAGATACAAAGGCGATGAAGGTAAAAAGGATATTCACGAGAAGGATACGGATTATCTTTCACAGTGCCGTGTCGCCGCGGATTATTCCTGCAGGAAGCTCGGATGGTACAGAATCGACTGTTCCGAAAACGGAGAGCCCCTTTCGCCCGAAGCTATTTCCGATAAGGTTTACGAAGCGGTAAAGAAAGTGCTCTGATATGGATATCACAGGAGATATGATTTCTCTCTGGAGGGAGGCATTCGGTGATACGGAGGAGGAAATTTCGCTTTTTCTTTCTCTCGTCAGCGAAAAGAACGTAATTACCCGTGTTGAAGACGGCAGGGTGGTTTCACAGCTTTTTCTCCTTGAAGGAAATGTTTGCGACGGTAAAAAATCTGTACCTGCTTATTACCTCTACGCCGCCGCAACTCTCAAAGCTTACAGAGGCAGGGGAATAATGCCGGAGCTTATCGCCGAAGCCGCCGAAAAGGCAAAACGCGAGGGCAAGGGCTGTATACTCCTTCTTCCCGGTGAAGATGAGCTCTACGGATATTACGAAAAATTCGGCTTCAGACCCTTGTGTAAGGTGCTTATGTGCGAATCCGACGGAGAAATAATCACGGTACCAAACGAATCGGAATATTCACATTTTGTTCACGGTGAAAATGTTTATTCCTATGCCGAAAAGTTGTATTCTTACCCCGGTTATGAAATGATAAAAACCGAAAACGGGAGTGCGGTTTATTCCGTGAAAGACGGTAAGGTAACCGTAAAGGAATGGAAAAAATCACCGCCTGTTTCCGAAATAAGAGAAAAAACCGGCTGCAGTAAAATTTATGTTCGTCTTCCTTTGGAAACGGTTACAAACGGAAAATGCACCGAAATCAATCACGGTATGATATTGCCCTTGGGTGATGAAATACCGAAAAATGTTTACCTTGACTATACCCTTGATTAAAGGAGAATTGATATGCTTTATATGTATTTTGCCGATGGCTTTGAAGAGGTTGAGGCCATTGCCGCTCTTGATGTTATCAGAAGAGCAAAGATAGATATCGCTTGTGTCGGTGTCGGCTCAAAGACGGTGACCGGCTCGCATAACGTAACGGTCAGAACCGACCTTGACGATGAGGAAGCCGCATTCACGGGACTTGACGGAATAATTCTTCCCGGAGGAATGCCCGGCACAAAGAATCTGCTCGCCTCCGACAGGGTCAACAGAGCGATAGATTTCTGTGCTTCACAGGGCAAGCTTCTGTGCGCGATTTGCGCCGCTCCGATGATTTTAGGAAAAAAAGGACTTCTTGAGGGCAGAGAGGCAATCTGTTTCCCCGGCTTCGAGTCGGAGCTTACGGGAGCCGTTATTTCCGATAAATATGTTTGCCGTGACGGAAACGTCATTACCGCAAAGGGTATGGGCAGCGCAGTTGAATTCGGACTTGCAATAGTTGCTTATTTCAAGGGTGAAGAGTTTGCTTCCGAGCTTCGCTCAACACTTCAGATATACAGATGAATAAAACAGAAGCAAGAAAGTATTTTCTTTCCGTGAGAGATTCGATTTCGGAAGAAAAACGGCTTGAAAAGTCCGCTGCGATTACGGAGAGATTGCTGAGTACGTCAGAATATGACCGATGCTCCGTGCTGCTCGTTTACGTCAGTACCGGCAGCGAGGTCGTTACGCTTCCGCTTATTGAACGGGCTTTGCGTGACGGCAAGAGCACCGCTGTTCCCTTCTGTGTCGGCAAAGAAATGAAATTCAGGGTCATAACTTCTGTTTCGTCTCTTACGCAGGGCAGATTCGGTATCCTTACCGCTGATGAAAGCTGTCCTTTTGCCGAATGCTTTGATGATGCTCTTTGCATAGTTCCCGCCCTTTCCCTTGACAGAAGCGGAAACCGTCTCGGATACGGCGGCGGTTACTACGACAGATTTCTCTCGGCATATCCCGGAATAAAAACCGCGGCACTTTGTTTTGAAGATTGTCTTACCGAGGGTCTTCCCACGGAAAGTACCGATATAAAAATCAGTGAAATTATTACGGAGAACCGTATTTTGGGGGTAAAGTAATGCCTGACAATAATAACAACTTCGGATTTGATTTCAATCCCGATTCCGATAATATATTTGATGAGGACCTTCTCAGCCCTGATGAACTGAATCTGTTTCTCAAGGAGGAGAGCAAACGCCCGGCGGCTCCGGATCCCGCTCTCTCCGTTCCTTCCTCACCCCGTGTTCCTCCTCAGATAAAGGTGGAGGAAGCGCAGTTCAGACAGGTCGGCTCAAATCATTTCATTGTGAATATTTCCGATGACGATTATAATGCGCCGGATGAGCTTGATCTCATCAAGGCACAGATTCCCGCGAAGCCCAGATTTGAAGTTCATATTGAAGACGATGACGACGACCTTATCTCCTTTGAACCGGATGACCCCTCGTTTGCGGATTCCGTGGGATTTCAGAATTTTGAGCCAATCAGGATAACTCCCGCAAATCCCGAGCCCGAGGTTCCGTCAAAGGGTAAAAAGGTCAAAGCGGAAAAATCGGATAAATCCGAAAAGCCCGCCAAAACCAAAAAAGTCAAAAAGAAAAACGGATACCATTCACTTATCGTTTTCTTTGCGGTCAGCATAATTCTCACTACTGCCGTTTCCATGCTCGGTATAAGCTGTATCAACGATATCCTTGCTTTTATGCGCAACGATGACGTCGTTACCGTTTCAATTCCCGCCGATGCTACCACCGATGACGTTATCAGGATTCTGGGTGACTCTGAAATTATTAAGCAGGAATGGTTCTGCAAGCTGTATAATTACGCCTTCACCACTCTTCTCCACAAGAGCGAAAAGACCTATAAGGGCGGCGTATATTATGTTGAGGCGAATCTCGGCTTTGAAACCTACCTCAACAGATTCAGTAATCCCGTCAAGGGCGCGAAGACCTATCTCGTTACCATTCCCGAGGGCTTCACGATTTATCAGATTGCCAAGAGACTTGACGACTTCGGCATCTGTGACCAGTCAAAATTCATAGCTTCTCTGAAAGGCACCAATTTCAGCTACGACTTCCTTAAGTCACTTACAAGCAACGGCAACAGAACGTTTAAGCTTGAGGGTTATCTTTATCCCGATACCTACGAATTTTATGAAAATGACGACCCCAACAGCGTAATCAGAAAGATGCTTGACCATTCTGATGAGATGTGGACCGATGAATATAAGAAGCGCGCAAACGAGCTTGGCGCTACAAGAGACGAGATAATGATAATCGCATCAATTATTGAGCGTGAAGCTGCCAACGTTGAGCAGATGGATGAAATTTCATCAATCATTCATAACCGACTCAACAATATGTCCACGTGGCCTACCATTGACTGCGACTCCACAAGCACCTATATCAGCAAGTTTGTCGGCCCCAACGTAACGGATGCTCAGGCAAAGCTTTACGCAAATTCCTACAATACTTATTCCGTGCGCGGGCTTCCTCCCGGACCGATATGCAATCCCGGTGAAGATGCCATTACTGCGGCACTTTATCCCGCAGATACAAATTACTATTTCTTCCGCCATGATAAGAACGGCAAGATTTACCTTGCCGAAACTCAGGCGGAGCACGACAGAAACGCCAACCTTGTTCTCAGAGCAAACAGCGGCGGCTGATACCGAAAGGATTTCCCTTGATTATGAACTCTATGGTTTTACCCGAATTACTCGCTCCCGTCGGTGATGAGGAGCGTCTTCATACCGCAGTTGAATACGGCGCGGATGCGGTCTATCTCGGTTCCGACAGCTTCGGAATGAGGACCGCTGCCGCCTCCTTCGGAGGAGAGGCACTTAAAAACGCCTGCACTTATGCCCATTCAAAAGGCGTTAAAGTGTATCTTACCTGCAATACGATTCCCCGCAATAAAGAAATTGACTGCCTTCCTCAGTTCCTTGAATATGCAAAGGACAGCGGAGTGGATGCCCTTATCGTCACCGATCTCGGCGTAATGCTTGAGGCACTCAGATATGCTCCGGGTGTTGAAATCCACATATCCACTCAGGCAGGCGTTACCAATTACGCCACTGCCCGTGCCCTTTACGATATGGGCGCAAAGCGTATTGTCACCGCGAGGGAGCTTTCTCTTGAAGAAATAGCCGGAATCAGAGCTAAATGCCCCAAAGATCTTGAAATCGAATGCTTCGTGCACGGAGCAATGTGTGTTTCCTTCAGCGGCAGATGTCTGCTTTCAAATTATCTTACCGGCAGAGACTCCAACAGAGGCGACTGTGCTCAGCCCTGCAGATGGAAATATGCCCTTCAGGAGGAGAAACGTCCCGGTCAGTATTTCCCCGTTGAGGAGGACGAAACGGGTACGTATATCTTCAATTCCAGGGATATGTGTATGATTGACCATATTGCGGAGCTTTACAACGCGGGCATCAACAGCTTCAAGATTGAAGGACGCGCCAAATCGGCTTACTACACCGCAGTTGCCGTCAACGCATACAGAGCCGCCCTTGACGGCTTTAAGCAATCCGGCTTTGACCCCCTCTATAAACCCGAAAAATGGATAAGCGACGAGCTTATCAGAGCCAGCAACAGAGAATACTGTACCGGCTTCTATTACACTTCACCTCTTGACGATGCCCAGATTTATCACAAGGGCGGTTACGTCCGTGAATGGGATGTTGCGGCTATATCGGAAAGATGGGAAAACGGCATTCTCTATGCAAGTCAGCGTAACCGCTTCTTTGAAGGGGATGAACTTGAAGTGATGATTAAGGGCATCAAGCCCTTCAACATAAAGGTAAAAGGTCTCAGAAACGAAGAGGGAGAGTTTATTGACAATGCTCCGCATCCGATGATGAATCTTTCCTTTGAATGTGAGACCGAAATACCCGCAGGCGCTTATCTGCGCAAGCAAAGAGATTGATACCAACCCCGAAAGGATACCCAATGAACGAATTATCTTTTAACAATGTTCCCACAGTAGCACTTCGCGGACTTGTAATGTTCCCGGGGCAGCTTCTCCACTTTGACGTGGGAAGAGACAAATCAACAAAATCAATAATGCAGGCGTGGGAAAAGGATCATGCCCTGTTCCTCGTTGCACAAAAAAAGGTTTCCACAGAAGATCCGAAGCAGAAGGACCTCTATAAAATCGGCGTTTACGCCACCATTGAGCAGGTGCTCCGTGTGCCCGGCAAAAACGGACTTTTACATATCTCCGTCAGAGGACTTTACAGAGCGAAGCTCATCAGTCTGACCGATAACGGTGAATATCTTGAAAGTGAGATTTCTCCTTACAGAGAACCCGCTCTCAAAAAGTCCGATTATCCTTACGCCAAAGCTCTGGTCAGAGAAACGAAGGATGAGTTTGCGTCCTATGCCGAGGTCGCTCCGAGAATGCCCGAGGATATGATTGCCGATATAATGGAAATCAAGGACCCGGGACGGCTTGCCGACTATATCGCAGGCAATATTATGATAGAATACGAAGACAGACAGCGTCTGCTTGAGATAAATGATCCTCTTGACCGTCTGCTTGAAATGAATATTCTTCTGGCAGGGGAATCATCGCTTCTCGTTCTTGAAAGTGAGATTTCCGAGAAGGTCCAGGAAAAGATGGATAAGAATCAGCGTGATTATTATCTTCAGGAGCAGCTTAAAACGATATCAGAGGAGCTCAACGGATTCAGCTCCGAGGACGATGTCTTTGAGTACAGGTCATCCATTGAAAAACTCAATGCTCCCGACGAAGTGAAATCCAAACTTCTCAAGGAATGTGCACGGCTTGAAAAAATGCAGTCCTCATCACCGGATGCGGCAGTTTCGAGAAATTATATTGAAGTATGCCTTGAGCTCCCCTGGGGTAAATATTCGGAAGAGAACAAGGATATTTCAAAATCAAGTAAAATTCTTGATAATGACCATTACGGCCTTACGGAGGTCAAAAAGCGTATTCTTGAATACCTTGCGGTTTCCTCAATCGCACCCGATATCAAGGGACAGATTCTTTGTCTCGTAGGTCCCCCCGGTGTGGGTAAGACATCCGTTGCCCGTTCAATCGCAAGAGCGACAGGCAGAGAATACGTGAGAATCGCCCTCGGCGGTGTCAAGGACGAGGCGGAAATCCGCGGTCACAGAAAGACCTATATCGGCTCAATGCCGGGCAGAATTACCGATGCAGTCCGTAAAGCCGGTGTCAGCAATCCCGTCATACTTCTTGACGAGGTGGATAAGCTTTCCGCCGATTACAAGGGGGATCCCACTTCGGCTCTTCTTGAGGTTCTTGACCCCGAACAGAATTTTGAATTTACCGATCACTATATTGACCTGCCCTTTGACCTGAGCAGGGTGCTCTTTATCACAACCGCAAACGTCCGTTCCGATATTCCCGCTCCTCTTCAGGACAGAATGGAAATCATTGAGCTGGGCAGTTATACCTACGAAGAAAAATTCAATATCGCCAAAAAGCATCTTATTCCCAAACAGATAAAGCGTCACGGGCTTTCCTCGTCCGTTATCCGCTTCAACGATAAAGCGCTTAAGCTTATTATTGAGGGATATACCAAAGAGGCGGGCGTCAGAGTACTTGAGCAGAAGATTGCCTCCGTTTGCAGAAAGGTTGCGGCGCAGATAGTTGAAAACGGCGAAGAGGGTAAGATTACCATTACTCCCGAAAAGGTCGAATTCTATCTCGGTGCAAAAAAATTCAGAACCGAAGATACCGCAAGAGAAAACGAAATCGGCGTAGCCAACGGTCTTGCCTGGACGGGTGTCGGCGGGGAAATGCTTGAAATAGAAGCAGCGGTGCTAAACGGAAGCGGCAAGCTTGAGCTTACGGGCTCTCTCGGCGACGTAATGCAGGAAAGTGCAAAGACCGCCGTCAGCTTTATCCGTTCCAGAGCCGAGGAGCTGGGCATCAGCAAGGAATTTTATAAAACCAGCGATATCCATATACATGTTCCCGAGGGTGCAACTCCCAAGGACGGCCCCTCTGCGGGTGTTACTATCGCAACGTCCCTTGTTTCTGCGCTTACCGGCAAAAAAATACGCGGTGACGTGGCAATGACGGGTGAAATTACCCTTCGCGGAAGAGTCCTTCCCATCGGCGGACTTAAAGAGAAGTCCATGGCGGCATATCGCGCGGGTATCAGTACCGTTCTTATTCCCTTTGAGAATCTGCCCGATCTTGACGAGGTTGACAGTAAGGTCAAAGAGAAAATCACGTTTAAGCCCGTCAAATCCGTTGACCAGGTATGGAATGAAGCGGTGCTCGGCTTTAGTCAGGACGGTGCGGTATGAGATTTGATGTAATCGAATTTTTTGCTTCTTACGGTACTTCAAAGCAGCTTCCGGTAAGCACTATGCCGGAAATTGTTTTTTCGGGACATTCAAACGTGGGCAAGTCATCGCTGATGAATAAGCTTTTTAACCGTAAGAATCTGGCACGTGTCAGCTCCACTCCGGGTAAAACGATCACCGTCAATTTTTTTAAAGGTGACGGAGTGTGGTTTATTGATTTGCCGGGTTACGGCTATGCCAAACGTGACAAATCGGAAAAACAGCGCTGGGCTGAGCTTATGGAAGGATATTTTCATCAGGATAGAGATATTGCCCTCGTCATTCAGCTCATAGATATGCGTCACGCTCCTTCTCAGGACGATATGACCATGCTTTCCTTCCTTCGGGAAACGGAAATTCCTTTTGTTATTGCTTTCACTAAATGCGATAAACTCAATAAATCCGAAACGGAAAAACGCCGTGAAGAATTAAAAAAGGAGCTTTCCGCCTACGAAGATGTTAAAAAAATAGAATTCTCATCCGTTACCGGTGCAGGTGCGGATGAACTAAAATCGTTGATTATCAATTCAGTTGAGGTGTAAAAATATGTATGTATCAGATTGTATTTCCATGAATGAAAGAGGCCATCTTACCATTGGCAGCTATGACACCGTTGAACTCGTAAAGAAGTTCGGCTCTCCTCTGTATGCTTTTGATGAGAATGAAATCCGCAAAAATCTGCGTGAATTCAAGAAGTCAATAGATGACGAGTACGAGGGCAACGGTCTTGTTGTATATGCTTCAAAAGCATTCTGCTGCAAGGAAATGGTACGCCTTTGCGATTCCGAGGGCTGCGGTATTGACGTTGTATCCGGCGGTGAGCTTTATACTGCTCTTTCGGTCGGTTTCCCCACGGAAAATATAGTATTTCACGGCAATAACAAGACCTATGAGGAGCTTGAAATGGCTGTTGAAAATGATGTAGGCAGAGTTATCGTTGATAACCTTGTAGAGCTTGAAACTCTTGATAAAATCGCTATGGAAAAGGGTAAGAAAATCGGTGTTATGCTCCGTATCAAGCCCGGTATCGATGCACATACACATTCTTTCATCAAGACAGGTCAGATAGACTCAAAATTCGGTTTTTCACTTGAAACCGGCGAGGCACTTGACGGTATCAAGGAAGCTCTTGGCATGGAAAACGTCAAGCTCAGAGGTCTTCATTGCCATATCGGCTCCCAGATTTTTGACCTTGACCCCTTTGAACTTGCCGCAACCGTAATGCTTGACCTCTTCAAGCAGGTCAAGGATGAAACGGGCGTTGAACTTGAAGAACTCAATCTCGGCGGCGGTTTCGGTATCAAATATCTCAAGAGCGACAGACCCAGAGCTTACAGCGACTATATGCGTAAGGTTTCCGCCGCAGTCAATTCCTATGCCGCGGAGCTCGGTCTCAGGACTCCCTTCATTCTTATTGAGCCCGGCAGAGCAATCGTCGGTGCAGCAGGTATCACGCTTTACACGGTCGGCTGTGTTAAGGATATTCCCGATGTACGTACTTACGTTTCCGTAGACGGCGGTATGGGCGATAATCCCAGATATGCTCTTTATCAGTCAACCTATGAGGTCGTATGTGCCAATAAAGCATCCGAAAAGAGAGACTGGACCGTTACCGTTGCAGGCAAGTGCTGCGAAAGCGGTGACCTTATCCAGGAGTGGACAAGACTTCAGCCCGTCGTTCCCGGTGATATCCTTGCCGTTCTCTCAACAGGCGCTTACAACTATTCAATGGCTTCCAATTACAACCGTATCCCCAGACTTCCCGTTGTTTTCGTAAAGAACGGTCAGGCGAGAGAGGTCGTAAAGAGAGAAACCTATGAGCAGATCTGCTCATGCGACGTTTAATCTGTAAATTATTTCTCCGGAGATGATATTTGATGTATAAACTCAAAACTGCGGCTCCCGGCGTGAGAGTCGTCAGCGTTGAAACCAATGAATATAAGACGAATGTCATTGACGTATCAATGGCAGTTCCCCTTGATGAATCTGCAGCGGCGAATGCCTTACTCATCAGACTGATGAAGCGTTCATCAAAGCAGTATGCGGATTTTACCCTTCTTAACAGAAAACTTGATGAGCTTTACGGAGCATATCTCGGTACCTCTGTTTCCAAGGACGGAGACGCTCAGATTCTCACCCTTTCAATCTGCTGCCTTGATGACAGATTCGCTCTTGATAACGAGAGCATAGCTTTCTCCTGCGCGGAGCTTCTTGCGGATTTGATTTTTAATCCCAATGAAACCGACGGAGACTTCGGCGAAGATAAGCTTAATCTTGAAAAGCGCCTTCTCATCAGCGATATTCTTGAGGAGCTTGATGATAAACGCAGTTATGCCTTAAGGCAGTGTACCTCGTATATGTGCAAGGACGAGCCCTTCGGCAGACCCGTAAGAGGAACGGTTGAAGAAGTGGAAAGCGTTACCATGCAGGATATCTATGCCGCCTGGAAGCGTATTCTTTCCACCGCAATTTTCCAGATAACCGTTGTCAGCGGCAACGATGTTAACAGAATCGTTGACCTTTTTGCCGAAAAATTCAATATCGTTGACAGACAGCCCCGCGATATCTCTACCGTTTTCGTTAAGGAAAGCAAGCAGGTCAGAAGATATGAGGAGCTCCAGCCCGTCAATCAGGGCAAGCTTGTCATCGGTTACCGTGCAGGTACCGAATATGACGATGACAATTACTATGCAATACGCGTAATGACCGATATTTTCGGCGGCGGTACTTATTCAAAGCTTTTCGCCAATGTTCGCGAAAAGATGAGTCTTGCCTATTATTGCTCCGCGAGATTTCTTAATTCCAAGGGCATAATCATGGTGCAGAGCGGTATTGATACAGATAAGGAAGAAACCGTTTCCGCCGAGGTTGAAAATCAGCTTAATGACGTCAGAAACGGTAACTTTGACGATGAAATCCTTGAATCCTCAAAGCGTTCACTCGTTGAAGCGCTTACTTTCAACGGCCCCGAGGTTATTTCAAACTGGTATTCAAGACAGATTCTCTGTGAAAAGCTTGCAACTCCCGAGGACGATAAGGCAGGCGTACTTGCCGTCACAAAGGAGCAGGTATGCGAAGCGGCTCGCGGCGTCACCAAGGATACAATTTTTATGCTTGCATCCGACGGAACACAGGAGGATGAAAATGAAGATTAAAGAATACAAAAACGAAATGCTCGGTGAAAGCGTATTCTGTGCAGATCATCCTTCGGGACTCCGCATTCTCGTAATGCCCAAAGAGGGCTATGATTCCGCTTATGCGCTTTTTGCCGTCAAATACGGCTCAATAGATACCTTTATCGGCAATGAAGACGGCACTTTTACTCCCATTCCCGAGGGCACAGCTCACTTTCTTGAGCATAAGCTGTTTGAAAGCGAAGAACTTGATGCCTTTGAGCTTTTTGCAAGGACCGGTGCTTACTCCAACGCTTATACGAGCTTTGAGCAGACCGCTTATCTCTTCAAGGGCTCAACCAATATAGATAAGTCCCTCGGATATCTTCTTGACTTTGTTCAGAGCCCCTATTTTACTGCCGAAACGGTACAGAAGGAGCAGGGAATCATCGGTCAGGAAATCCGTATGTATCAAGATGATCCGGGCTGGGTGGTTATGCTCAATCTGCTGAAATGTCTTTATGAAAAGAATCCCGTAAGGGTTGATATTGCGGGTACGCAGGAATCTATTTCTCATATTGACGATAAACTTCTCTATAGTCTCTACGATACATATTACAATCCCTCAAATATGGTGCTTTGCATAACGGGTAAAGCAAATCCCGACGAAATCTTTGCTCAGGTTGAGAAATCAATCAAGAGAGAAAAGAAAAACGTCCCTCAGAGAAAGTTTGACCCGGAAGTGCCCGAAGCATATCAGAAATATATTGAAAAGAAGCTTCCCGTAGGTAAAAAGCAGTTTTATCTCGGCTTCAAGGAATATATGACAAAGCCCCAGCTTACCCTTGAGGAAGAAATCGCATCCGATATTCTTTCAGAGGTGCTTATGGGCAGGTCCAGTCATTTCTTTAAGCGCCTTGTAGATGAAGGCCTTGTGGAAATGGACTTTTTCGGTATGCCCTTCAACGGCTTCGGATACAGTTCATTTATCGCCTGCGGTACCTCCGATGATCCCGAAAAGGTTGCTCAGCTCGTCAAGGAAGAAATTGCTCGGCTCAAGAAGGAAGGTATCCCCGAAGCGGATATCGAGAGGGCAAGACGTAAGATTTACGGCAGATTCATTATGGATTATAACGATATCGGAAGTGTCAGCAACTGCCTTATGAATATGTATTTTGCGGGATATGAGCCCTTTGAGGAGCTTTCCGCAGTAAGAAACGTTACAAAAGAGCTCGTGACTCAGCGCCTTGAAAAATTAACGGATGAGGGCAGCGCTCTTTCCGTAGTTTCACCGCTTTAAGGAGATAAGTGTTTTCATGAATACTACTACCGTGTTTTTTACCGCCCTTGACAAGGGCTTTGAGGTTTCGTCCGTTCTTGCCGAATTTGAGCTTTTCGGCAGACCGGTTTCCATCAAGTGGTACGGCGTTATTATCGCCTTCGGATTTACTCTTGCCGCACTTCTCGGCGGAAGAATTGCCTACACCTGGAAAATGAGTCTTGACAAAATGATTGACGTGCTTATCTACGGTACCCTTGCGGGTGTTGTCGGAGCAAGACTTTATTACGTGTTTTCCACGTGGGATTATTATTCCGCACATCCCGGGGATATATTCAAAATCTGGGAAGGCGGTCTTGCAATCTACGGCGGTATCATCGGCGGAATAATTGCCGGATTTATCGTCTGTAAGGTTGAAAAGCTGAATTTTCTCAATCTCCTTGACTGCGTGGGAATTTCCCTTCTTGTAGGGCAGGGAATAGGCAGATGGGGTAATTTTGCAAACCAGGAAGCATTCGGTACGAACACCACGCTTCCCTGGGGAATGAAGAGTGAAAAGACCATCAGCTATATCCTCGCAAATTACGATGAAATCACTGCAAAAGGTATGCATATCAATGCTTACGAGCCGGTGCATCCGACTTTCCTTTACGAGTCGCTCTGGTGCCTGCTGGGCGTACTTGTTCTTTATCTGCTTTGCCGTAAATTCCGTCTTTTCAGCGGACAGATGATTCTTGCCTACGGCGTATGGTACGGAATTGAACGGGCTTTTGTTGAAGGACTCAGAACGGACAGTTTATATATCGCGGACACCACTGTCAGAATTTCACAGCTTCTTTCCGCACTCCTTGCCGTTGTGTGTTTTGCTCTGCTTCTTTATTTCACTATAAAGTATAAAAATGACCCCAAACCCATTGACGGCATAGATTTCTATTCGGACAGACCTTTATCGGAAATAAAGAAAAACAGGAAACCCGTTAAAAGCGTAAAAGCAGGGGAGGAAAAATAATGGCAAAGATAATTGACGGTAAAAAAATCAGGGACTATAACCTTGAAATTATGAAGGACGAAGTGTCCGCTCTCAAAGAAAAAGGCGTTGATACCTGCCTTGCGGTTATCATCGTAGGTGACGATCCCGCTTCAAGAGTCTACGTCAATAATAAAAAGGCCGCCTGCGAAAAAATCGGCATTATCTCAAAGGAATACGCACTTCCCGCCGACACTACCACAGAGCAGCTGCTTGACCTTATTGACCGTCTCAATGCCGACCCTTCCGTCAACGGCATTCTCTGTCAGATGCCCGTTCCGAAGCAGATTGATTCACAGCTTGTGCTTGACAGCATCCTTCCCGAAAAGGATGTTGACTGCTTCCACCCCGTAAACGTGGGCAAGCTTTCCATCGGAAGCGGTGTTTTTATGCCCTGCACTCCCATGGGCATTATGAAAATGCTTGAATACGAAGGCATTGAAACAGCAGGCAAGCACTGTGTTATTATCGGCAGAAGCAATATTGTGGGTAAACCCATGGCTATGCTTATGCTTGCGGCAAATGCAACGGTCACCGTATGCCATTCAAAGACAAAGAATCTCTCCGAAATTACAAGGCAGGCGGATATCCTCGTTGCGGCAGTAGGTAAGCCGAAATTCGTTACAGCCGATATGGTAGGCGAAGGCGCGGTAGTAATCGACGTAGGTATGGACAGAGACGAAAACGGCAAGCTTTGCGGCGACGTTGATTACGCAGACGTTGAGCCGAAGGCATCGTTTATCACTCCCGTACCGGGCGGCGTAGGCCCTATGACCATCACCATGCTTATGAGAAATACGATTGCTGCGGCAAAAGAGCAAAATAATATTGAAAAATAATAAAAAACCGTTTGACAAAGCTTGTCTTTGGTGATATAATCCCTTATGCCGCATATCAGGGGCAGGGTAAATTGTGCCCTATAATCACTTTGTGGGCCCAAGATAGCGAGTCTGAAAAAGGAATGGTTATCCAAATGTACGCAATTATTGAAACAGGCGGTAAGCAGTATAAGGTTGAGGCCGGCGACGTAGTATTCGTTGAAAAGCTTGCTGTCGAAGAAGAAAGCGAATACACCTTCGACAAGGTTATCGCTGTTGGCACCGATGACGGTATCAATGTAGGCGCTCCCTACGTAGCAGGAGCAACAGTAGCAGCCAAGGTTCTCAAGAACGGTAAAGGCAAGAAGGTTACTGTTATGACTTACAAGCCCAAAAAGAACGAAAAGCGCAAGATGGGTCACAGACAGCCCTATACAAAGGTAGAGATTACAGCTGTCAACGCATAAGCTTTTCGTATGACAAGTGTTAAGTTCTTTATCGGTGACAACCGGCTTAACGGCTTTGAAATAAAAGGTCATTCAGGATATGCCGAAGAGGGCAGTGACATCGTATGCGCTGCAGTTTCCTCAGCAGCCGAAATGACGGTAAATACCGTTACCGAGGTAATGGGGGAGAAGGCAGAGATTAAAGTTGACGAGGGATTTCTCCGTTTTACTTTATCCGATGCATCCGAATCCGCTTATCGGGTACTTGAAGGTCTTAAAATTCATCTTGTTGAAATTTCAAAGCAGTATCCACAGAATATCAGAATTATTTACGGAGGTGCAAAAAATGCTTAAGATTAATCTTCAGCTTTTCGCTCATAAAAAAGGTATGGGTTCAACCCGTAACGGCCGTGATTCCGAATCCAAGAGACTCGGTGCCAAGAGAGCAGACGGTCAGTTTGTACTTGCAGGTAATATACTTGTAAAGCAGAGAGGCACAAAGATTCATCCCGGTAACAACGTTGGTATCGGTTCGGATGATACTCTTTTTGCTCTTATCGACGGTACAGTTAAGTTTGAACGTATGGGCAAGGACCGCAAAAAGGTCAGCGTTTACGCAGTTGAACAGTAAAATTGTATTATCAGAGTGCTTCCTCAACAGAGGAGGCACTTTTTCTTTTTTGTACACTGAGTTTTGTCAAAATGCAAAAAAATATTTTTTATGTTATTCATCAAATCAAAAATCTGCATAATTGACAATTCTTTTATTTTATTATATAATGAATGAACAAATTACCATCGGAGGTATACTTATGGCATTTTCAGATTTAGGCGTTTTCCTGGGTGATGTTTCCAGAGCACAGATAAATCATACTACAAAAGACCCTCTCAAAGCACAAAAAAGTGTTCTTAAAAAAATAATCAGAAGAAATAAATCGTGTGAACTCGGAAAGAAGCTTAATCTTAAAGACATTCATTCCATTGAGGACTATCAAAGGATCGTTCCTCTGTCAACCTATGCCGATTACGAGCCCTATGTTGACAGAATGATGAATAACGGTGAGAAGCGCCTTATGTTCAACGGCGTCAATTTACGTTATGCTTCCTCATCCGGCTCCGTGGGTAAACCCAAGATGCTTCCCAAGGGCGTAAACGACCTCTGGAAGATGCAGTGTATCGGCTTTTCCGTTTCCGTTGCGACTGCTTTTCATCACATGAAAAAGAATGGCATCAGAATGTGCAATCAGGTCGGTCCTCTTGCTCTTAATCTTTCAGGTCACAAGACTCCCGACGGTAAGATGAGCAACGGTGCCGCTCAGATTCCTTTGAGAATGCTCAAGCCCATTCTTCCCTTCTTCTGCACTTCACCCCTTCCTCTTCTTTTTCCCGACCTTAACGATAAATACGACACCTCCTATCTTCATCTGCGTTTCTGCCTTGAAAATAAGAAGGTCAGTTATCTCGGCTCAATCGTTGTTACGCTTCTTACCCAGATGTTTGATTATCTTGAAGAAAACTGGGAAATGCTCTGCGACGATATTGAGAAGGGTGTAATCAATCCGAATATTGACTGTACCGATGAATTCAGAAAGAAATACGAAAAGAAATTCAAGCCCAATCCCGAAAGAGCCGCAGAGCTCAGAAAGGAATTTGAAAAGGGCTTTGAAGACCCCATTGCACCCCGTATCTGGCCCAATCTTCAGTGGGCATACGGTATGATGGGCTCAAATCTTTCCGTTTATGTTGATAAGCTTCGCAAGAATATCGGTCCCAACGTTCCTATCCATAATATGGGCTACGCAGCCGCCGAGGGCTTCTTTGCCACTCCCACCGAGCTTGATGCAGACGACTACGTTCTTACTCCCTATACCGTTTTCTTTGAGTTCCTTCCTCTTTCCGAGGATGAAGAAAAGGCAGACGACAGCGTTAAACCCCTGCTTATCAATCAGCTTGAGGTAGGTAAATATTACGAGGTTATCGTTTCCAATTTCTCGGGCCTTTACAGATATAAGATGGAAGACGTCGTAAAGGTAACCAGAATGTATAACAATACGCCGGAAGTTCAGCTTATGTTCAGACAGAATCTGTCAATGAACGTTGCCAACGAAAAAACGACGACCGATATGATTGATGCCGCCGCAGAGCGTATTGCAAAGGAAGTGGGCGTTGAATATCAGGGCTTCAGCTTCTATCCCGATTTTACCACCAAGCCCCCCAGATACACTATGCTCTGCGAAATCAGAGGCGGTATTCCCGATGAAGAAACAAGACAGAAGCTCATTACCGCTCTTGACGGTGCGATGGATGATATCAACGAAAAGTATTATAAGTACAGACGCTGGGGCATGCTCAATAAGCCCGAGGTACTTTTCCTGAAAGAAAATTCTTACGTCAACTTTAACAAATATCTTGCGGGCAAAGGCGTTGTTCTCAATCAGATCAAGCCCGTAACCGTTATTAATAATGCCGAGAGAGAAAAATTCTTCTTCTCCCAGGTTGATACAAAGGCGGAGGTTGTTGATTACGTTCTCGGCAAATAAGGTGAAATTATGAAAAAAGTAATATCCGTTTTATTGTGTATTATCATTCTCTCCGGAATGATTGCCTCTAGTGCTTCGTCATTGATGGCGTCGGCAGATAATCTTCCCATAATTTATGTTGTGGGTTACGGCTGTTCCATAGCCAGACACAATGATGACGGCTCTACGTCGCTTCTTTATCCCGTTGATACGAGTGCTGACACGATTCTCGGTTATCTGACAGAGAATAAGGATGTTATCATAAATGCCGTTCTGACTCAGGACTGGAGTGAATTTGACGATAAAATATACGAAATATTTACCTCTATGTATGAGCCGCTTATGCTTGATAATGACGGTAATATTTCCGACGGCTCCTATGCGGAATTCAACGGGGATATAGGTACTGTAAACTATTTCTACCATAATTACAGTGGTGTTTCACAGTTTGAATTCCATTATGACTGGCGCCTTGATCCTTATGACAATATGGCGAAGCTTCGCTCTTACATTGATAACGTCAAGCAGGTTACCGGCAGTGAAGACTATGCCATAGTTTCCAGATGTATGGGCTGTAATCTCGCTCTTACATATATGGACGTGTACAAGGATCCCCACCTCAAAAAAGTAGTTTTCTATGCAGGTGCAAATTACGGTGCAAGTCCCGTAGGTGAGGTGTTCAGCGGTAATCTTGCAGTTGATCCGGACGCGGTGGCAAGGTTTATGTATTGCCTTGACATGGATATTGAAATATCCATTACCGATGAGCTGACCCTTACTGAAGAGCTCCTGCGTGAAATACTTGTTACTCTCAGTGATGTTTACGGTCTTGACTTTGCCTGTTGGGCAGTCAATAACGTTTACAGTCAGATTTATATGGATATCATTCCCCGTACCATGAGAAAAACTCTCGGTTCGTTACCCGGCTACTGGAGCATGGTTGATGACAGATACTTTGATGAAGCCAAGCAGGTAGTCTTCGGCGGCATGGAAGACGAATATGCCGGTATGATTGAAAAGATAGATAATTATCACAGCAATATCTATCTTCGTCAGGAAAAGATAATTGATGAATTCGTACAAAACGGCGGTCAGGTATTTGACGTGGTCAAGTACGGTAATCAGTGTGTTCCCGTTTCACCGCGTTCAAACGAGCTTTCCGACAGAGTATGCTTTGTCAGCGATTCATCCTTCGGCGCTGTGACTTCGGGTTACGATACCGTTCTCAGCGATTCCTATATCTCGGCTCTTGCCGAAGAGGGTAAGGATAAATACGTTTCTCCCGACAGACGAATTGATGCTTCAACCGGATTTATGCCGGATACAACGTGGTATATCAATAATCTTGAACACGCAAATTTTGATGTCTGTGTTGATACCTTGCTTGAAAAGATGATTTACGAAGAAAACTTTACGGTTTATTCGGACCCCGATTATCCTCAGTATCTTTTCTATGATACTCAGACACATACCCTTGCTCCCGAAAAAGCAGAGCATACGACAGCCATAGATGCATGGTACGAAACAACGAATTCATTCTGGTATAAGCTGAAACCGTTTTTCAAAATCTTTTACGATGTTTTCTGTTTCTTCGTTCGCATCTTTACCTTCACCAGATATAACTGATAAGAGGTGAAATCCTTGAATCCGATTTCGAATTATAAAAATATTGACAAGGGCTTCAGTGAGAGCTTTTTCATTCAGAAGATAACCAATATCTTTTATCGGCTCAGGGTATGCTTCAGCGACAGAAAGCCGGAGGAGATAGAAGCGTACGTTTTTCCCGATTTGTACGATACTCTTACCGGTGAAATGAACGATATGCTCGGTAAACGTGCTTTCCTTTATACGGAAAGGATTACCGTGCTCGGTGCATCCGTTGCCGGATATGAACAGCGGGACGGCGTTGATTATATTTATGCAGACCTTCGTACCCGTGAAGTCCGCTATATCATCAATCCCGATACGAGGGAATATATCAGAGGAAGTAAATCCGAGCAGTTTATTGACAATCGTGTCGTATTCTGCAGAGAATCTGGTCTTCAGAGCGAAAAAACGCAGAAAATGAATTCCCGTAACTGTCCCTATTGCGGAGCACCGTCCGATATCAACAGGACCGCAAAATGCGAATACTGCGGCAGGATTCTCAATACCGATTGCTTCGATTGGCAGGTTTATTCCGTTTCGGTTCATTGAATGTTAATAAACAGTCCATTATTTTACATTTGACAATTATTTTATTATATGTTAAAATATTCAACAGCCATTAAAACATAAGGGAGGAAAAATAATGAAAAAGTTTAAAGCCATTATTTCCGTGCTTCTTATTTCAATGCTCGTTATGGGTACGATGTGCGTTGCATTTGCAGACGGTGACGATTACGATACTATTGATACCGCTCTTGCATTTACCACAAGCGCACAGGGCAGCCTTGCAACAGCTACGGACGTTGACTATTTCAAAGTTGCCGTTGCCACTGCGGGTAAAGCCAAGGTAAGACTTGTTTCCACAAGCTCAACCACAGAATACAAAGTAGACGTTATCGGTAACGATAAGGATGAATCCAAGCTTGTTGCTTCTTTCAACGTAGACAAAGCAGGTGAGGTTTCCTCCGATGAGTTCAGTACCGCAGTCGGCTCATACTACATCAAGGTTTCGGCTGTCAATGCCGCTCAGGAATACGCTGCAGAGACTTATATGGTTTTCTTTGACGTAATTACGAAGGAAAATTATGAAGTAGAGCCCAATGATACTGCTGCCACCGCTACCAAAGTCAAGGCAGAAGCAATCAAGGATGCAATGAAGGATTCACTTGAAATCGGCGGTACGATCGCTGCCGGCGACGTTGACTTCTTCGCATTCAGCGTGGTTGTTCCCGAAGGTTACCTTCAGGTTAAGTTCTACAATACCGCAGCTTCCGATTTCAAAGTATCCGTTATCCAGAAGGCCACCGATAAGGTTATCGGCTCTTTCAAAATCACGTCCGACACGGCTGACAAGACCAGTGCGGATATGGGTATCCCCTCAGGCGATTACTACCTCAAGGTTGAAGGCGTAAACGGCGGTGCAGGCGCTTATTTGTTCAAGCTCCGTTCAAAGCTTGACCTTCAGAGAGAGTCCGAATATAACGATGTTCTTGCAAAGGCAAACGTTATTACCATCGGTACCGAAAAATACGCAGCTCTTTCTTCACCCGATGATGTTGATACTTTCAAGGTAACGTCCGATCAGGATCAGAAGATTATCGTTTCATGCGCTAACGATTCAAGAAACGACAGCAGCGTTACGTGGGAAGTTACACTTTACAATGCTGATATGAGTGCTTCTTATCAGACTACTATCTGCTCAAAGGCACAGAACGCAGAGTTTGATCTGAGCCAGAGAGAAGCAGGTACGTATATCATCGTTGTTAAAGCAGGTACAAACTATTCCGAAGGCGCTTACAACATTAAGTCACAGCAGGTTGAAAAGCCCCAGCCCAAAATGAGCTGGTGGGATAAGATTAAGTCACTTGACTGGAAATCGTTCTGGAACGACAATTTCAAGCCCCTTATGGCAAATGTTGATTTCCTTAATACCATCATAAGTCTTATCAAGCTTTCAATCGGTTCAATTATCAAGGCATTTGGTTAAGTAATAATAATTTCCGACCGTTTCGCCGACAGACCGTTGGTGAAACGGTTTCTTTATGAGGTGACGATATGTTTGACAAAGAATTCAGCCCCGTACTTCGTTTTATGGTCATCAGTGACGTTCACGTAAAGGATGAGCATACGGTTGAGAGAGACCGTATGATTCAGGCAATCAAAACCGCATACCGTCTTTCCGATGAAAGTTCTTATAAGAAGCTTGACGCCTGCTATATCGTAGGCGATTTTGCGGACAGAGGCACTTATACCCAGATGAAAGCGGTCAGGGATATTCTTGATGCAAATCTCAGGGATGAAACAGTATGGAACGTTTCGCTTGCTTCCCATGAGTTTATGAATGACGGCCCCGAGGGTGCAAAGCAGCGCCTTTCCGAAATCTTCGGTCAGGACTGTAATACCCACAGAGTAATCAACGGCTTTCATTTTATTTCCGTCGGATGTACCGAAAGATGCCGTTTCGGTGACGACGAAAAAGCTTATGCATGGAACGCTCTTAAAGAAGCGGCGGCAGATTCCCGCGAGAAACCCGTATTCTTCTTCCAGCATCCGCATATTCAGGATACTGTTTACGGCAGTATTGCCTGGGGAGAGGATGAACTTACTCCGATTCTCTGCAATTTCCCTCAGGTAATAGATTTTTCCGGTCATTCCCATGCTCCCGTAAATGACCCAAGATCAATTCATCAGCGTCACTTCACCTGCCTCGGTACCGGAACACTCAGCTACTTTGAACTTGATGATTTTGATAAGTATTACAGCACTTTTCCTCCTCATAAAGAAATCGCTTCACAGATGCTTATCGTTGAAGCGGATAAGGATAACAGAGTTCGTGTATATCCTTATGACCTGATTACGGATAATTTCTTCCCATATACCTGGAAGATTGACAGACCCTGGGACGTTGATTCTTTCATCTATACCGATGCAAGATTCAAAACCGCCGATGCGCCTTATTTTGCCGAAAGCTCTGCTGTTGAAATCATTGACAAGAATCCGGACGGCTTTACGGTCAAATTCCCGCAGGCAATTCCCGTCGGAGATGAATACGTCTGCGGATATAACGTGTATGTAAAAGATATGAAGGGCCACGTTGTCAGAAATAAGAATATGTGGAGCGACTACTATTTTTACGATATGCCTGAATACCTTACCGTTGATTTTGACGGACTTGAAGCAGGGGAATACGTTGCGGAAATTTATGCGGATTCCTTCTGGGATACACGCAGTGCGGCTCCTCTGAAAAGTAATCCCGTGATTATCTGAAAATTTCCCTTTTTTTCCTTGCATAAATCGCTATTATAATGTAAAATGAATTAGATTATATTTCCCGGAGATGGTATATTATGCCCATTAGTGTTAATTTCAATTACGCGGGCGAATTTGCTCAGGAGAGTAAACTTGCCGCAATGCAGCCCGAAATTACAGAGGCGTGCAAAAAACTCAGAGAGGGTACGGGTGCCGGCAGCGATTATCTCGGCTGGCTTGATTTGCCCGTAAACTATGACAAAGAAGAATTCGCAAGAATCAAACTCAGCGCCGAAAAGATTAAGAAGGATTCCGAAGTCCTTGTGGTGTTGGGTATCGGCGGATCATATCTCGGTGCCAGAGCTGCCATTGAATTCTGTAAATCAAATAACTACAATCTTGTCGGCAAGGATACCCCCGATATCTATTTCGGCGGCAATACCCTCAGCTCATCTGCTCTTTCCGAGCTGATAAAGCTTGTTGAAGGCAAGGATTTCTCAATCAACGTAATTTCCAAGTCCGGCACTACTACCGAGACCGCTGTTGCTTTCCGTATTTTCAAGGAAATCATTGAAAAGAAATACGGCAAGGAAGAAGCCGCAAAGAGGATTTACGTTACCACCGATAAAAAGAGAGGCGCTCTCAAAGCTCTTGCAGATGCAGAGGGATACGAGACGTTTGTCGTCCCCGATGACGTAGGCGGCAGATATTCCGTTCTTACCGCAGTAGGTCTTCTTCCCATTGCGGTTGCGGGTATTGATATTGACGCTCTCATGAAGGGCGCGGCAGATGCAAGAATCAAATATGCGTCCGATGACGTTCTTACTAATGATTGCTGTAAGTATGCCGCTCTTCGCAACCTTCTTTACAGAGGCGGAAAGCAAATTGAACTTATGGTTTCGTATGAGCCCTCAATGACTATGTGGAACGAGTGGTTCAAGCAGCTCTTCGGCGAAAGTGAGGGCAAGGACGGAAAGGGTCTTTATCCTTCATCCGTTGTTTTCTCAACAGACCTTCACTCTATGGGTCAGTATATCCAGCAGGGTGTCAGATGTATGTTTGAGACCGTTCTCTGGGTTAAGAATCCCACAGAAGACGTTACTGTCGGTTATGATGACGTAAACGGCGACGGCCTTAATTTCCTCGCCGGAAAGACTATGCACTACGTCAATAACAGAGCACTCCAGGGTACGGTTCTCGCTCATACAGACGGAAACGTTCCCAACATTCTCGTTGAAATTGACAAAATGGACGAGTACAACCTCGGTGAAATGATTTACTTCTTTGAGCTTGCCTGCGGTATCAGCGGCTACACTCTCGGCATCAATCCCTTTGATCAGCCCGGTGTTGAAAGCTATAAGAAGAATATGTTTGCTCTTCTCGGTAAGCCCGGTTACGAGGATGCCAAGGATGAGCTTGAAGCAAGACTTAAATAACCTGTAAATACAGTTGGAGGAATTATCTATGGTTAAAATTATTATCGGTAACAAAGGTTCAGGCAAGACCAAGAGACTCATTACTCTTGTAAACGAAGCTGTTGCTAATTCAAAGGGCAATGTTGTCTGCGTTGAGAAAGAACGCCTTCTTACTTATGATATTGATTATCATGCAAGACTTGTTGAGACCGATCATTACGGTGTTGCCGGCTATGACTCATTCTACGGTTTCCTCAGCGGTATCGTAGCAGGTGACCACGATATTACGGATGTTCTTGTTGATGCAACTCTTAAAATCGGCGGCAAGAATTTTGATGAGCTTACCGCATTCATCAAGAGAGTGGCAGCACTCAGCAGACTTATTGAAAAGGATTTTGTGTTTACGATTTCCGCTGACGAAGCAGAATTGCCTGCCGAAATCTTCAATTATTGCGAAAAAATCTGAAATATTTGTAAATAATTATTGACAAAATAATCATCAGAATATATAATACTCTCTGCATGATTTTAGGTAATTGTTATGATTCTTGAGTTAGAGCCGATTTTTAATATTGAAGGTCTGACAAGTGAATTTGACTATGAGATTGATTTATCCTCAGAGGAAGTAAGCGGTACTAAGCCGTTCACGACACCCGTAAGGGTAAAGGGAAAAGTAGGTAACAAAGCCGGTATTGTTGAGCTTGATGCAGTTGCATCTTTTATGCTTGATGTTTGCTGTGACAGATGTGCCGAGCCCCTTGATTATCCCGTTGAAATCGGTATAAATCATACTCTGGTCACAAACTTGAATGACGAAGATAACGACGAGCTTCTGCTTGTCAACGAGCTTCGCTTCAATCTTGATGAGCTTGTTACGGATGACATTTTCCTTGATTTTCCTTCACGCTTTCTCTGTGATGAAGATTGTAAGGGGCTTTGTCAGAAGTGCGGCAAGAATCTTAACGAAGGCCCTTGTGACTGTAAAAAGGATATTGACCCCCGTCTGGCGGCCCTTGCACAGTTGCTTGAGGATTGATTAGTATTTTTAAGCCCGTATAAGGAGGTGCTTTTTAGTATGGCAGTACCTGCAAGAAGAGTTTCCAAGGCAAGAAGAGATAAGAGACGCTCAAATGTATGGAAGATGACAGCTCCCCAGCTTGAGAAGTGCGCAAACTGCGGTGAGTACAAGAGAGCTCACAGACTCTGCCCTGAATGTGGTTATTATAACGGCAAACAGGTAGTAGTTAAGGAAGCAGAATAAAACAGGCAGGGCATACCCTGCCTTTTTATCTTTACAATGCCATGACCGGGAAAGTAGATTATCCGGCATACTCCAGAGAGGTCCCGATGCTGAGAAGGGACTGTATGCGTTTAATTGAATGTTCGCCCGTGAGCAGCAGCGGTGAATAGTTTAGTCGCTGACGTTGGTCACGTTATAACCGAGAGAGCCCGTTTACGGGAACGCAGGGTGGTACCGCGGATATTATTCGTCCCTCATTGTCTTTGACAGTGAGGGCTATTTTTTTGAAAGGATTGATAACTATGTTCGAAAAACCCGATGAACTGAAAAAGTTGTTTGCGGAAAAAGTTGCCAAGGCAACCGCAACTTCCGATATTGAACAGCTCAGAATTGAATTCCTCGGCAAAAAGGGTTCTGTCCAGGCACTTATGCAGGAGCTGAGAAACGTACCCAACGAGAGCAAAAAAGAAGCAGGGCAGAAAATCAACGAAGCAAAACAGTATATTGAAAACGCAATCACCGAAAAGATTGCCGAGCTGAAAAAATTTGAGGAGCAGAAGCTTATCGAAGCTACTGAAAGCTACGATGAATCCATGCCCGTTTCCGTTGACTACGGCTCATATCATCCCATTACGCTTGTACGCCGTGAGGTTGAGCAGATTTTCCTTTCAATGGGCTTTTCCGTTGAGGATTATTCCGAAATCACCGATGATTACAACTGCTTTGAGGCGCTGAATATTCCCAAGCATCATCCCGCAAGAGATATGCAGGATACCTATTATCTTTCATCAAATCAGCTTCTCAAAACACATACCTCAGCCGCACAGAACACCATTCTCAGAAAGTATAAATCCAATCTTGAAAACGGTAATCCCATCCGTGCCATATTCCCCGGCAGATGTTTCAGAAATGAAAAAATCGACGCGTGCCACGAGAATACTTTCTTCCAGATGGAAGGAATTATGGTTGACGAAAATATCTCGATTTCAAACCTTATTTACTTTATGAAGACTATGCTTTCCGAGGTTTTTCAGAAGGATATTACCGTCAGACTCCGTCCCGGTTTCTTCCCCTTCGTTGAACCCGGTTTTGAGCTTGATATTCAGTGTCTTATCTGCGGCGGTGACGGCTGTCCCTCTTGTAAGGACAGCGGTTGGCTTGAGCTTTGTCCCTGCGGTATGATTCATCCCAACGTGCTTACAGCTGCCGGAATTGACCCCGAAAAATATACCGGCTTCGCGTTCGGCCTCGGTATGACAAGACTCGCAATGATGAGATACGGAGTGAAGGATATCCGTGTATTCAACAGCGGTAACCTTAAATCACTTTCTCAGTTTACAGAGAAGTCGTTTACAAACCCCGCAAATGAGAGCAAGGAGGCGTAATCAGAATGTTTGTATCAATTAACTGGATAAAAGATTATGTTGACCTTGAGGGCCTTGACGTCAAGAAACTCATCAATCAGTTCACTCTTGCAACCGCTGAGGTTGAGGATATCTACGTAAAGGGCGAGGACGTTCAAAACGTATTTATAGGCGAAATCGTTTCGGTTGAAAATCATCCCGATTCAAAGAAGCTTCATCTGCTTAAGGTTGATATCGGCTCAAAGCAGGTCAATATCGTCTGCGGCGCACCCAATGTAAGACTCGGTATGAAGACTGCTGTTGCGGTAGCTCCCGCAAAAGTACCTGCAGGTGAAATCGGTATTACTAAAATTGCCGGCTATGATTCAGAGGGTATGTGCTGCTCCGCAAAGGAACTCGGCATCAGTGATGACCACAGCGGTATCATTGACCTTAAGACAGACGCCGTCAACGGCACCGATATCAAGGATGTATATCCCATTGACGATATAATCTTTGAGGTTGATAATAAATCCCTTACAAACCGTCCCGACCTCTGGGGTCACTACGGTATTGCGAGAGAATTTGCCGCACTTACCGGAAGGGAGCTCAAGCCCCTTATGCTCGGTGATATTTCCTATGACGGTGACTATCAGGTTCCCGTAACGGTAGGCAGAGAGGACCTTGTTTACAGATATTCTGCTCTTAAGATGGATAATATCACCGTGAATGAAAGTCCTCTTGAAATGCAGATAAGACTTTTCTACTGCGGTATGAGAGGCATCAACCTTCTTGCAGACGTAACAAATTACATTATGCTTGAAATCGGTCAGCCCACTCACGCATTCAATGCAAATTCCATTGATAATATCGTTATCACCACTCCGAAGGAAAAAATGAAATTCACTACTCTTGACGGTGTTGAGAGAGATATAGATGAAGATACTCTTATGATTTGCAACGGCGAAACTCCCGTTGCCATTGCGGGTATCATGGGCGGTCTTGACAGTGAAATCGTTGAGGATACCGGCTCTGTTGTTCTTGAAAGCGCCTGCTTTGACGGCGTAAGCGTTCGTAAATCCTCATCAAGACTCGGTCACAGAACCGATGCATCCGCAAGATACGAAAAGATGCTTGACCCCGAGCTTACCATGGATGCAGTCGGCAGATTTGTTGAAATCGTAAAGTCTGTTGATCCCGGTGCGAAGGTAGCTTCAAAGCTCAATGATCAGTACACAAAGAAATATCCTCATATTCAGCTTTCATTCAATAAGCAGTATGTTGATAGATACACGGGTATAGATATCAGCGATGAGAGAATAATCAAGACTCTTTCATCACTCGGCTTCGGCGTGAATTCCAATAATGGTGAATTTGTCGTTGACGTTCCCTCATGGAGAGCAACAAAGGACGTTACCATCAAGGCAGACATCATTGAGGAAATTACAAGGATTTACGGTTACGACAACTTTTTGATTACCACGACCAAGATGCCTCTTAAACCCGTTCCCAATGATTACAGCCGTCTTGAGGACGAGGAGGTCAAGGATATCCTTGTCAAGAAGTATGCCCTTCACGAGGTCAACTCCTATATCTGGTGTGACGGCAGAAAGTATAAGAAGCTCGGCATTGACGTTGAGGATAACGTCAAGGTACTTAATATTGAAAATTCCGAAAATGGTGTTCTTCGTAATTCCATGCTTCCCGCTCTCCTTGTAATGGCAAGTGAAAATAAGGATTTCAGCGACAGCTACGGTCTGTTTGAAATCGGCAGGGTAGTTGAAGGCACAAAGGAAAACGGATACGCAAACGAAAGAAAGCACCTCGGCTTTGTCCTTTTCAACAAGAACGGCGAGGAAAAGAAGCTTTATTTCAAGGCACTTGAAATCATCAACTGTATAGTAAATGAAATCAAGCAGGTTAATCCCTCCTATAAGAAGGCGACAGAGGTAAAGGCGTGGCAGCATCCCAAGAATACCTCAATCATTTCCGTTGACGGTGTTGAATTCGGTAAAATCTGCACTCTTCATCCTTCCAACAGGACGAAGTTTGATAAGACCGGTGCGGTTGTTGCGGTTGAATTTGATATGGACTGTTTCAATACCGTAGCCGCGAGACCCATCGCATTCAAAGAAGCCAGCGAAATGCAGTCAATCTACTATGACCTTTCCCTCGTTCTCGGTAACGATGTCAGATTTGAAGAGCTTGAAAATTGCTGGAAAAAGGAAAATATTGCCGAGCTTGAAAGCGTAAAGGTAATTGATACCTTTGAACGTCTCGGCATCAGAAGCATCACTATCCGTTTCAATTTCGTTGCTATGGACAGAACCCTTGAAATGGAAGAAGTTCAGAAGAATATTGATGCTATCCTTGCAAATCTTTCCGCAATCGGTGTGGCTCTCAGAGCATAAATTTCCAAAAAAGTATTGTATTATTCGGCAATCTGGGTTATAATTACATGGTAATGATTGATAACGGAGGCGACTGAATTGACAGATAAGACAATTAAATTTTCAATCAAAGATGAAAATGAAAATGAAATGAAAAGAACTCTTCAGACAGTGTATGAGGCGCTTAACGAGAAGGGCTATAATTCAATCAGTCAGATAGTCGGCTACATTCTTTCAGAGGATCCCACTTATATTACTACCCATAATAATGCACGCAGTCTTGTCAGGAAGCTTGACAGAGATGAACTGCTTCAGGCGATGGTAAAGACCTATCTGGGCATTAAATAATTGCCGGAGGAGTAAAAAATGGCAGATAATATTTTAATGTATAAAGGTAAGCCGCTTGTAAGAAACGGCAACACCATTTATTACGGTTATATGGACCAGCCCTTTGTTGCTATCATGCAGATTAAAAGCTTCCGCGAGCTTCAGGGCGAGCAGGTCGCAGATAAAGTGATAGTTCAGCTTTACAGGACCGATCCCGCGGTCACAAGATTAAAGGATAAGATTGTAAAGAGTGCCGAACGCAAGGGACTTTACAGTGCCCTTGATATCGGCAGTATATGGCTTGAAAGAGAGCTTAAATCAGCAAATTCATAAAAATTTCGGCGTTGGTTATCCAACGCCGTATTTTTTATGTTAAATATTATGTTGATAATTGTATATTTTTGTTTTATAATAATCATATAATTTTCGGAAGGAGATCAAATATGAAAAATTTCAAGAGAGTAATTTCCGTTATCCTTGTTCTTTCCATGCTGCTTTCAGTGTTCGCAATTGCGGCATTTGCAGAGGAAGAGAATCCCGCCTCAAGCAAAAGCGATGCAGAGTACCCCATAGTTTTCGTAACGGGCATCGGTCAGTCTTACAGTTATTACTATGAGAATAAAGACGATGTTGCCGAATACTATGAAACCCTTGAAAAGGTAAAGAACGGCACCGCAGGCAAAAATGCCGACGGCAGCAACGTCAGAGAGACCGACAATTCTACCGCAAGATGGAATCTTTTCTGTAATGATTTCAGCTTCGCATTCAAAGAACCCGCTACTATTTTTGCCGTAATTCGCGTCGCAGTAGGCCTTCTTGCTTCCCTGATAGGAATAAATCTTATTCCGAAAAGTGCGGTAAATTACGTTGTAAAAACTCTTTTCAGATACAATATTATAGATAAAGAGGGCAATCTTCCCGAAAACGTCATTACTCCCAGAGCAGATTGCTCCGTTGCGGGTATGACCGAGGAACAGAAAGAGAATTTCTACCGTTCAATTCCCTGCGAGGATGTTATTTCCGGCGTAGGTGAAGATATGATTTTCTGCTTCAACTATTCCGCATTCTCATTCACTTACAATAACGCAAAGGACCTTGACACCTTTATCAACGATGTCGTTCTCGAGCAGACCGGCAAGGATAAGGTTGTTCTTGTTCCCATGAGCATGGGTGCTTCCGTTGTTTCCGCGTATCTTCAGGATTTCGGCACAAAGGAACAGGTAGCTAAGGTTGTCAGCATTGTAGGTGCATGGAACGGCAGTGACGTATTTGCCGACCTTATTGAGCATAACTTTGCTGCTGATGCTCCGGATAAGCTTTATCACGGCCTTGTTGCCGGCCTTATCGGTGAGCCCTGGGGTTATATCGTAAACTTTGTTCTGAGACTCTTCCCCAAGAAGACTCTCAGAAGCATTATTGACGAAATCGTTGACGGACTTGTTGACGAGCTTGTTCTCAAGACTCCCTCTCTCCTTGCTCTTATCCCCGCAGAGAGATATATGGCAATCAGAGAAAAGTATCTCGCTCCCAGAGAAGACCTTAAATACATTATGGATATGACCGACAAATACTATGAATGTCAGCTCGGTCTTAAGGACAGACTTGAGAAGCTCAACAGAGAAAACGGTGTTGAATTCTACTATATTGCAGGCTACGGTCTTGAATTCGGCGGTTCCGAGGGCAGCGACTATGAGTTCTTCAAATTCATGGGTACTACGACAACCACGAACTCCGATGAAATTATTCAGATTTCTTCAACCGCAACGGGTGCAACGATTGTCAAAAGTGCTCTCGGTACTCAGGTAAGCGAGCCCGGTGCAAATGCCGTTCTTACTCCCGACGGAAGCGTAGATATTTCAACCTGCTACTTCCCCACACATGTTTGGCTCTTCAAGAACCAGAGACATGAGCTTCAGCATAATAATATCGCCCTTCGTCTTGCTCTTGACCTTGCCTGCGGTGTTGTTTCGGATAACACAGATACCGCTTATGCCAAGTTCAACGACCAGAGATATTTCAGAAGTGCAAAGAGCGATTTGAAGGAAATTGATGATTATATTACCAACGGCGGCACTCTTACCGCAGATCAGCAGAAGGCATACGATGACGCAATTGCCGTAAGAGACAGCGGTACCGCAAACTGGGAAGAGGACAATAAGGTCTTTGACGCTCTTTATAACGTACTTGTTGAACTCGGTAAGAGAGAAGCAAAAGCTCCTTCCGGGGAAAGTGACGACGGCTTCCTTAAGAAAGCGGACGATGCCGTTTATAAAGTATTCGGTGCAAAGGGCTTCAGAGATGTCCTAAATCCTATCTACTGGTGATAATTAAACAAATTCAGGGACTGTCACATCAGTGACAGTCCCTTTTGTTTTGTTTATTTACATTTCTGCGGCTTTTTCTTCCTGCAGACGGTGTCTTTCGAGAAGCTCCGCTTCAATCCTTGCATTTTCATCCTTATCGTCGTCAACGAAGGAAATAATGATTGTGTATAACACGGCGCCGATTACGGGCCCCAGCATAAATATGGGCCACTGCCATTTCATATATGTAGCGTTCTGCTTGTGATTGGGAATCTTGCTGTCGTGTCCCAAAGCGGAAAGCACGAAGCCGTTAATTATTTGTACCGTTGCGGAGGAAAGCTTGGAAATAAAATTCTGTATTGAGAAGGAAATTCCTTCGGTACGTCTGCCGGTCTTGTATTCAACGTAGTCAATTGAATCGGCGGTAAGTGAACGGTGTGCAATATCCATTGAATTGATGGGTACCTGCGCGACGGAAATAAGCACCATAACCGAAATAATTTTTGCAGGTGAGGTGAATCCGATAAAGTAGGAGATGACTCTGCAAATAATATTGCTTATCTGAGCCAGTATAAGAAGCTTTTTCATTCCGCCCAGCTTACCGGCTATCTTAGTGGCAAAAAGCATTGCAACGGCACCTATTACGCCGGTAAGCATGGAATAGATTACTTGCATATTGCCTCCGCTGAATTTTGCGAAGCCGAAATCAAAGAATTCTCTGCTTTCAAAGAAATAAACCCAGGGAAGAATTGTGTTTGCTATATCCTTGAAATATCTTGCGGCGGATATAAGGAAAAGCTTTTTGTTTTCCTTCAGGATAAGAATTGCCTCTATCAGACTTTCTTCGCTTTTCGGAGTTTCTATTTTTTCCTCCATCTTGTGTGCGGAAAGAGAAATCAGTTCGCCGCCGAGGCCGAGAATTATTCCGAAAAGAGCAAAGGTCATCGGGTCACTTACACCCATTCCGTTGACCATACCTCTGAATGTCTGGAAAAATCCGCCTATGGTACTGCCGGCACCTGCGCCGATTGATACCCACTGTGCCACACGGCTTCTCTCCTGCGAATTAGGTGAAGAAACCGCTATCATTCCCCACAGACCTACGTCCTGAAATGAATAGAAGAAATCCCACAGTAGGTAGCAAACGCATATTATTCCCACAAGAGGCAGCTTGCCGACTTTGTACGGCATAAACATCAGAGCAGACAGTATACCGATAATCGGGGGAGTATACAGCAGGATGGGTCTGAGTTTTTCACCGTTTTTGAATTTGTGTTTGTCTACCATTGCACCGACTATGGGGTCGTTTATTGAATCCCATACTCTTGAAATACCGGTAATAAGTCCCGATACTCTGGCGTCAATGTGCCTTATGTTTTCAAGGTAATAAAACAGCCAGTTTGAAATATAGTTGTAGGTCATATTCTGACCTGCAAGACCTATTGAATAAGCCAGCAGCTTGCCGTTTGATACTCGGTCAATTTCTCTGTTTTTTACCTCTGCGGTGTTTTCCGTTGACATCAGATACTGTTCAACTCCTCTGCCTTACGTTCAATTGCCTGAGAATTTGCCTTGCGGGTGTATTCGTAAACGGGCTCAAGATTTTTCTTTGTAAGGGGGAATACAAGGTAAAGAATGAATATCAGTGAATAGGTGATAGCCGGAATGACAGTGCAGATTGTAAGAATCTTTTCGCTGACACCCTTTACAAATCCGAGGTTTGCCATTGACTTGTCATAGCCGGCATAGTTTCCGAGAAGCTTCAGTCCGCCGTAATCTGCGGCAGTCTGACCGAGCTTTCTTGAGAAGGTATAAACCGCATAGATTGCGCTTTCACTTCTGATTCCCGTCTTGAAGAACTGGAAGTCGATTACGTCAGAAACAACAGCCCAGTTTGTGATTGAAACGGTTGAATATCCGAAGCCGATGCCGAAGAGCAGTGCGATGAAAAGCCAGGGCTGGTCGGGGCCGGGTTTGAGTATGAATGTCGCAACTGCGGCAACTGCGGCAACGAATGCACCGACCGTACTGATTTCCTTCTTGCCGTATTTTGCGGAAAGCTTGGGTACAAAGGGAATCATAATTGCCATAGGCAGATACTGTGCTATTGTACCGAATATGGAAAGACTTGTGTTTGTGAAGTAGTTTTTATAGAGATACTGATTAAGTGATGCAAACTGGAGCTGACCGCTGATGAGGATACCCGTAAGAGCAAGAATTATGAACGGCTTGCTCTTGAGCATTCCCAGATAGGTCTTTTTCATATCAACGTTGGGCTCTTCATCGGATGCAACGCGTTCTTTGGTCGTCTTGTAGCAGGCAAGGTAGAATACTATTGCGAGTACTGACATTACAAGCGCGAATGCACACATCTTACCCGAGGAAGCGATTTTGATATCCTTGCCGAGCTCGTCAAGCTGACCCGTTTTTACGTAGATGAGCATGGGAGCTATCAGCAGGGGAGCAGCACCGCCGATACCGCCGCCGATTGTCCTGAAGGTGGAGAGGAGAGTTCTGCCCGCAGGGTCATCGGTAATGACGGATGCGAGTGAGCCGAAGGGAACGTTCATTCCCGTGTAAAGCATACCGAAGGCGATATACGTTACATATGCGAATATCAGGATGATGATGTCGTTTTGTGTGATTTTGCTGATGTCAACAAAGCAAAGAAGCTGCGATACGGCGAGGGGAATTGATACCCATTTGAGATAGGGCTTGAATTTGCCGTCCTTTGAGGGCTTTTTCTTCGCAACTATCGCACCCCACATTGGGTCGTTTATTGCATCCCATAACCTTGTGAAAAGAAAAAGGTTGGCAACTCTGTCTGTTGCTATTTTCAGTACGTCCGTGTAAAAGATTTTCAAGAAGGACGACACGTAGGTAAGCACAAAAAGGTTGCCTGCATCGCCGAGCATATAGCCCATGCCTTCCTTTATTCCTATTTTATTGGGATGGGGCTCTGTGTTGAGCTCTCTGTTTACGGATTCTTTAGCCATTTGATCACTCCTTAATGTAAATAATATATCATATTGCCGGTGATAATTCAATCATACAAATCATATTTTATATCAAAATAAAGTGATTGAATTACCACTTGCGGATTGTTATAATTGACATGGAAAATATACGGAGGTGCGCTATGAGAGATGTTTGCGACTATATGATAATACAGCGTAATGCCGACGGCTTCGGTAAGTGCGTATTTACAGGTAAAATAAATCCCTCAAACGGCAATCTTGTTATAGCAAGAGTAATGCGTGAGGACAATAACGTTATGATTATTCCCTGGACGGAATGTAAAGTTGAGGACGCTGCCTTTTCCGTTGAACTTACCGTTCCCGCAGGAGGACTTTACCGCATTGAAGCCCGTCAGACAAACGGTGAATTCAATCCCGTCAATAATAATTATGACTGGGCACCTTACGTTGAATGCGTTCACCACGTGGGCGTAGGTGAGATTTTTGTTATGGCAGGTCAGAGCAATATGTCCGGTTACGGTAAGGACCCCGCCTATGACCCTCCAGAAATGGGCGTTCATCTTTTTGACAACAGCGGTAAATGGGGCATTGCGGCACATCCTCTCTGCACCTCAATAAATCCCGTTTATCCCAATAATGACGGCTCCGCGGGTACTTCACCCGGTCTTTCCTTTGCCAAAGCCATGAAAAAGGCGCTCGGTGTTCCCGTCGGACTTGTTTCCGCATGTCTCGGCGGCTCGTCGCTTGAAAGCTGGAATCCCGCAGAAAAAGAGCCGTTCCTCTACAATTCCATGGTTGACAAAATCGGGGAAGTCGGTGACTTTTCGGGTATGATTTGGTATCAGGGATGTAATGAAACGAATGAAGAGGAATGCTTTTCCTATTACGAAAAATTCTGCGAAGCGGTACGCCTTTGGCGAAATAAATTCGGTGACTTTCCCATCGTTACCTGTCAGCTTAACCGTCATGCAAGCCGTGAAAACGACAACAACCGATGCTGGGGCGCCGTAAGGGACGCTCAGCGAAGAGCGGCGCTTACGCTTAAGGACGTTTATATAGTTACAACAAACGACCTTCCCGTCTGTGACGGAATACACAATACAAGCGGTGCTTCGGTTATTATCGGCGAAAGAATTGCAGGTGCTCTGCAGAAAATGTATTATAAACTGCCTGGTTATTCCGCTCCCGTAATTACCCGTGCAAAAAAGATTGACGGTAATAAAATATTCGTTTCAGTCAGCGGCTGTCAGGTGCTTAAAACCATGGATGATAATCCCTGCGGTCTTAGTATTGAGGACGAAAAGGGTATGATGGAATGTCTGAGTGTATCTACCCGTGACGGAGGGCTGGAAATTACCGCCGGGCGGAAAATACTCGGTAAGGCATATTTTCACGCCTATTGGGAAAAGCAGGGCTCCGAATTTACCGTACGCGACGTTTACGGTATGCCGGTTACCTCGTGCTATATGCTTGAAATTGAATAATATGAGAATCAGCCATTTGCAGTGAAGCAAACGGCTGATTTTATACTGTTTTGATTTCCGCTTTTTCAATCAGCTCCGAAATATAATCGGCAAATGCCTTTTCCGTCAGAGCCGAGACGGCTGAATTTACCGAAGTGCCGGGATGATTTGTCATATATTCCCTGATTTCATCCTTATCCGGAGCGGCTATGTCTCCGTCCTCAGTCAGTTGGTTTTTAAGCTCGATTTCGCCCGTCTGAAAATAGTAGGTATAGAACGACTCCGTATCAATCGTGTTTGCACCCACCGCTTTTTCCGATATATGCTTTTGGTTATATTTCAATGCTTCTTCTTTCAGCCCGAGGAATGAAATATCCTTATATATGTGCTTTTCTTTCATGAGCATAAACACGGTTTTATATTCACATGCATCACGAAAAGATATTTCCGTCAGCATATCATGCGGAGTTTTACCGTCAAATTCTTTATCCCAGAAATCTGAATAATCGGTAACACCGTATTTTTCGGAATAATATTTGATTATTTCCGCTTTGTTCCTTTTCATAAAATATTCGACCTCGTCCTGAAGGACTGCTTCTCCGTTTACATAACCGTAAACCCTGACGACACGCTCCGACTTTTTACTGCAGGATGCGAATATCAAAAGAACGGACAAAACGGCCGAAATCAACGGCAGCACTTTCTTTTTCATCTTGCTTCTCCTTACCCTTTTATGCATATACGATACCATACCGTAGCGAAAATGGCAAGCCGTCGTAACGAATGTTTATACTCCGAAGACGAGAAAAAGGCGTATATTGAAAAATACTACGGTAATTCGGCGGTATATGATACAGAAGAAAAGCGTAACGAAGAATTTATTGCCGACCATATGTTTGATGTGCTGTCATCAAAGAGAGCCATCAAAGAACTCTGCAACGAGGACGAGGCATCTGCAAGAAAACTCGCCGAGCATATCCGTAAGATAGCGAATACAATTGAGAGATTCATCAAGACTCTCAATGATAAAAATTACGCTGAATTTGACAAGCTCAACACAGAAGCGGATAAAATGAATGAGATTGCGGATAGCTTC
>JAZLLW010000040.1:0-37510 GCA_045598305.1 Acutalibacteraceae bacterium
TGAGCATTTTTGTGACGAAATCGGCAATGTGGTCATTTTTAAAAAGGGCTCGTCGGGACGCGAAAACGAAGAGCCGCTCATACTTCAGGGACACCTTGACATGGTATGGGAAAAGGACCCGGATATTGAATTTGATTTTATGAACAGCGGTCTTGACCTGTGCACGGACGGCGAATACGTCTTTGCAAAAGGCACGACCTTAGGCGGTGACGACGGTATCGCCGTGGCAATCTGCCTTGCGGTGCTTGATGACGATTCCCTTTCACATCCCCCTCTTGAAGTGGTCTTTACCGTTGACGAGGAAACGGGAATGGAGGGTGCAAAAGGCATCGACGTTTCTTCCCTCAAAGGCAAAAGGATGATAAATCTTGATTCCGAAGCGGAGGACGTACTCTGGGTAAGCTGCGCGGGCGGAGCAAGGGTTGATATTTCTGTTGAAATTAAAAATGAAGCAAATACGCTCAAAGCGTACCGCCTTCTGATTACGGGTCTTCACGGAGGCCATTCGGGAGCGGAAATACATAAAAACTACGCAAATGCAAACGTACTGCTCGGCAGAGCTCTTAAGGAAATTTCGGAAAAGGCCGATATATATATTTCCTCTCTGTCGGGAGGAAAGGCAGGAAACGCCATCACACCCCTTGCGGAATGTGTAATCTGTACCGATGACGATATTTCCTGCGCAGTTTCGGACTGTGAAAAGAAGGTCAGAGAAGAATTTGCCGCCTCTGACCCGGACATTGAATTTACACTTACGGAATGCACCGCGGACTCACATTTTGACAAAGAAAGCGGTGACAGGGTAATTTCCCTGCTTTCGCTTCTGCCGTACGGAGTAATAAAGATGAGCTCCGACATTGAAGGGCTTGTACAGACCTCCCTCAATCCCGGTATTCTTTCTTCGTCGGAAAACGCCGTCAGTATCGGCTGGTCCGTAAGAAGCAGTGTAAACAGCGAAAAGGAAGAGCTTATAAACCGTCTTCACGCCATTGCTGATGAACACGGTGCTTCCTTTGACACCTACGGCGGATATCCCGCCTGGGAATACAGAGCGGATTCGCCTCTGAGAGATACGGTGGCGGAATGCTATACCCTGCTTACAGGCAGAAAGCCCGAAATCACCGCAATACACGCAGGGCTTGAATGCGGACTTTTCAGCGACAAAATCAAGGGGCTCGACTCGATTTCAATCGGTCCCGATATGTATGATATTCACACTCCCCGTGAAAAGCTCAGCATCCCCTCGGTTAAAAGGATTTATGAGCTTTTACTTAAAGTAATGGAAGTGATCTGATGTTTGCCCGAATAAACAGTATGGGGCTTTTCGGCATAGACAGCTATATGGTGGGCGTTGAGGTCGACTACGGTCAGGGACTGCCCCGTATAGACCTGGTAGGCCTCCCCGACACTGCGGTAAACGAATCAAAAAACCGCGTCCGTTCCGCAGTAAAAAACAGCGGCTACGAATTCCCCCAGAGCAGAATCACGATAAATCTCACTCCCGCGGATACGAGAAAGGAAGGCCCCATCTACGACCTGCCCATCCTCATTGCGGTACTTAAAGCAGGTCATCAGCTCAACTGCAGCGTGGATGACTGCGCATTCATAGGCGAGCTTTCACTTGACGGTGCAATCCGCCACGTAAACGGCGCTCTGCCGATGGTGATAAGAGCAAGGAAGGACGGAATAAAGAACGTCTTTGTTCCCCGTGCAAACGCCCTTGAGAGCTCCGTGGTTACGGGCATCAACGTTTACGCGGTAAGCACCGTAAAAGAAGTAATAAATCATCTTACGGGCGAAAGCCCCCTTGAACCCGTTACATACAATGAGCAGGAGGAAATTCTCAACAGACCTCCCCTTCCCGATTTCAGGGACGTTATGGGTCAGCAGGAGGCAAGATACGCCCTTGAAATCGCCGCGGCAGGCGGTCACAACATACTTATGGTGGGCCCTCCCGGCTCGGGTAAAAGTATGCTTGCAAAGCGGCTTCCCTCAATCCTGCCGGATATGACCTTTGAGGAAAGTCTGAGGACGACGGAGCTTTACTCAATATCGGGAAATCTGCCTCAGGGCATATCCCTCATAAGAGAAAGACCCTTCCGCTCTCCCCACCACACCGTTTCCCCTGCGGGACTTTCCGGTGGCGGTGCAATACCAAGACCGGGCGAAGTATCCCTTGCTCACAACGGAGTACTTTTCCTTGACGAGCTGCCCGAATTTTCAAGACAGTCAATGGAAGTTCTCCGTCAGCCCATAGAGGATAATAAAGTCACCATTTCAAGAGCAAATGCATCCGTCACCTATCCCTGCTCCGCCATGGTGGTGGCGGCGATGAATCCCTGCCCCTGCGGATATTACGGGCATCCCAAGAGAAAATGCACCTGCCCCGAGGGCGCGGCAAAGCGTTACCTTGCAAAGGTTTCCGGGCCTATGCTTGACAGAATAGACATTCATATAGAGGTTCCTCCCGTGGACTTTGAAAAGCTTTCCTCAAAAGTCCCCGGTGAATGCTCCGCAGATATTAAAAAGAGAGTGAATGCGGCAAGGAAAATCCAGCAGGAACGTCTTGCGGGTACGGGAATCAGTTGCAACGCAAAGATGGACCCCGCCATGACAAAGAAATTCTGTGTCACCACGGATAAAGCGATGTCCACGCTTGAGCAGATTTTCAACCGTCTTGATTTTTCCGCAAGAGCATACGATAAAATACTCAGAGTGGCAAGGACCATTGCAGACCTTGAGGGCAGTGAGCTGATAGACGCCTCGCACATTGCGCGGGCGGTGCAGTTCAGGTCCCTTGACCGAAAGCTCTGGAGATTATAAACTTACTGTAAATTTATTTCGTTTCCGTTGAAATTATTATTTTATGATGGTAATATCTACGGGAATCAAGCCGAAAGGATGATTGCCTTGAGCAATAACAGAAATAAAAAGAATAAGACCAAGCTTGCGCAAAACCGCGAAAATCTGGATGTTGAAAAGCTGAGAAAAGCCAGAAAAAACGCTTCCGGAAAAGAGGAAAAGGCAAAAATCAAAGCCGCTCAGAAGGAAGCAAAGGCAAAGGTCAAAGAGAGAGAAAAGAAGCACAAAGCCCAGCTCAAAGAAAAGAAGCTGGCTCTGCGTGAGCAAAAGGCAAAGGCAAAGGAAGACGACCTTACACAGCTTAAGCTTGTGGAAGAAAAGAAAGCCGTTGCCGAAGCCGAAGCCGTTTCCTGCGAAGAAACCGCGACCGCCGATTACACGGACGTTGAAATCGAAATCGAAAAGGCATCGGAAGAATCCGTAATCTGCTGCTACTGTTTTGAAAATGAAGCAGAGCCCGGCAGGGATTACTGTAAGGACTGCGGCAAAGCCCTGCTCCGTACAAAAATCCCCGTTTCCGGTTGGATTGCCGCACTTGTTATGATAATCTTTTCCTTCTGCGGTCTTGTTACCATGGGACTTCTCAGTGCCGCTTCCCTTCAGACCTTCAAAGCGGATTACTTTATGTCAAAGGATAACTTCAATATGGCATTCAACGCCTATGACGAGGTTTCCTCCGTGCTTGCGGACGTAAACAGCGGATTTTCCGAAAATTCCGTATTCAACGTTCTGCTTAAGACCGGCTCAAACTTCGGCATGAAGGCAATGAACTGCGCCGCGAAGATTTACGGTCCCCTTGATGCCGGTGAAAGCTTTGACGCCAATATATTCAATTCTGCGGGAGCCATTGAATTCAAGGAGCACAGCCGCAGATACAAAAAATTCAAGAGCTATACCGATGATTTTGAATCAACCGTCAAAGGCCTTGACCCCGTTCTTGCAAAGCTGAACGAAAAGGCGGGGGAAGGTTTGCTCTCCCTTGACGACCTTGACGCAGCGATTCCCGAATTTGAAACCTATATCGGTAAGGAAAACATAAACGAGGTTTACCTTTACTATACAATCTGCGTGCTTGCGGAGGAATGGTGTGCCGCCGATAACGACCAGCTTTACAAATATATGCAGCTTGTTGACGAGGCCGCAAAGAGAAGCGATGAGGATTACTCCTGGCTTTACTACAAGAACATCATTTCCATGCTTATGAGTCAGAAAGAATATGACGAAGCAACAAAATACATCATGGAAATGATGAATAAGGACAGGTCAGAGGATTATTCCCGTATGCAGCTTTGCCGTATCCTTGTTTCCCGCGGTAAGATAGATGAAGCGCAGGCAATCGTTGACGAATTCTTAAACAACAACTTTGAAGACGACCACTTCACGGAAGACGGCTACGCCCTCCAGATATATCTTGAAAGAGTTAAGGGCAATTACGAAAACGCCATCCACCTCGCAACGGATGCGGGCAACTACTTCACGAATTATCCCGAGGTAAGGCGTCAGCTCGCCCTCGTATATCTCTATCAGGGCTACTATGAGGAGGCATTTGCCACCGCATTCAGCGCCAGCAACGATGCAAGCTATCTGTCAAGCTATTATGCGATTACCGACTTTGACGGTACTCTCATTGACACCACTCTTTACATTGCCACTCACTATGCTCAGGACGTAATCGACGAGGATAACGAGAATTACGAAGATCTTCAGTATACGATTACCACGTTCAATACGGAAGAATACGTCCCCGACTACGCAAAACAGCTTACGGAAGGTAAATTTGACTTGAAGAAAGTGCTTTCGGAAGGAATGTGTGACTTTATATGAAACTGTTTTACATCATAACAAAATACATACTCTTCCCCGGCTCATATATTCGGGGTCTGTGGGAGCACATTGCCTGCAAGATTCTCCGTATACCCGTTGAACCCGTAGGATATATGAGAATAGACGAAGCGTGCGGTCACGCGGAGCACTCTCTTGCAAAGACTCCGTTCAGCTCGTTTTTCCTCATATTTTTCCCCGGATTCATGAATTTCAATATGGGAATGCCTCTGTGGCTTGCGGGAATAATGGGCATATTCTATATGGGCACTACGATTTATGACAATGCCGTACTGTTCATATTCTACCTCTTATGCCTTTACGTCGGAATGTCTCTGCTCTGCGCTCTGTTCCCTCTTTCGGAGGATATCATCACCTTCTTTGAGCTTGTCTATGACGGTGAAAGCTTCAGGGAAGCATCCGCAGGGGGAAAGGTGCTGAAGGCACTCATCATAATCCTTACCTTCCCCATGGCTCTTATCACAAGAGCAGGTGCTTTCCTTGAAAAACACGGCATCAATTTCATTCTCGGAATCGCGGTTATCATAGTATATTCCGTTTTTGTACTGTAAATATAAGTTAACCCCGAAGCATCAGCTTCGGGGTTTTGTTTTTTTATTTCTTCTTCTTTTTGTTTACGAGAACGACAATAACTGCCGCTGTCAGTACCACGACCGCCGTTATGGCGGCAACACCGATAATAAAGGTTTTTGCAGCCGGTGTCTTTTTGACGGGGTCTGCCGTCTTCGGCTCACCGATATCGGGCTCTTCTGTTTCCGGCTCCGTAATTTCCGCGTCCTCGGGAAGGAAGCTGAAATCCTCCTTGATTTCTTTGCCGAAGATAATCATCTCGTTCTCTTTGGCATCCCCTTCTCTGAAATCAAACCGTGCGTTGTCGTAAACGTAACCGATTTGCTTATCATAGGCGACCTTTATCTTATTGTTTTCATAAAATCTCGTGATTTCAACGAAATTTTCACCTGCGGGAATCGTACCGAGCTCTTCGGTCATATCCTCATCGGCATAGAACTTCAGTTCCTCGTCGCTGTTGAATACGGTCATCCACTCAATATACTTGATACAGTCAATATCGTCATAGGGAGCGGTAATCCAGCCCGCCTTACCTGAGTAAGTAACAAAGAAGGTGCTTATCTGTGCGGCTGTTTCATAATCGTATGAAAGGTAACCGTATTTATTCGTTACCGGTTTTGCATCGCTTCCGTCAGCAGTATTGATTACTTTGTATGCGGAACAATAAGATGCAACTCCTTCGCCTGCGGGAACGGAGCTGATAACCTCGCCCTCTCCGAAGGGCTCCTGCGTCATATCAAGCTTCTCTTCTACATACAGATGGCTGATGCTGTCGGCGGTGGTCATTGAAGTATAAAGGTCGTTTTCGCTGTCTCCCTCAAGGAACCAGCCCTTGACACCGTTATATTCGGTATAAACAATTGTGCGCTGGGGTGAAGGCATATAATATGAATAGGTAAGCACGGTGCCGACGGGGACAACGTCGCCGATAAATTCGGTATCGTCTCTTTCGGGCGCTTCCTCGGGTGTGGGATAATAGCCCGGTTCTTTCATAAGGCGCATACCGTCTGCAAGAACGGTAACTCTGCCCAGTCTGCCGTTTTCTCTTTCCGCCTTTACGGCAATTCCGCAGTCATAATCATACGGATAGGTATATACCCAGCCCTCGTTTCCGTCGTAGGAAACCCATGACCAGGTGCCGTTGAATACGGAAGAGCTGTCACCGCTGCTGACGGTAAATTCGGTTCCTTCGGGAATAGTGGCTATTGTTTCGTAGGCGTAACCGTGACCTTTTTTGATTTCGGTACCTTTTTCCGACATAACAATGAGGGTTGTCTTGCTGTCATACTTCTGCGGCTTTGAAGCGGGGCTGCCGTCATCGGAAGCGGTAAGGTCGTTTTTGTCAACGCTGTAATAACCGTTTCCGTAGATGACCCTGCATTCGTCACCGTATTCGCCGGTAACCCTGACCTGCGCTCCGTAGGGGATAGTCACATCTTCTCCGTACAAATCCTTTACGCCGTCGGGATTTGAAACCGTCGCATTGTACTCTATGAATTCGGGAGCACCCATATCCGCAAAGGCGGGTACCGCAAGGCAGAGAATAAGTATCAGAGCGAGCAGTAAGGAACTAATTTTCTTCATCTGTTTTTTCCTCCGTTACTTTTTATTTTTCTTTTTAAGCAATATGATTGAAACCACGACAGTAAGCACTACCGCCGCACCGCACAGGACGATAATTCCGGCAGTAGTGGAGCCGAAAACGTCCTCCAACAGATTCGGGGGTGCTACGTCAAGTCTGACGGTAAACATAGGTATCCTCCTTTAACCATTATTCAAGATAAATCCGCATGCGTAAGATACCGCGTTCAGTATCAGGGAGAGAATAAAGGGATTTATCTTCCTGTAATCCATAACCTTATTATATATCAATCCTTCAACTATGACAACCGCAATTTCTTCGGCATATTCAAGAGGCATTCTCACTCTGTTTCCGAAAAAATACCCAACCGTAAATACGGAAAAAACAACAATGGGATTGGTTATCAGATTCACAAGGACCGTATTCAGCAAATCTTTTTTGCTTCTGACACCCAATATCAGCGCCGTTAAGCCCTCAATCAGTACCGTCAGCAGCAGACACCTCACAAGTATCAGGGGCAGATTCTGGAGCATTTTTCTCACTCTTTTGCTTTTTTAATTCATAAGCCGCAACAATCGCGGCAAAAACGATTACGGCAGCCACGACTGCGGCAACACCGTATATCCCGCCTTTGATATGCTCAAAAAAGAAGGAATCCACAAGTAGTTCAAGGTCATTCATTTATCTTCTCATCCTTTCCGCATATAATCATAAGAGCCGCAAGACAAAGTACCGACAGAGCGGAAATCCCGACGCAGTTGGCTCTCACCGAAGTGAATCTGAAAAAGAATATGGGTGCCGTGCCGAGGAATAGTCCCAGAGTGGTAAATCCGAAGGCGAAGCCGGGCGTGCTTTTAAGCACGGAAACGAGCAGAGCAAGGGTAATTGACATCGTCATGCTGAAAATCATTACTCCCACAAGGGAGATTCCCATATGATTATTTCCCGCAAGTAAAAAGGGCAGGGCCGCCAGCACACTGAAAAGAGCCGTCCTTCTGACTCCGAAGGCATCGGCAAATATTCCGCCTGCCGCCTTGCCTGTACCCATCGCAGCGTAAAGACAGACGGTCTGAAAAACGGTCTTTTTCCAGGCGGTGGGAATCCCGTAGCCCATATATCCCCTTACGGCAACGACAAGTGTCGCAAGGATTATGACGGCAGCCGCCGGAAGAGCCGGATTTACATAGCTGAATTTTTCGCAGGGATTGATACTCTGCTTTTCCGTATCATTACGGTAAGTATCTGCCAGCAGTACAAACGGAATTGCCGTGAGCATAAATAAAACGATTATCAGACCGCTTACACCGGACGCGGAGAGAAGTCGTCCCGTTACCACACCGAACGAACCGCCGGAAACAAAAATCGCGGAATGGGAAAGCCGTCCGTCGGAAACGCGCAGAGTCGTTTCTGCTCCGCCAACGTGGGTAAAGGCATTGCCTATACATAAAATCACAAGAGGAATATACGGAGAAACCGGCAGATATTCAAACATAAGCCCCGCCGCAGCCATAAGCACCGTACCGATTATACCGCCGTTGATTTTTTTGAATTTATCGCAGAGGTAACCTATCGGTGACTGGGGTACAAAGGCAAGGGCATCATAGACAAAGGGGAAAAGCCACAGCATTACACTGTCTCCGTACTGTCTTGAAAGGAAAAAGAAGCAGGTCACTTCCGTTGCGAAATGGATATAGAAATAAAGCCATCCAGCCGACATATTCTTTGCTGTCAGCGCATTTTTCAAACCGTACAAAGCGATTCCTCCCTTCTTCTTTGTATAAGAACAGTATATCATAAACAGGGCACCTGCACAAACACTTTCTTGACTGAAAAAGGATAATGTAATATAATCAATTCATAAAGCGAAAATTAACCCTTTGGGGTTACATTTTTAATACGGAGGGAGATTCTTCATGGAAGACAGAGCAAAGCTTATTGCAGAAGGCAAAACAAGTATCGGTATTGAATTCGGCTCGACCCGTATCAAGGCGGTCCTTATCGACGGCATGGCAAATCCCCTTGCCTCGGGCGCATTTGACTGGGAAAACAGCTATAAAAACGGTATATGGACCTATTCTCTTGACGAAGTGAAGACAGGTCTTCAGACCGCATTCGCAAAGCTAAAAGCGGACGTTGAAAAGAAATACGGCGTAAAGCTCACCACCGCAGGCGCACTGGGTATCAGCGGTATGATGCACGGCTATCTTGCCTTTGATAAAGACGGCAATCAGCTCGCCGAGTTCAGGACGTGGAGAAACACCATCACCGCCGAAGCCGCCGAAAAGCTCACCGCTCTCTTTGATTTCAACATTCCTCAGAGATGGAGCATTTCCCATCTTTATCAGGCAATGCTTAACGGTGAAGAGCACGTTAAGGATATTGACGCCATTTACACCCTTGCCGCTTACGTTCATTACAGACTTACGGGCAAAAGAGTAATCGGTATAGGCGAAGCCAGCGGTATGTTCCCCATTGACAGCACAATCTATAATTACGATAAGGCCATGCTGGAAAAATTCGCTTCCCTTTCAAAGGATTATCCCTGGGATATCAACGATATACTTCCCGAGGTGCTTGTAGCAGGCGATAAAGCCGGCGTACTTACCGAGGAAGGCGCTCTTCTGCTTGACCCCACAGGCGAATTCAAGGCAGGCATTCCCCTCTGTCCTCCCGAAGGCGATGCGGGTACGGGTATGGTTGCCACCAATTCCGTAGCAAAGAGGACCGGCAACATTTCCGCAGGTACTTCCATTTTTCTCATGGTGGTTCTTGAAAAAGCGCTGTCAAAGCTTTACACTGAAATAGATATGGTCACCACTCCCTCGGGCAGACCCGTTGCTATGGTACACTGCAATAACTGCTCCGGTGAAATAGATGCCTGGGCAGGTATCTTCACCTCAATCTGTAAGGAAATGGGCGCGGACGTTACCATATACAACGTACTTGACAAAATGTTTGAGCTTTCTCTCAAGGCAGATAAGGACTGCGGCGGTCTTGTCGGCTTCAACTATCTTTCCGGCGAAGTAATCACCGGTCTTGATTGCGGCAAGCCCCTTTTCTTCAGAGGCCCCGACAGCAAATTCAATCTTCCCAACTTCTGCCGTACACAGCTTTATTCGGCGGCGGCAACTCTGGGTATCGGCAAGGAAATCCTTGACGCCGAAAACGTTAAGATTGACAAACTTCTCGGTCACGGCGGCTATTTCAAGGCACCCGTTGCAGGTCAGGCGGTCATGGCGGCGGCTCTTGACGCTCCCGTTTCCGTAATGAAGACGGCAGGCGAAGGCGGTCCGTGGGGACAGGCAATACTTGCCGGCTATATGCTCAATAAAAAAGAAGGCGAAGCCCTTGAGGATTACCTTGACAGCAGAGTATTCGGCAATCAGGAATCCTTTGAGGTCGCTCCCACAGAGGAAGACAAGGCGGGCTTTGCAAAATTCATTGAAAATTACAAAAAAGGTCTTGCAGCAGAAAAAGCCGCGGCAGAGGCATAAATCACGGCAGACAAAAGACCGTACACGGTGGGTGTACGGTCTTGTTTTTATCTTGTGACGGATTATTTTGAAATATAATCCATATTGAGATTCCAGTCATAGCGTGACATAAAGTGCTTGCCGTCACGAAGGTGATATGCAACCTTGCCTTCGTCAAAATTGTCGCCGACATTTGCTTTTTCTTCCGTTCCCGAGAAGCCCTTGCCGAAAAGCTCAAAGGCGGGGGAAGCACCCAGACAGCTGAGCTGCTCCGAATAGGGATCTGCCCAGTCGTCAAGATGGGCCGAAGCAACGATGACATTATTGGGTGCGGAAGCGGCAATCAGGAAATGCTGGTCAAAGGGCATCTCATCCTCTTTGCCCGCGTATTTCATTCTGTTTTCGCAGAACCAGAACGGGAAAACTCTGTTCATATCCGCAATGGTCTCCGCGCCTTCGTGCTTCGTTCTTTCATAAGCCGCACCGCCGCAGCCGGAATCGTTTGAAATAACATAGCGGAATCTGTGATCGTTCGCGCCGCACCACAGAGAAGTCTTGCCGAGTCTTGAATGCCCCTGGCAGGCAACCTTTTCGCTGTCAATGACGTCCCTCGTCAGCAGATAGTCAAGCACTCTGCTCATGGCATAAGCCCAAATCGTGATTTTGCCGTAGCCGGTACCGTCATCGGGACGGGTAAACAGCCCGGAAAGTCCGTTTGTCATATCGTTATCGTCGGAGGTTACGTCACCGTAATAAATTTCCGCAACCGCAAAGCCGCGGTCAATTATCTCCTCAAGAGGAATATAGTGGTCCGCAAGGGCATTGCTGAAGCTCATATACACGATAACGGGCACTTTATCTTTATTTACGGGATAAACGAAGCGGATGGGAAGTGAAAATTCGCCCTTTTCCGCGGGGAAGGAAAGCATGATATCCTCGTGCATACCGTGGCCGGCACATTCTCTGTCGTTGGTTTTTACGATTTCGCCCTTTACTTCACCGTAAACGGGAGGCATATAGCCGTATTCTTCTCTTGAAAGAATATCTATCAGCTCCTCGTATCTTCCCTGCCACATTGACGCGTCCGTGATTTTTCTGCCTGAAAGATCTGTCATTAAATCGGGATAAAACTTCATATTTTACTCTCCTTTTTTATTCAGCGGAATAGTTATATAATCGCTTTTGACTGATGAATCAAACCATTTGCCCTCCGCATGAGAACGCGCTCTCATAACAATTCTGTCCTCATAGACGGAAATAATATATCCCTGGGCGGGAACGGGGTTTTTGCCGTGATTGACAACACCCACGGTGGGAAGTGACAGCGCCTTGAAGCATCCGCAATCCTCATAGCTGTGAAGACCGACACCCCAGTGAAGATGCCCCGTAATGAAAATAACGTTATTATGCTTCTCAAAAACCCTGCGGAGCTGCTCGGACTGTAATCCCACGGAGCCCCTGCTGTCCGGTTTCGTGAGCCACGTATTGGGCAGACCGTTAGTATACTTGAGTGTCTGATGATTGAAGACAAAGGCGTTCATTCCCTTTTTCTCCGCTTCGTCTATGGCATCGTCAAGCATTTTCAGCTGCTTTCTGCCGATATACGCTCCCTCAAAGGTCGCCGAATCGGAGCCCATCATAATGAAGCGGTTTCCTTTTATGTCGTGATAATGGAAATATCCGTCGTCATTTCCCGCCACTCCGCCGCGTACGGAGGAAACGAAATCGTTGAATTTGCGTATCTGCTTTTTGTGATTTCTCAGGCGGATATCATGGTTGCCGGTAACCGCAAAGAAGCTGTCAAATTTATGATTTACGGAGTTCAGAATATCCGCCGTCGCCTGATATTCACACTCCCTGCCGAATTCCGCCACGTCACCCAGAAGGACTATCGCATCAAGCTTTCCCTGCATACCCACAATATCCCTGCAGGCGGCGGTAAGATTGGATGAACGCAGAGAAGATATTGAGGATATCTGAGGGTCTCCCCACGCCGCAAAAGTAAGCACGGCGTTTTCATCCGCAATAATCGGCTCGTCCGTTGAGGGAACGGGAATATCCGTACCCGCAAGGGATTTTTTCATTAAATTGTACGAGGTCTTTGTGATAAATCCCATTTTGTCATACCTCCGGACACATACTGACTCTATGTTATCACATAAGAAAAGAATAATCAATAAATCATCTTGCAAAAAAGACGGTGTCATATTAAAATATAGTCATAATATCTCAAGAGGTTTTGTATATGGTTAAATTTGTAGTAATATCGCGGCTTATCATCAAGGGACTTGAGACCGCAATGGTCTGCAAGTGCCTGACTCCCAAGCTGAATTATCACCTGACCTTCTTCGTGCTGATGATGGCGACCTTCCCCATTTACGCCTACACCGCACTCAATCATTTCAATACCCTTTTCTATCCCGTACTGATGTACGTGGTATTCGTTGCCCTTTGCTGTGTTCTGTTTGAGGACAGTCTGAGTAAAAAGCTGATGTTTTCCTTCCTGATGACCATAATAAGCGTACTGGTCAAGATTTCCTACGTTGCTTTTACTCTTTACACGGGCACCCGCGCCTTCTTTGAGGAGGACAAGGCGGGTACGGTGATAATGCTTTCGTTCATCTGCTTCCTTCAGTTCATCTTTATGGAGGTATGGCTGAACAGCGCCGACAAGATGATACTCAGGACAAAGGATTTCCTCTTTTTCTGCATACTCCCCGTCAGCCAGCTTGCAATCTGCCTGCTGATTTACAACACCTTCTCCAGGGGTACGCTTCTTTTCTTTTCCGGAAACACAGACGATACTAGCACGGCACTCTCCCTTGCGCTGATAGTGGTAATGGCTTTGCTCTTCCTCTTCACGGACGTTTTCGTATATTCCCTGCTGCTGACCGTATCCGAAAACACAAAGCTTGAGGAACGGCTGAGATATCTTGAGGCCAGAGACGCCGCCAACATGAAATATTACCATTCTCTTGAAAAAGCGAATATACAGACAAGAAAAATGCGTCACGACCTGGCAAACGCCCTTGAAATAGCAAGATGTATGGCAGAGAGCAAAAATCCCGATTCCCGTGAGCAGGCAAGGAAGATACTTGACAGTATGGAGGAGGAGCTTGACAGTATCAGCATCAAGCGTTACTCCGACAATTCCCTTGTAAATACGATTTTTACAAACTGCGCGACGGAATGCCGCAAAAAAGGAATCGAAACGGATTTTGAGGTCAGAGTTTCGCCTATGGTGGATATGGATAAATTCGATATCTGCAGAGTAATGACAAACGTCCTCAACAACGCGGTCGAGGCCACGGAAAACGCACCGGGAGAAAAGAAAATAAAGGTCCGGCTTTCGGTTGAAAACCACGTTCTGATGCTTACGGGCGAAAACTCCATGGGCTTCCACGAGCCGAAAAACGACTCTCTCGAACACGGTCTGGGACTTAAAATACTCAGCGATATTGCGGAAAAATACGACGGCGATTTTTCATATCACCACGACGACGAAAAATTTTATACCCAGTTTATAGCACAGCTCGGATAAAAATAGTGAATAGTGAAGAGTGAATAGTTAGCGGTCGCTTCGCTCCGGTTATAAAAATTCAGCACCTGCTCAAAATGAGCAAGTGCTGTTTTGTTTATCAGTATTTCAGATTCTGAATTACAACGTGGTTGATAAGCTCCTGCTTGTCAATGCCGAGGGTGATGAGACCGATTGAGCCCTTGCCGGTGATGGTAACGCGGTTGGTCTGCTCCTGCATGTAGATATGATTGTTTTCGGGATTGAAGATAAGTACGGTTTCGCAGTCGTGATAGGTAAGCGAATACTCAATATCCTTGAAAAGACCGCTTGCAAGCTTGCTGTCTATTTCCTTCTTTGAAATGGGACTGCAGATTGAGCCGTGATAGCTGGGAGCAACAGTTGCTCCGGGAGCAGCGGGCTCGGGATTCTTTTCCGAATAGAGAATCATCGTGATTTTCCAGTAACCGTTTGAAAGCTCCTCGCATTTTGCACTCTTTACGCCGTCTGTGCCCTTGAGCAGACAGCCGTAATTCGTATGCTTTACGGGGAAATCGTCCATATTACCGCCCTTAACGCCTACGGTGGGCTTCTTTTCGGCTTCCTTACGGGTCGCCATAAAATTGCCCGCAAAGGTGAGAGCCGCATTCATAAGCCCTTCGCCCGAGGAAATTACTCTGTATTCGGGGCCTGAGGGAAGCTCCTGATAGTCAAGTCTGTCAAAGCCGGGCTTATCCTTCTTTGCCTGGTCCATTACTTCCTTATATTTTGCCACTACGTCCTCAAGAGCTTCGGGAAGCTTATTCTCTTCTTCGGGCTCGGTGGATTCTTCTGTTTCTTTATCTGTATCGGTACCGTCTGCCTTTGCGGTCGTGTTATCCTCCGCCACCTCAAAGCCGTCGGGCAGAGTGGTAGTCACGGTTTCCTCCTGCTCCTTACCGCAGGCGGCAAATGCAAAAATAAGCGAAAGAACAAGTAAAGCTGATATTACCTTTTTCATAATAACTCCTTATTTCATATAATCCGCAACGGCTTCAACGTCGCCCTCGCGTTTATATACTCTCGGTACTCTCTTATTGATACCGCATATAATTTCATAGTTGATGGTGCCCGTCTTTTCGGCGATGGCGTCAACGGAAATGGGGCTGCCCGGCTTATCGTCAAACACGGTGACCGTCATATCCTCCCTGACGTTTTCAATACCCGTAACGTCAAGCATACACTGGTCCATACATATCGCGCCTATCTGGGGAGCGAATGCGTCTCCGATTTTAACGCCGGTATTATTTGTCAGCGCTCTGGGGAAACCGTCGGCATATCCCACAGGAATGGTGGCTATCTTTACGGTCTTATCCCCGGTATAGTAGCGTCTGCCGTAGCTGACGGGGGAATCCTCGCTGATTTCCTTGACCATTGACACAACGGATTTCATCTTCATCGCGGGCTTGAGGTCAATCTTACCTCTTATGCAGGGTGAAGGGCTGAGACCGTAAAGGATAACTCCCGGTCTGACCGCATCAAGATGCATTTCGGGATAAAGCACCGTAGCCGCAGAATTACAGCAATGTCTTAAAGAGAAGGTGATGCCCTCAAACTCAAGCTGCTCTATGAAGGTACGGAAGAGGTCATACTGCAATCTTGTAAAAACCTCTCCGTCTTCGCCCTCATCGGCGGAAACGAAGTGGGTAAAAATTCCCTCGGGATAAAGCCCGGGAAGACGGCATACCTCCACCGCCTGACCGACGGAGGAAGCGTCGCTGACACTGTCGTGATAGACGAAGCCAAGACGGCTCATACCCGTATCCACCTTGACGTGGATATTTACCTGCACCCCCGCTTTTACCGAGCATTCGGAAAGACGCTTTGCGTAGCTCATATCAAAAACGGACTGCGAAATGTTATTGAGAGCAAGTGTGGAAGCGTATTCGGGAGGAGTATAGCCGAGAATAAGCACTGAGCATTCCTCGTTTGCGGAACGCACCTGCATGGCTTCCTCAAGATTTGACACCGCAAAATAGGTGCATCCGATTGACGTATATTCCTTGACAACGTTCTCAACGCCGTGACCGTAAGCATCCGCCTTGACTACGGCGATTATCTCACAGCCGGGATTGAGAAGCGCTTTTATCGTCTCGTAATTGTGCCTGAGCGCATCCAGATTGACCTCAATCCAGGTGCGTCTGAAATATGAATTCATATATTTCTCTCCCATAAGGATAAATCGTAATGAACATAACAATACATTATGAATTATAATAAAAAAGAGAGATAAAGTCAATTATCATTTATAGGTAAAATAGACAAGAGTTATAGGTAAAATAGACAAGAGTTTTATTTCGAAATCCCTTTTCGGAAAAGTGTCCCTAATGCATAATACCCCGAAAAACTACTGAATACTATACATTTTATTCAATTCATAAATGAATACTATTGAAATTAGTAACGAGATATCAATTTTCTAAATCTAGACTGGATTTCAGATATTAAAATAGCCCAGCATTTTATCTGCTAGGCTTTAATTATATCAATATTAATATTTTTACTAATAGCAGATGACCTCTGCCTCAACTTCCTTAATAACTTCTGCCGGTACAACGCTCATATCAAGTAAATATGCTGTATTCAATCTTGGATTGAATATACCAAGTCTTTTAATGCCTTTAAACTCACTCTTGCCAGAATGCTGACCCATTATCCAATACATGAGTAACTGAAGAGTATGCTTGTTGGTAGGCTTTGACTTAGAGACCTTAAAATCCCACATCGTGTCTGCCGTTAAATAGTCACCGTCACCAGAATTGACAGTATCTGTATATCCATCCTTTTCAAAAGTAAATCCATCTACTGTTACTGGGCCATATTTCTCCCAGAATGCAAGGCTACGATTTACCATTGTCTTTATATTTTCAATAGTTGCCTTGTCTGGTGTTGTTTCATCAGCGCCCTTTGCCATAACAGCCCCCATAGGATTTCTAAGCCAAACATCATATGTGCAAGCCTTACAAGCTGCTATTATTGACTTATCATCCAAGCCCTTAATCCGTTTCAATAACGAGCCAATATCTAACCTCTTAAACTTGTCCTTAAGTACAATACCCTTACCCATGACCATTACCTTTACTTGATATCCCATGGCACTAATTTTGAATGCCTCTTCAACACTAGTACCTGACATAAATCTGGTCATATAGTCTATAACCATACCCATAATGGAAGCGTGTATATTTTCTTCATTTAGTTCAATACAATCATTGAATGTTATTTCTTCAAATTGAGATGGCTTTATATATCCACCCCTTGGCTGTTTAATCTCTTTGATACGACCTGTAACTGAACTCATATTGGTTACCTCCATCTGTAACTTATGTAAATTCATAATAGCATAAATGACATAAAAATACCACAACCTTTTGACTGTGGTATCATTGTGATTACTATGCTTTGAATGATACTTTTATTTCCTTATCGGCTAAGCAATTTTTAACTAGACTCACAATTTTGAAAAGGGACATTCCGAAAAAGAAAATCGCCGTCATCCCGCGGGATGACGGCTTGATTCATTTAATTTTTGTGGAAATTGCGATTGTTGCGGTTTCCTCTGAACTCCTTGCGGGGAGCGGCTTCACCGTCATCCTCGGGAGTAAGACCCTTGATGTCGATAAGAGCATCGCGGCGTGAGAAATTGAATCTGCCCTGGTCGTCCTTGGGAAGAATCTTGACCATAATCTGGTCGCCTACCGCTACTACGTCTTCAACCTTCTCGACTCTCTTGACGTCAAGCTTGGAGATATGTACCATACCTTCAACGCCGGGAGCTACCTCAACGAATGCGCCGAAGCTCATAAGTCTGGTAACGACACCGTTCATATAGCTGCCCTCTTCGGGACCGTTTGCGATGGTCTCAACGATGAATTTTGCTCTCTCTGCGTCAGCAAGCTCCGTGGAGGAAATGAAGATGCTGCCGTCTTCCTGAACATCAATCTTACAGTTGCATTCAGCGCAGATCTTCTGGATAACCTTACCCTGCTTACCGATAACGTCACCGATCTTTTCGGGATCAATCTTGGTGGAAATCATCTTGGGAGCCCACTTTGAGAGTTCCTTTCTGGGCTCTGCAATAACGGGAGTCATAATCTCGTCAATGATATAGCATCTTGCGGCATAGGTCTTGTCAAGAGCTTCTCTGATGATTGCGGGAGTAAGACCGTGAACCTTGAGGTCCATCTGAATGGAGGTGATACCCTTTTTGGTGCCGGCAACCTTGAAGTCCATATCGCCGAAGAAATCTTCAAGACCCTGGATATCAACCATTGTCATGAATCTGTCGCCCTCTGTGATAAGACCGCAGGAAATACCTGCAACGGGTGCCTTGATGGGGACGCCTGCTGCCATAAGTGAAAGGGTTGAGCCGCATACCGAGCCCTGAGATGTTGAGCCGTTGGAGGAAAGAACCTCGGATACTACACGGATGGTGTAGGGGAACTCTTCAACTGAGGGAAGTACGGGGATAAGTGAACGCTCTGCAAGTGCGCCGTGGCCGATTTCTCTTCTGCCGGGGCCTCTTGAGGGCTTTGTTTCGCCTACTGAATATGAGGGGAAATTGTAGTGATGAATATATCTCTTGGAATCTTCCTCATCAAGACCGTCGAGGAGCTGAACGTCGCTCATGGGTCCGAGAGTGGTAACTGAAAGTACCTGAGTCTGACCTCTGGTGAACATACCCGAGCCGTGAACTCTGTCAAGAAGGTCAACCTGTGCGTTAAGAGGACGGATTTCGTTGATTCCTCTGCCGTCTACACGCTTGCCGTCGTCAAGAAGCCAGCGGCGTACAACGTACTTCTGTACCTTGTAGAGGCATTCCTCGATCTTGACTTCCATATCGGGATAGATTTCATCGAATTTCTCGTGAACCTTCTCGTATACGGGCTTGAGTCTGTCGTCACGGATTCTCTTATCGTCTGTATCAAGAGCGGCGCGGATATCCTCAATAGCGAAGTCCTTGATTGCTTCGTACATTTCGGGATCGGGATCGTTTGAGGGGAAGTCAACCTTCTCTTTACCGCACTCTGCCTTGATTTTATTGATGAATTCAACGATTTTCTGATTTTCCTTATGAGCGAACATAATGCCGTCATACATATCGTCGTTGGAAACTTCGTTTGCGCCTGCTTCAATCATGGCAACGAGCTCGCTGGTGGAAGCAACGGTAACGTACATATCGGTCTTTGCTCTCTGCTCGAGAGTGGGGTTGATGACGTACTGACCGTCAACAAGACCTACAACAACGCTGGAAACGGGGCCGTCCCAAGGAATCTCGGAAATGGAGATTGCAACGGAAACGCCTATCATGGCTGCAATCGTGGGCTCGCAGTCGGGGTCAACCGACATAACGGTAGCAACGACACCTACGTCGTTTCTCATATCCTTGGGGAAAAGAGGACGGATAGGTCTGTCGATAACACGGGAAGCAAGGGTTGCCTTTTCGCTTGCCTTGCCTTCACGGCGCTGGAATGAGCCGGGAATACGGCCTACGGAGTAGAGCTTCTCCTCATAGTCAACGGAAAGAGGGAAGAAATCCACACCTTCACGGGGCTTGGGAGCCATTGTTGCGGTACAGAGTACGTTGGTTTCACCGTAACGTACCATACATGAGCCGCCTGCAAGCTGAGCCATTTTGCCTACCTCTACAACGAGGGGTCTGCCTGCAACTTCGATTTCGTACTTTTTGAAATCGTCAAAAGTCATTTTGCCTGACATTGCCATAGTAAAATACCTCTTTTAATATATTTCCTCAGCCGGCTCCTTTTTTTAGCAATAAATCCGAAATAAAAGCATATCCTTTACTCCCGATTCACTGCTAAAAATGATAAGAGGCCGTCTGTATGGATTGATTTGATGTTCCCCTGCGGGAATCAATACGATAAAGCAGGCAAGAGTAATCCTGCCTGCTTCGCTTTTGCAATTATTTACGCAGACCGAGTTTAGCTACGATTGCACGGTAACGCTCAATGTCAACCTTCTGAAGGTAAGCAAGGAGGTTTCTTCTGCGACCAACCATCATAAGGAGGCCTCTGCGGCTGTGATGGTCCTTCTTGTGGATCTGAAGATGTGCGTTAAGGTCGTTGATTCTCTTGGTAAGAACTGCGATCTGAACTTCGGGTGAACCTGTGTCGCCCTCGTGTGTGGCATACTCTGCCATAATTGCCTGTTTTTCTGCCTGTGTCATAATTTTCACCTCATTAAAATATTTGCCTCGGTCTCAGTAAACGGCAGGTGAATTCCCCGCGGGGCTTACTCCGCAAACCGTGATCCGGGCGATGCGAAACGGATTATAACACAAGATTTTCCGTTTGTAAAGCATTTTTTACAAAAAATACTGTTTATATATAATAATGGTCTGATTTCTCCGATAAAAACGGAAAAACCGCAAAAGAGACCGCCTGACGGCAGTCCCCTTTGCGGTTTGAATATATGAGAAGATTCACCGGCGGCTCAGAATGTCTCCGGCTCATTTCCTGCGATGATTATTCCGGCATCTTCCTACGTTTCATCCGTAAGATAAACGGATGCTCCTATCATGGCGGAGCCGATAAGGAAAAGGATGCCCGATACGGGTACGATAATATGGGAAATTCCCGAAAGGAATATCAGAATTGCGCTCATATTTCCGCCTCCTTTGCTCTTTCGTATATCAGTGTCTGCTTATTCGTGATTTGTTGCATCAATCCGTATATTCTTTGCATTTTTCAGCTCCTCCATCACTTCATCCGCAATTATTGCCGCTTCGGTAAAGGAATTGTTTTTCCAGTATGCCGTAAGTGCGGCAAGAGCGGTCGTGACCGTTACGGCTATCTCCCCGGCCGTTCCCTCACATAAAATCGGATTTACACCGAATACGGTGAGGGCGTTGTTTATCAGCACCGCAAGGAGCAGTATGAGTCTTACCCACGTGCCCGCGGATACATTTTTCAGATTTTTCAGACAGTTTCCTCCATTCTTTCCTCTATCATCTGTATTTTCAGTTCGTTTATGGTCATTCTCTCCACCAGATTATTATGCTTATTCACCTTTTGCTCAAGCTGTTCAAGGCGGTAATTCGTCAGCTTCTGCGAGGTGAGAATACCCGCTATGCATCCCAAGGCGGAGCCCAGGAACGACACTATGATTTCAATGTCCATTTTTCCCTCCCAATGCTTTTTCAAGGGCTCTGCCTATTGCTTCGCCGCATTTCCTGCACCCTTCCTCCGTGCAGATTTTCATTAAATCCGCGTTGTTGTCAATGAAGGCACATTCAATAAGAATCGTGCAGGGCTTCGTGCTTCTGATGAAGCCGAAATAGTCGTTTCCGTATTTATTCAGCTTCACTCTTGCTCCCCTGTTTTTTATTCCGAGTGTCTCCGAGATTTCCTTTGCCACCGCCTGCGCGGCTCTCTTGCCCGTAGGTGAGCCGTGATAATAATAAACCTCCGTTCCGGTGCCTCCTCCGGCATTCAGATGAATGTCCGCCGCAAAATCATACTTGCCCGCATTGACGGCGTTGATTCTGTTTGCAAGGGATTTCGTGCCGTCAAGATTCATCGAATCACAGCCGAGGTAATCCGAGGCGTATTTTGCGATTTTTACCGCCAGCTTGTGCTCGTGGTATCTGCCGTCCTTGCTGAGCGCACCGGGATCGTATATCCCCTTTCCGCTTTTTCCGTGACCGGCACATATACATATTTTCTTACTCATCTTCCGTAAGCCCCCTTCTCAGAAAGTCAAGTAAATCCTTACCGCTGTAAACGGCGGCGTCCGCAGCTCCGTTTTCGGCGGAAATCACACAGAGTGACGCTCTGCTTCTGTCGGTCGAGGGTACGACGACAAGAAGATAATCCCACTCTCCCGTGTTGACGACGGCATCGTTTATGATGCTTTCCGCTTCATCCGCAGATGAGGGAAAGTAAACGGGTGTCTGCTCACTGCTTACGAAAAACAGACGGGCGGCAATGGCGGCGGCAAAATAATCAAAGGAAAATTCCCTGCTGAAGGCATAAATCTCATAGAGTCCGGCGAGAGTATCTTCAAGCCGGTTGAGGCGTGTCCAAACCGCGCTGTCGTAAGTAACAAGCTCTCTGCCGGGCGAAAGGGAGGGTGCAAATTCCAGCGCCGCAATGCTTGTCTTTTCAAATATTTCGCCGCGCTGCTCATCGGATTTGCACGCGGTTATCTGGATTTTCAGCCGTCCCGTCCTCGTCATCATAAAGGTGAGGGGGCAGTAGATATATCCCCCGTCAAGGTAAATATCATCCGATGAATCCGTAATCGGGGCAGTAATAAAAACCTCACCGATAGGCGAGGTTTCACAGCTGATAAGATAGTAGTCGGGAACAATTCCCGTCCATCCCGTGATATCAATTTTAAGTATGTTGTTATTCTGTTCTCCCGCATAAACGGGAGCGGGGGTGAACTGCAGTTTTCTGTCTGCGTTCACCGTTCCCTCTACGTAATGGCTCATATTTCCTCCTCGTTATAGTAGTTTTTCAGTATTTCCGCATTCTGCATGATTTCCGCTCTCTCCGCATAGAGCACCCTCAGCTCCGATTTCAGCTCCCCCGCCCGCCTTGATGCGGGCGGATATTCCTTCAGCATACGGTTTCTGTCGTGAATTCTCACCGTCAGCACCGCTGCCGCATCATAGTATTCATCCGCAAGCTCCTCAAGTGATTTTTCGTTTACCGTTTGTGTCATTGATAACTCCTCTCAAAATCCAGCATTCTGTCGGGCGTGGTTTCGTAAAGCAGACAGAGTGCCTTTATCTCATCCGCATCGGGCAGGGCTCTTCCTTTTTCAAATAAGCTCAGGCGACGGCTGTCGATTCCTGCGGTTTCACCCGCTTTTTTCAGGGTTATCCCCCTTGATACCCTCTCCTTTTCAAGCCGTCCGCCGAGATTATCGGGCCGCGACCTCTGCGCCTTTATTATGGCAAAGCTTTCGTTCAGCGGGCTGATTTTTTCCTCACTGATTTCATCCTGCTGATACATTCTCACATACATAAGCACCCGCCTCAGCTTTTCCTCCGCCCTAATCTTTGCCGTGTGAACGGTCTCCTTTGCTATGCATTCCTTGGCGGCAATCTTTGAAAGCGACATTTCGCCGAAGTAATAGTCCCTTATCACCGCCCTCTCCCTTTCCGTCAGTTCCTTTTCAATAGCAATGGCAAGCAGCTGCGCCATATCGGTCTTACGCTTTCTCCAGGCGTATTCAACGGGTGTTTCGCAGGCATTACAGCACACTCCGCAGCAGATTCTGACTGCCCTTTGCGTTTCTTTTTCATCGGGATAATTGAATTCATCACCATCGTTTTTAATAGTATTATTCATTTTTTCACCTCGATTTGTCCGCGTATCATCTTCGCTTTGATTAGTTCTACTATTCATTGTAGAGCCATATTTGCGGTTTGTCAATAGAAAATGTAATTTTTTGCAGAAATTCCTTGACTTTTTCAATAGTTTCACTCATAATATACGCAACAGGAGGACTATTGAAATGAATAACATAAAAGAATTGCGAAAGCGTGCCCGTATGTCCCAGCTTGAGCTTGCGGAGCTTTGCGGCGTCCATCAGACCGCGGTAAGCCAATGGGAGCAGGGACGCACAAATCCCGATACCGATATGCTTGTTGCCCTCACACAGATTTTCCATACGTCAATCAGCACCATCCTCGGCCTTGACCTTCCCGATGACCCCGCCATGATTCCCGTCAAGGGCTTCGTTCAGGCAGGTACGATGACCTTTATTGAGGATGAGGACGTCTGCGAATTTGCCGCCATTTCCCCGGAGCTTGCAAGGAGAGGTGACTACTGCGGACTGAGAGTCAGAGGCAGCAGTATGTACCCTATGTTTCAGGACGGCGACATAGTAATCGTCCGTCTTCAGAATACCGCTGAGGACAACGATATAGTGGTCGCCCTTGAAGGAGGAGAAAGCGCCACCCTCAAGCGTCTGAAAATACAAAAAAACGGAATACTGCTCATGGCGGAAAATCCCGAATACGAATCTCTTTTCTATACTGCGGAGCAGGTGCAGAAGCTTCCCGTCACCTTTTTCGGCAAAGCGGTGGAAATCCGCCGTGAAATAAGGTAACAAACCAACCAGTTCTGTATATTGACAAACACACCGCTCTGTATAATAATATTGTTATTAAGTACTTATCGGAGAATCTTATGGCTGAAACATCAACACCGGTAATGACCGACGAAGAAATCGGTCAGCAGATGGAAAGCTCTCAGCAGCTTCACGAAAAGAAATATCTGAGGCCGAAGGAAATTGCCGCCTACTGTCTTGCGACATACGGTCAAAAGACACTCGACGAATTCATAAAGAACAATATGCAGTTCTTTATGCTGAACTTCCTGAAAATTTCGGGCAAATCCTACGCAAACATTTCAATAGCCACCAAAATTTACGATGCCGTTGACGACTCGATCAGCGGTGTAATAGTTGACCGTACGAGGACGAGATGGGGCCATCTGATGCCCTATCTGATTGCACCCATGCCCTTATGGGTGGCTTCCTCCCTTATGATATTCACAGCCCCCGAGCTGAGCAATGCGGGCAGAATCCTCTGGGCTGCCGCCGCAATGCTGCTGAACGGTCTCGGCTTTTCCTACTATAATTCATGGAACATCATTCTTTACAGCATAACTCCCAACGTTTCCGAAAGGAACAATCTGATTACGATACAGAAGTTCGTTGAGCTTTTTATCATAATCCCCGCCGCACTGCCCATTGCGCTGAGTCTGCTGCCGAAGGTTTCGCCGGCATTCACGATGAAGAATATATATACCTTCTTTGTGGCAATGTGCGTGGCGTTTGCGGCAGCTTCGGCAATATTCGCATTCAGAAACGTAAGAGAAAGAGTCCCCCTTGTCACCAAGGAGGAAATGAATAAAATCAAGCTGAAGGACACAATCCGCGAGCTTCTCAAAAACAAGCCCATGTTCGTGGTAATCATCGCGGATTTCGTCAACGGCGTAAAATCCGTAGGCGGCTCAAGCGAAAGCTTCTTCTGGCTGAATAATATGGGTTCCCTGCTTTACGGTACGCTCTGCGGCGTATTTACGGGCTCTCCCAATTACTTTATGACACCCCTCGCGCCCGTAATCATCAAAAAATTCGGTGCAAGAACCACCGCCATTTTCTGCGGACTTTTCGGCGGTACGGCTTATCTTATCCTTTGGCTCGTGGGCTTCAAGCCCTTCGGCGAAGGTCACCTTGTGCTTAACCTCGCATGGGTTTACTTCGCGCTTACGGTATGCGGACTTCCCAACTGCGTGATGAGAGTAGTCAATCCCATCATCAGAGGCGACGTATACGACTATATGGAGTGGAAATCGGGACTTCGCAACGAGGCACTCGTAAATGCAATCTGCACCTGGTTCGGCAAACTTGGTGACTCCGTTACGGGCTGGCTCAGCGGCTACGTTTTCTATCTCATCGGGTACGCTCCCAAAACGGATCTGCTGGGAAATCTCGTTCCCATTTCAGACGAAAAACTCCTTGCCGGCATCTTTGCGGTATTTGCTCTTGCTCCCTCCATCGCAAGATTCGGCTACGGAATTTCACACATATTCTTCTCCATCCACGGAGATTTCAAAAAGCAGATGGAGCTTGAGCTTGACGAAAGGAGAGCAAAGCGAACTGCGGAGAAAGCAGAGGAAATGACAAGTGAAAACTGAGATTACTTTTGTGGCTGATACCCACTACTTTTCCCCCACTCTGACTGACTGCGGCAGGTCGTTTCAGCTGCGCAGCGGCTCGGATCAGAAATGTCTGATTGAAACGGGCCCCATTATCGACGCCGCCTTTGATTTCATTTCTGAGAGCAGTACGCAGGCGGTCATGATTGCCGGTGACGTTACGGACGACGGCGAAAGGGTTTCCCATGAGGAATTCCGCGAAAAAATCCGTAAGCTCAGCAAAACGAAACCCGTTTATCTTATCACCGCCACCCACGACTGGTGCTGTGACAGAAATCCGAGGGCCTATTTCGGCACAGAGGTTTCAACCGACGTTCCCTATCTTGACCACAACGAGCTTCGTGAATTCTATTACGATTTCGGCCCCAGGCAGTCAATAAGCGAATACATTACCCATCTGGGTCTGCCCTCATACGTCGTGGATTTAAGCGACGAGGTGCGTCTGCTCGCCATAAACGACGACCAGGACGGTGAAGGCCATTCCGGTTACAGCGAAGAGCATTTACAGTGGATAGAAGCCCAGATAAAAAAGGCAAACGAAGAAGGCAAGGTGATTATCGGTATGGAGCATCATCTGATAATGCCTCATGCACATCCGCTGATTTCCGCCTTCGGTATGACGATAGGCAACCGCGAGGTCAGAGCATCCCGCCTTGCCGACGCAGGCCTTAAATATATGTTCGTAGGGCATTCCCATATTCAGAGAGTTTCCGAATTCGTTTCCGAAAAAGGCAACAAAATCATTCAGGTCAATATCGGCTCTCTTGTCGGCTATCCCTCATCAATCGTCAATGTTACGGTTGAGGACGGCAGGGTATCAATAGATACGGTCCGCGTCCCCACCTTTGAATACAAGGGCACGAGAGACACCGAAGCATATCTGAAAAGACACGTCTGCAATTTCATTGACAACGTTGTCATCAGTGCGGCAGGTAAAGATAAAAAGGAATATCTTGACAGAATGCAGGCAATGGGCATAAAGCCGAAGCTTGCAAAAAAGCTTCGCCCCGTGCTTCGTCCCGTTACGGGAAAACTGCTCAAGATGAAAGCGGGTACGGCATATAAAATTGCCAATGCGGTCACTCTGGGCAGGGCTCTTGACAAAAAGGACGTTGAGGAGTATAAGGATAAGCCCGTTATGGATTTCGTTCACGAAATGATACTCAACACCGTCGGAGGAACTCCCGAGCCGAAGAGTGCGGACAGCGCATATTGCCGTCTGGTAAAGGGCGTCGTATCCGTACCGCATCTGCTCCTTCCCGAAAACAAGACTCTGGCACAGCTGCCCGACGTTGCTCAGTCAATCATCACCGGCGGAAAATTCAATAATTACCGCTGTGAGCTCAAATAATCAAAAATTAAAATTCATTATAAAGGACGGTTTTTATTATGGCAGTTAAAAAGTTAAAATTCCTTGCAGGCGGCGAATGGATAGAATCCAAAACCGAAAAGTATATGGACATATACAATCCCAGCAAGGGTGAAGTAATCGCTCAGACTCCGTGCTGTACGGCCGAAGAGGTTGACTACGCCGTTCAGTGCGCAAAGAAGGCGTTTGCCGGCTGGAGCGACACTCCCGTAATGAAGAGAGTACAGATTATATATAATTTCCGTAATCTCATCATCGAACACATGGATGAGCTTACAGAGCTTGTTGCTACCGAGCACGGCAAGGTATGGAACGAGGCAAAGGGCGACATTCTCAAGGTAAAGGAACCCGTTGAGCTTGCTCTTTCCGCTCCCTCACTCCTTATGGGTGAAAGCATCCGCGACACCTCCTCCGGCTACGACACCACTCTTTACAGAGAGCCCGTAGGCGTATTCGCAGGTATCGTTCCCTTTAATTTTCCCGGCATGATTCCCATGGGCTGGATGACACCCATGTGCATCGCCTGCGGTAACACCATCGTTCTCAAAGCCGCTTCCATGACTCCCATGACCTGCATGAGAATGGCAGAGCTCTGGAAGGAAGCAGGTCTTCCCGACGGCGTTATCAATATCGTTACCTGCTCCAGAGTAGAAGCAGACCTTCTGCTTGAGCATCCCGACGTAAAGGGCATCACCTTCGTCGGCTCAACATCCGTAGGCCTTCATATCTATTCTAAGGCAGCCGCAAACGGCAAGAGAGTACAGTGCCTCTGCGAAGCAAAGAACCACGGTCTCGTACTTGAAGATGCCGCTCTTGAAAGAACGGCAAGAGGTATCATCAATTCCTCATTCGGCTGCGCAGGTGAACGCTGCATGGCTCTGCCCGTAGTAGTTGCTCAGGAAAGCATTGCAGACGAGCTTATCTCCTATCTCGTCAAGTTCGCAAAGGAACTCAAGATGGGTGAAGCATACAATAAGGAAACGACCCTCGGCCCCGTTGTCAGCGCTCAGCACAGAGACAGCGTCGTCAACTGGATAAACAAGGGCATTGAAGAGGGTGCTACCCTCGTTCTCGACGGCAGAAATCCCGTTGTTCCCGGCTGTGAAAACGGTTTCTTCGTAGGCCCCACAATTCTTGATAACGTTACGGAAGAAATGACCGTAGGTACAAGAGAAATCTTCGGACCCGTTCTCTGCATCAAAAGAGTAAAGGACTTTGAGGAAGGTCTCGCAATCATGAACCGCAACCCGTTTGCAAACGGCTCCGTTATCTTCACACAGAGCGGTTACTATGCAAGAGAATTTGCAAAGAGAACGGACGGCGGCATGGTAGGCGTTAACGTAGGTATCCCCGTACCCGTAGGCGTATTCCCCTTCACCGGCCACAAGAAGTCATTCTTCGGTGACCTTCATTGTCTGGGCAAGGACGGTTTCCGTTTCTACACCGAAACCAAGGCGGTTACGACACGCTGGTTTGATGAGGAAGAAATGAAAGCAAAGCAGGTTGACACCTGGGACGGCTCCGTCGGCGGCGACCAGAAATAATCGGATAAAATTCAACCGGGTTTCCTTTCGGAAGCCCGGTTTTTGTTTAGTGAATAGTGAATAGCGAAAAAATCGCTTAAATCAAAACATCTTTATATTTGAACAGAAGAAGGCACTTACCCGAAGATAAGTGCCTGCCTTGATGCTTACATTATTCAGTTTGGTATGTTCTTCACCGAAAGATTCAAGCGAAATTCAAGCAAGCGCAGATTAGTTTAGATGAAAAAAGCGATTTCTTTGCCGGAAGACAGTATCGCGATACGGCAGAGGCAAAAAATCGCTTAAGCCAAAACTTTTTTATTCAATAATGAAGAAGGCACTTGCCAAAAGATAAGTGCCTTCACGGCGGGATGAGGGCATCCCGCCCTACTTTGCATTCTGTTTTGGCTGGTTTTCGCTAAAATAATCAAGCGCCAACACCTTTAACAAGCTTCTTGAAGTGATTACCCTTGTGTTCATAGTCTTTGTAAACATTATAAGACGATGCCGCCGGACTCATAAGACAGCTTTTTCCCTTGCCCGTCACGTTGAGCGCTTTTTCAACTGCGGATTCCATATCGTCCACAAGAATGAGATTTTTGCGGCATCCTCTGTTGGCGAGGTTTGTAACAAGCTCTCTGCCGGTATCGGGAAGACCTATCAGATTAGGCACGGAACAGCTGTAAAGGTAATTTTCAAATTCATCGTAGTCGATACCCACCGACATACCGCCGAAAATAAGCGTATCAACGTTGCCTATTCCCTCAACCGCCGCCATGGTGGCCTGAGGAATGGTGGCAAGAGCATCGTTAAAGAACGAAATGCCCTCCCGCTTGCCGACGTATTCAAGGCGATGCTCGATGCCTTCAAATTTCATTACCGCCCTGCATATATCCTTGTCGCTGACTCCCGCACGCCTTGCGGCAGCAGCGGCAAGCAGTACGTTTCCGATATAGTGGTCGCCTATGATATTGAAATTGGCATCCGCCGCCTCCATTATGCTTTCATATCCCGAGGGGTCGGAGGTGACTTTTATGATTGTCGAATTGATATCCGCAAAATCGCAGTAACCGTCAAAGCTGCCCTGCGCACTGCAGATAAAATAATTATCAAAGCTCTGATGCCTTGCGATATTCAGCTTTGACCTTACGTATCCCGTAAAGCCATTGTGATGTTCAATATGTTCGGGATAGATATTGGTCAATACGGCAATTTCGGGAGAAGCGGTGGTAAATTCAAGCTGACTTGATGACATTTCCACAATGGCTATTTCCGGCTCACCGTCTTCAAGGGTATCAAGAACGGGGACGCCGATACTGCCGATAAGTCCCGCCTTGATTCCCGCCTCGTTCAGCATACCGTAAAGAAGGGTCGCCACGGTGGTTTTGCCCTTCGTACCCGTAATGCCGATACATTTGCAGTCGGAAAAATGCATGAATAAATCCGTCTGGCAGGTTATGACGACGTCGCGTGACAGCAGGACATTCTTAAGAGAAATACCCGGTGTCTTGATAACCACGTCGTAATCCCCCACACAGTCAAGGTAGGATTTTCCCGAATGGATAACGACCCTGTCATCCTTGAGGCGGATTTCCTTTCTGTCGCTGATACCCAGCTCCTTATCGGGAAGACTGCGCCTGATAATATCGTATGTGGACCTGCCTTCTCTGCCGAAGCCGAGAATCAGCACCTTTTTGTCTTCAATATATCGGATAAAATCGCTGAACATTTCAAATCTTCCTTAATGAATTTATATACAGATGATAATACAATGAGCGAAAACTGTCAATAAAAAAGGAAAACCTCCGTGGAACTCCACGAAGGCATAATTCCGATCAGAAGCCGAACCACTCACCTAAAAACTGATTGACGAGAGCCCAGATGGGATTCCAGATAGGAGCTACAAGATCAAGCAGTGCGGGAATGGTGGTGCTGTCTATGGTCCTGATATTGAAATCAGTAAAGAACCATGTTGCGATGTACTCAAAGAGCTGTCCTAAGCCGCTGAATGCTTCCATATTTGCTTCCTCCTGATTAAATTTTGTTCCTTTATTATATATATGACCGCCGTTTTTGTCAAGCAATCAAATGTAAACTTTTTATACGCAGTAATTTTTGTATCTGTCAATAAGCTCCACGTCCGCGGTAATATCAAGCCACAGACCGTCCTCACGGTACGCCTCGTCCGCGATCACTCCGTCCTTTCGCAGAGCCGCCGCAGCAGCACCGTCCGAGTAGGGAATGAGCATCTTAACTCTTGCCCTTGAGGGAGGCAAAACCTCGGATATCGTCTGAAGCAGTTTATCAAGTCCCCTGCCGTCAATCGCCGATATTTCAACGGATAAGGGCAGATTGCGGGGTATGCTTTCGCTTACGGGCAAATCGCATTTGTTGAGAACGGAGATAATCGGCTTATCCTTGCATCCCAATTCCTCAAGCAGGGAATTGGTGACCTCAAGATGCTCTGCGCACTCGGGGTCGGAGCAGTCGCACACATTCAGTATCACCTTGGCGCAGACAGCTTCCTCAAGGGTGGATTTGAACGCCTCCACCAGATTATGAGGCAGGCGGCGGATAAATCCGACCGTGTCTATCAGCATTACCTTCCTGCCGTCGGGGAGAGTCAGAGCCCTCGAGGTGGGGTCAAGGGTGGCAAAAAGCTTATCCTGCGCAAGAACTCCCGCCTGAGTGAGAGTATTCATCAGCGTGGACTTACCCGCATTGGTGTAACCTACGATTACCACGGTTTCCACTCTGTCCTTTTCGCGTCTTGCCCTTGCAAGATTACGGCGTTTTTCAAGCTCCTCAAGCTCATCCTCAAGCGTTTTTATCCTTCTGCGGATATGCCGCTTGTCACTTTCAAGCTTGGTTTCGCCGGGACCTCTCGTACCGATACCGCCTCCCAAACGGGAAAGCTTCGTTCCCTGACCGGTAAGTCGAGGAAGATTATATTTGAGCTGGGCAAGCTCAACCTGAAGCTTACCCTCGTTGCTGACTGCTCTCTGCGCAAAAATATCAAGAATGAGGGTGGTGCGGTCAATTACCCTTACCTTTACCGCGTTTTCAACGTTCCTCTGCTGAACGGGAGTCAGCTCGCTGTCAACGACAACGACGTCAATATCGTTGTTTTCGCAGTATTCGGCAAGCTCTTCAAGGCGGCCGCTTCCGAGGAAGAGGGCGTTGTCGGGCTTGTCCCTTTTCTGCGTGATGAAGCCCGCCACCTCGGCTCCTGCCGTCATGGTAAGCTCCTCAAGCTCGGCGAGGGATGAATCGCAGTCATATTCGCCTGTATCCACCGCCACGAGGACGGCTTTTTCGGGTTCCTGCTTGTTTTCGTAAAATTCCATAATTTCAAAATGAGAGCCGCTTAAAGCAAGCGGCTCTGTGTGTCAGTTGATTTTGATTGAATCCGCCTTGATGATTGCTCCTTCACCGCTGAAGGAAACGGTCACGCTGTCACCCTTATTGAGGATAACAACATTCTCATCCTTTGAAGCGGAGATTGCGTAGTAAGCGTCACCCGAATCAAGCTTGATGTAGTAGTAGCTTTCACCACTCTTTACGGCAGTTCTGATATCCGCAACCGTGCCGGTAACGGTGCCGTCGCCCTGAACGGGAGTATCGGGTGTTTCGGGCTTGTCGGGTGTTTCGGGTGTTTCGGGCTCGGGCTGAACGTCGCTCTTGCCGAGAGCCGCCATATACTTTGTAAGAGCAGCGTCAAGGTCGGTACCGTTTGCACCCATCTTATTGTTATTGTACTGCTTTACGTTGATGAGAGCATACTGCTGAACGATGTTGCTGTCATCCTTGAGTGAAAGGAAATACGTGGGCTCGCCGTTGATATTGATAAGAAGGGGGAAGGTGGCTGTGTAGCCGAGGTCCTTAACACGTCCCTGTGCGGCAAGCTGAGCAGATTCTTCCGTACCGCCTTCTACGCTGTAGAAGAGAGCTTCCTTGGTTCTCTGATTTACAAGCAGGAAGCCGATGATTGACTGGTCGGAGGTAACGGAAGTAACGCCCGTGTACATCCATACGTCGTCGTCCTTGGCAATGTAGCTGTAACCCGAGGTGGTGGACTTAACGCCCTTCTGACCGAGGATGGAGTTCCAGAAGCCCCTTTGGTATTTACCGAAATAATTATACTGATTTACGACGAGGTCGGATTCATATACTCTGTCAATCCATTCAAGAGCGGGGTCTTCTCTGAACTGATCAATGGTGTAATATGTATCTTCATATTCCTTGACGTCGGTCCTTACCATGATTGCACCGATAACGTCGGTACCGCCGAAGAAACCGATTTTATTGTCAAGAACGGGACATACCCAGTAGGAAACGCCTTCGTCGTCAACCTCGATGGTTGCTTCACCGAGAAGTGCGGTGGGATGTGAGAAACGGAGCTGACGCTTGAGGAGCTTGTTGAAATGCTCTGCGGGTGAATACTTGATATTACCCTCAACCTCAACAAATTCGGCACTTTCGTCAGCCATGTCAACGAGGATATAGCCGGGAAGACCCGTGCTTGTGTTGAATAACCACTTGATGATATTCGCATACTGAAGGGGAATGACCCTTACGGGCTTGCCCTGATAGTTTATCTGAGTATTGATTGATGAAACGGTAAACTGCGAAACGAGATCCTCGGTACCGAGAGCACCAAGTGCTCTTGCGGCTATCTGGGAAGCGGAATCCGTATCAAGTCTGGGAATTTCGCGGAAGGAATTTTTGTCTGTCTGCTCAACGCCTTCGGAAAACTTGCTGGCGGAGCTTACTTCAATAAGCTGACCGTAGCTCTTCGCTCTGAAAAATTCACAGCCGATAACCCAACCGATTACCACGACAACGGCAAGAATGCCGATAATGATGCCGGGAACGATAGCTCTTTTCTTGACGTAGGGAGTGTACTCGGGCTTTGTCATTACTCCCGCAAAGAGTCCGTTGAAAACAACGTAAGAAGCGGCAACGATTGCAAGATAAATATAGAGATTGAAGTCCTTGACGTTAAGGGCGGGGAGCATAACGTAATATGCCACGCCTGCGGTGATAACGGTAAGAATGAGACTGAGGATAATCTTGAGTACCGACTTTTCGGGGGGTATTACGATTTCCTTCTCTTTAACTTTCTGCTTTGACGAAAAATCTACTTTGATGGGGTCCATTAGTTCATCTCCTTAGCGTATTGGATGAATTATACACTATTTCCCCGTGATTTACAAGTACAATATTCATTATGCAAAATAAAAAACTGTTGACAAACGGAATTTATTAGTTTATATTAATTGCATATTCAAATGCCTTGATGATATTAAGCGGTCCGGGCAAGCCTTTCAGAGAGCCGTTGGTCGGTGTAAAACGGCAGGAATCCTCTTCCGCTGTCTCGTATCGGAGCAGAACCTCTGAATACATAGGAGGTTACGGGTGATCCCGTTACAGGTCAGGAGCTTGTCTGAGCTCCCTGAGTGGCCCTTCCGGGCAATACGGGTGGTACCGTGGTTATTGTTTGTCAGTAATCATCCCGCAGAGAAATCCTCTGCGGGATTTCTTATTTTCAATTCTCATTTTCCGGAGGTTTATTATGAAAAAGATTTATGTATCCGACTACACTCTCAAGCAACTCGCGGAGTCAAGAAAGAATCCCCTTCTTTTCAGGGAAAAGGTAGCCGTTGCCACCGCCGTTGACAATATGGGCGTTGACACGATAGAGCTCAATCCCGTTACGAATTTCAAAGAAGACAGAATCATCTGCAACACGATTTCAAAGGCAGTCAAAAATTCAGCTGTGGCAATTCCCGTGGGTTCAACTCCCAGGGACGTCGAGCAGGCATGGGAATGCATCTGCTCGGCGCAGAAGCCCATCCTTCAGGTCGTTCTTCCCCTGAGCACCGTTCAGATGGAATATATTTATCACTTCAAAGCTCCCAAGATGATGGCACTCATTGAAACGCTCGTCAAGGCGGCAAAGGAGCTTTGCGAAAACGTTGAATTCATCGCCTGCGACGCATCAAGAGCAGAGGAAAACGTGCTTATGCAGGCAATAAAAATCGCCGTTGACTGCGGTGCGACAGCCGTAACCCTTGACGACGACGCGGGCACTCTTTTCCCCGTTGAATTTGCGGAATTCGTCAGCAGAGTAAAGTCACAGATAAGCGTTCCCCTTTACGTAAAGGTATCGGGAATGTTCTATATGGAGACCTCAACCGCTTTTGAAAGCGTTATACACGGTGCGGACGGCGTAAAATCCGTTACCGAGGGCTCACAGCATCTTAAAACACACAGATTTGCCAAGGTCATCGCTGCAAAGGGCGAGGCATACGGCATCTGCACGGATATTGACCTTACGAGAATCCACTCCGACGTCGACACACTTTCAAATCTCATCGCCGAAACGGAAAAGGAAACAGATGCCAAGTCTGTATCGGGCGACATCTTCCTTGACGACAGTGCCTCTATCAAGAACGTTTCCGACGCTGCAGAAAAGCTGGGCTACACACTTACGGAAGCGGACGCAAGCAGCGTTCTCGGAGGTATCGTCAGGATATGCGAGCGTAAAGGCAGCATAGGCACAAAGGAATTTGAAGCCCTCATCGCTTCCTATGCAATGCAGGCACCCTCCACCTATCATCTTGACAGCTACACGGTTACCAGCAGCAACCTTACCACCGCCATGGCACACGTAGTGCTCAGAAAAACCGACGGCAGAACGATTGCCGGAACAGGTATAGGCGAGGGTCCCATTGACGCGGCATTCAGCGCAATCGAGCAGGGTCTCGGCTGTCACTACGAGCTTGACGATTTCCAGATAAATACCGTTACCGAGGGTAAGGAATCTCTCGGCTCAGCCCTCATCAAGCTCGTCTCAAACGGTAAAATCTATTCCGGCACCGGCATCTCCGCCGATACGGTCGATGCCTGCATCAGAGCATATATCAATGCTCTCAACAAAATTGTTTACGAGGAAATCTGATCGTTTCAGACATTTCCCGAAAGGAGGATCACGGAATGAAGCTTGCATTTTCCACTGAAAACGTGGAGTTGAATTCCTTTATAGATATCTGCCGTCTGGCCTACGATTACGGCTACGCCGGCTTTGAAATATTTGACGCGAAGGCAGAGAGAAAGCAGCACCACGACAGCGTGCTGAGAAATAACTCCGCCGATGCCAAAAGAAAACTGCGAAACAGAAATCTGTCGGTTTCCGCCCTGGTTTATCCCTTCCCGGTGGAAAGCGAAGAATCCGATCCGAATATGATTGCCCAATACGTTGACTGGGCATGCGATTCGGGCTCGGGCACACTGATTCTTACCCTTGAAAAAGAGCCGGATTACGCTCTGCTGAAGGATAAGCTTTCACGTGCAATAGAAAAAGCGGAAAAGGAAGACGTATACATCCTTTTTGAAACGAAGGGCGTGCTTGCCCGCACCAGAAAGGTGCTTGAGCTGATAAACGCATTCGGCTCCGTTTCAATCGGTGCGGCATGGAATATAAGGGAAACCTACTTTGCCGCAGGCGAAACCGCGGAAAAGACCATAGAAACCCTGGGTGCTCACATTCACTATGTCAGAATCGGCGATAAAAACGGCGACGTGAACTGCCTTATCGGTGAGGGTACGCTTCCCGTTAAGAATTTCATCAACGCCCTGCGTTCCCTTAATTATGACGGCTTTGTCTGTGCGGACTGGAACGATGAGATTACCGATTACGATATAATCCTCACTCATTTCACAAACTACATTGCCGAAATAGAGGGCCCCGAAAAGACCAAATCCGCGCTTCAGTACAACAGATCTCACACCGGCACCTTCCCCTGGAAAAAGTACGATATGATTGATATGACTTTCTCTCAGGTGCTGGACAAAATGTGCGACTGTTTCCCCGACCAGACGGCATTCAGATACACGACTCTTGATTACACGAGGACATACAGTCAGTTCCGCAGGGACGTTGATACCCTTGCCGCTTCTCTGATTTCCTTAGGCGTAAAGCCGGGTTATCACGTTGCAATCTGGGCGACCAACATTCCCGCATGGTTCCTGACCTTCTGGGCAGCCGCCAAAATCGGTGCTGTTCTCGTAACGGTCAACACCGCTTACAGAATCCACGAAATAGAGTACCTGCTCCGTCAGTCGGACACTCATACCCTTGTTATGATTGACAGCTACAAGGGTACGAATTACAAGGAAATCATCGAGGAGCTGTGCCCCGAGCTGGATACCCTTACTCCCGGCAGGCCCCTTTACTCCAAGAGTTTACCCTTCCTGCGCAACGTTATCACCGTGGGCTTCCGTATGAACGGCTGTCTGACCTGGGAGGAAGCGCTTGAAAGGTCATCGCTCGTACCTCACGAGGAGGTACTGCGCAGAGCGTCAATGGTAAAGCCCGATGACGTATGCAATATGCAGTACACCTCAGGCACCACCGGCTTCCCCAAGGGCGTTATGCTTACCCACAGAAACGTGGTCAACGACGGCAAAATCATCGGCGACCGTATGGACTTATCCACCGCAGACCGCATGATGATTCAGGTGCCCATGTTCCACTGCTTCGGTATGACGCTTTCCATGACCTCAACCATGACTCACGGCGGTACGCTGTGTCCCATGCCCTACTATTCACCTAAGTCGTCACTTGCCTGCATCAACGATGAAAAGATAACCGTTTTCAACGGCGTTCCCACGATGTTCATCGCTATGTTCAACCACGAGGACTTCGCAAAGACGGATTTCTCACACATCAGAACGGGCATCATGGCAGGTGCGAACTGTCCTCCCGACCTTATGCGTCAGGCGGCAAGAGAAATGAATATGAAGGAAATCCTCTCCGTTTACGGTATGACCGAAGCCGCTCCCGGATGCACAATGGGAGAGGTCAACGAGGATGAGGACCACAGAGTGGAAACGGTCGGCTCCGCTTTCCCCGGTGTTGAGTGTAAAATTATTGACCCCGAAACCGGCGAAGAGCTTCCCGACGGCGAAAACGGAGAATTTGTGGCAAGGGGCTTCAACATCATGAAGGGCTATTACAAAATGCCCGTTG
>JAZLLW010000041.1:0-10543 GCA_045598305.1 Acutalibacteraceae bacterium
TCGCATATCTTGAGGTCAATATTTTCGGTTCTTCTTCGGACGCGGCTTACGTCAGACTTACGGGTGCCCTCTGCACCATACTCAACGAAGAGCTCGGCATTCCCCTCTCCAACATTTATGTAAAGTACATGGAGGCAGAGCACTGGGGCTGGAACGGCTCGAATTTCTGATATGGAAAACAGCAAAAAATCCCTGCTTATCACCGCCGTAACCGTGCTGGTTACGGTATCAATCCTGTTTGCGGTCAAAGCGGTGGACATTGCCGTCGAATCCGAAAAAATTCAGGCGGTCACCCTTACAACGGAAAAGCAGACGCAAACACATTCGGTCAATCTCAATACCGCATCCTTTGACGAACTGAAAAATTTGAAGGAAATCGGCGAAGTCAGAGCGCAGGCAATCATAGATTATCGCGAGCGCCACGGCGGATTCGTAAGCGTTGACCAGCTGCTTGAGGTTGAAGGCATAGGTGAATATGCAGTTGAAATAAACCGTGATAATCTGACGGTGTAAAAGGTTAACAAACTCTAACAAGGAGATAAATACAAATGGACAGAGTAGAAATCAAAAAGCTCTGGGAGGATTCACAGAGCTACGGCGGTAAACAGATAACCGTTTACGGCTGGGTAAAAACAATCAGGGACTCCAAGGATATCGGTTTTGCCGAAATCAACGACGGTTCAAGTTTCAAGGGAGTTCAGATAGTTTTCGAATCCGCAAAAATCGCAAATTACAAGGATGTCGCAAAGACAAACGTAGGTGCCGCTCTCAAGGTGACGGGTACTCTCCTTCTTACACCCGAAGCAAAGCAGCCCTTTGAAATCAACGCAGACGAAATCAGCATTGAAGCGGCTTCAACTCCCGACTATCCCCTTCAGAAAAAGGGACACAGCCGTGAATATCTGAGAAGCATCGCTCATCTCAGACCCAGGACAAATCTTTTCAACGCGGTTTTCAGAGTACGTTCAACCCTTGCCTATGCAATCCACAAGTATTTCATTGACCAGGGTTTCGTATATGCACATACGCCCCTCATTTCCTGCTCCGACTGCGAGGGCGCAGGCGAAATGTTCAGAGTAACCACTCTTGATATGGAAAATATCCCCAGAACGGAAGACGGTCAGGTGGATTATACCGAGGACTTCTTCAAAAAGCCCGCATACCTTACGGTTTCGGGTCAGCTTCAGGCAGAGACCATGGCGCTTGCATTCGGCAAGGTATATACCTTCGGTCCCACCTTCAGAGCAGAGAAATCCTATACTCAGCGCCATGCCGCAGAGTTCTGGATGATTGAGCCCGAAATCGCATTTGCAGACCTTGCCGAGGATATGGACTACGCCGAGGGTATGATTAAATACGCCATCAGCTATGCCCTTGAAAACTGCAAGCAGGAGCTTGAATTCCTCAACAATTTCGTTGAAAAGGGACTTATTGAAAAGCTGACCACCGTTGCCACCTCCGATTTCGGCAGAGTAACCTATACGGATGCCGTAAAGATGCTTGAGGAACACAACGATGAATTTGAATTCAAGGTAAGCTGGGGCTGTGACCTTCAGACAGAGCACGAGCGTTACCTCACCGAAAAAATATTCAAAAAGCCCGTTTTCGTTACGGACTATCCCAAGGAAATCAAAGCATTCTATATGCGCCTTAACGACGACGGCAAGACCGTTGCCGCGGCGGACTGTCTTGTAATGGGCATAGGCGAAATCATCGGAGGAAGCCAGAGAGAGGAACGCCTTGACGTACTTGAAGCAAGAATCAACGAGCTCGGTCTCAAGCCCGAGGATTACGACTGGTATCTTGACCTGCGCAGATACGGCGGTGTCAAGCACAGCGGTTTCGGTCTGGGCTTTGAAAGACTCGTTATGTATACAACGGGTATTGACAATATCCGTGACGCCATCCCCTATCCCAGAACAACGGGTTCTGCGGAATATTGATTATTTGCCGTAAGGCGTGAAAGAGGAAAAGCTTATGTTAAAGAACATTTCTCCCATTATTTCTCCCGAGCTGCTTAAAATTCTCATGGAAATGGGTCACGGTGACGAAATCGTTATTGGTGACGGCAATTTCCCCGCCGCTTCCGTTGCACAGCGTCTTGTACGCCTTGACGGTCACGGTGTAAACGAAATAGTTGATGCCGTTCTCAAGCTCATGCCCCTTGATACCTACGTTGACGCTCCCGTTGCTCTTATGGATAACGGCGACCCCGATAATCTTCCTCCCATCTGGTCCGATTACGAAAAGACAGTTGAGAAGAACGAAGGCGCAAAGGAATTTGAGCTCGTTGAACGCTTTGCATTCTATGAAAGAGCAAAGAAGGCATACGCTGTCGTCGCAACCGGCGAAACCGCAATCTATGCAAATATCATTCTCAAGAAGGGCGTTGTTATACAGTGATTAAACGTGTACTTGCCATTGACTTCGGCGCATCAAGCGGCAGAGCCATCCTCGGCAGCTTCGACGGTGAAAAAATCACCCTTGAGGAGGTACACCGCTTCACCAACGACCCCGTAACCGTCAACGGCACGGTATACTGGGACGTGCTTCGCCTTTTTTACGAAATCAAGCAGGGCATAATCAAGGCAAATGCGGCAGGCGGCTTTGACTCCGTCGGCATTGATACCTGGGGCGTTGACTTCGGTCTGATCGACAGCGAAGGAAAGCTTATGGAAAATCCCGTTCACTACCGTGATCTGCGCACAAGGGGCCTTGTTGAGGATTCCTTTAACCTGCTTCCCAAAGAAAAATTCTACAATCTCACGGGCATTCAGTTCATGGAGCTGAATACCGTGTTCCAGCTTTATTCCCTTAAAAAATACAGACCTCACATGCTTGAAAGAGCAGAGAGCATTCTCTTTATGCCCGATTTGTTCGCATATATGCTTACGGGTGAAAAGGCAACGGAATACTCCATTGCGACCACCTCACAGCTTGTTGATATCAATACTCACGACTGGTGCGATGAAGTATTTGACAAGCTGGGCATTCCCAAACGGCTTATGGGTAAGATTTCGCTTCCCGGCACCGTGATACGCAAGCTTTCCGATGAAGTGAAGGCGGAATGCGGACTTGACGAGGACAAAAAGGTAATCTCCGTATGCGGTCACGACACTCAAAGTGCCATTACCGCAGTACCTGCCGAAGAAAAGGATTTCATCTTTCTTTCAAGCGGTACCTGGTCCCTTTTCGGAACGGAGCTTGACACTCCCATCGTCAATGAAAAATCTCTTGAGATGAACATTACCAACGAGGGAGGATGCGAGGGCAAGACCGGTTTCCTCAAAAATATCATCGGTCTCTGGCTCATCCAGGAAAGCAGACGTCACTGGGGCAGACACGGTGAAAACTATTCCTATGCCGACCTTGAAAAGCTTGCACTTGAAGCGGAGCCCTTCAAATGCTTTATTGACCCGGACGCTCCTGAATTCACACCTATGGGCGACATTCCCGGCAGAGTGCGTGAATACTGCCGCAGGACAAATCAGTACGTGCCCGAAACCGTGGGCGAAATCATGCGCTGCATCTATGAAAGTCTTGCAATGAAATACAGACAGACCTTTGATAAAATCAAGGGTTGTACCGGCATGGATTATCCCTGCATTCACGTAATTGGCGGCGGAGTCAAGGACGGTCTGCTCTGCAGAATGACCGCCTCCTCCTGCGGCGTACCCGTCAAAGCAGGTCCCATTGAAGCCACGGTACTCGGCAACATAGCCGTTCAGCTTCTGGCTCAGGACTGTGTAAAAACGGTTGCCGAGGCAAGAAAAATCATCGCAAACAGCGAATCTCTCAAAATTTATGACCCCGAAAATTCCGACGCCTGGTCAAAGGCATACAAAAGATTCCTCGAGGTCACAAAATAAATCTGTAATTATTATTCGAAAGGAAGTAATAATATGGCAAAAAGCAGACTTATCGGCGATTATCCCGTAATCGGCATCCGTCCCATCATTGACGGCAGAAGAGGACCTCTTAAGGTAAGAGAATCCCTTGAAGAGCAGACAATGGGTATGGCACTCAGTGCAAAGAAGCTCTTTGAGGAAAACCTTAAGTATTCCAACGGCGAGCCCGTTAAGGTCGTTATCGCCGACACGTCCATCGGCCGTGTTGCAGAGGCAGCCGCCTGCGCAGCAAAGTTCAAGAAGGAAGGCGTTGACATTACTCTTTCCGTTACTCCCTGCTGGTGCTACGGCTCGGAAACGATGGATATGGATCCCAACACAATCAAGGGCGTATGGGGCTTCAACGCAACCGAAAGACCCGGCGCTGTTTACCTTGCATCCGTTCTCGCCGCTCATGCACAGAAGGGTCTTCCCGCGTTCGGCATTTACGGTAAGGACGTACTTGATGCAGACGATACAAATATTCCCGCTGACGTTGAAGAAAAGCTTCTCCGTTTTGCCCGTTCGGCAGTTGCAGTAGCAACAATGAGAGGCAAGTCATACCTTCAGATCGGCTCAATCTGCATGGGTATTGCCGGCTCAACCATCAACCCCGATTTCATCGAGGGCTATCTCGGCATGAGAGTTGAATCCGTTGACGAGGTTGAAATCATCCGCAGAATGACCGAAGGCATCTATGACGAAAAGGAATTCCAGAAGGCACTCAAGTGGACAAAAGAAAACTGTCCCGAGGGCTTCGACAAGAACCCCAAGTTCGTTCGCAAGAGCGCAGAGCAGAAGGAAAAGGATTGGGAATTCACAGTCAAGATGATGTGCATCATCAAGGACCTTATGAACGGCAATCCCAAGCTTCCCAAGGGCAGAGAAGAAGAAATGGTCGGCCACAACGCAATCGCCGCCGGCTTCCAGGGTCAGAGACAGTGGACAGACTTCTATCCCAACGCAGACTTTGCAGAGGCACTTCTCAACACCAGTTTTGACTGGAACGGAACAAGAGAGCCCTACATCCTTGCAACAGAAAACGATACACTCAACGGTCTGGGCATGCTCTTCATGAAGCTGCTTACAAACAAGCCCCAGATGTTTGCAGACGTACGTACCTGCTGGAGCGCAGACTCCGTAAAGAGAGTAACCGGCTATGAACTTGAAGGTCACGCAAAGGAAGCAGGCGGATTTATCCACCTTATCAATTCCGGTGCCTGCTGTCTTGACGCATGCGGTGAAATGAAGGATAAGAACGGCAACGGCATCATGAAGCCCTGGTACGAGGTTACTGCGGCTGACCGCAAAAAGATTCTTGCTGCTACCACCTGGAACGCGGCAGATAACGGTTACTTCCGCGGCGGCGGATTCTCATCCCGCTTCCTTACCCGTGCGGAAATGCCCGCTACAATGATAAGACTCAACATCGTCAAGGGACTCGGCCCCGTTCTCCAGATTTGCGAGGGCTGGACTGTTAATCTTCCCGATGAGGTTTCCGACGTTCTCTGGAAGAGAACGGACTATACGTGGCCCTGCACATGGTTTACTCCCAGATGCGGCGAAGCAGGCGGTGCGGCATTCAATTCCGCTTATGACCTGATGAATAACTGGGGCGCTAACCACGGCGCTATTTCCTACGGTCACATCGGTGCCGACATTATCACAATGGCATCAATGCTCCGTATCCCCGTTGCTCTCCACAATGTTCCCGACGAAAAGATTTTCCGTCCCGCTTGCTGGGGTGCATTCGGCACGAAGGACCTTGAGGGTGCTGATTTCAGAGCATGCAAGACCTACGGACCTCTCTACATCAAATAATTTCATAAGGCAAAACACAAAGTGCTTCACTGCAATCACAGTGAAGCACTTTTCTCTGTCTTTTTATCGGGAAGATTCAAAAGAATTATCGCACACGAAATACAGACAATTCCGATGATTTTCTGTAAACCGCGGGATTCGTGATAAACGGTTATTCCGATTATCGCGCCTACAAGCGGCTCAACAGCCACAAGGATTGCCGCCTTGCCGTTTTCCAGCTTCTGCAATCCGCTTGTGTAAAAGAAATAGGGCAGTACGGTGCATATCACTCCCACTCCGATACACCATATCAGTACCTTCGGCTCATCGGCAATTTTCGTCACCGTTTCAACGGGCTTGCCCACAAAGAGCGAGCCGATAAGCCCGAAAATGAAGGTGTAAACCGTAACGGTGACCCCATCGTATTTTTTGAGGGCTATCCTGCCGAAAATCGTGTACAGTCCGTAAAACAGACCCGAGCCGATACCCGTAAGCATTATGAAAGGAGTAATGCTCGCTCCGCTTCCGATAAGCTCCGCGGTAAAAACGCATCCGCAGAGAGTGAGAATGAGAGCAAATATTTTGATTGGTGTGATTTTTTCCTTAAAGAATACGGCGGAGAGAAGCATGATAAAAGCGGGTGAGGTATAAAGAAGTACGACCGCTACGCTTGCCTGCGAGTGAATAAGAGTATAGAAATAACAGCAGTTGAACATTACCACGCTGACTATACCCGTGCAGGCAAAAATCCATACATCCTTAAGTCTGATTTTCAATTTGCTTCTGTCCGTCAGCAAAACGAACAGCAGAAACACCGATGCAGAAACGGACATACGCACGAACGAAATATTCATGGCATCCAGTCCCGCCGCGGAAAGATTATTGATGAATATCGCGATTATTCCCCACAGTGCACCCGCGAGAATAACCGACGAAACGGCTTTTTTATTCATTGGTGTCTTCTTTCGGTTTTTGTTTTCTTTTTTCGTTCATGAAGCTGGGCAGTGCCTGCCTGCCTTCAGGAGTAACGGGACGAATCCATTTGCCGGAATACATGTGAATCTGCATGAGCACCAGTCTGATGGGCTCGTCAATATAAGCTGCGGCAAAAACGATTACCGTAGGCAGATGAAGCACCTGACCGGCAAGGATTATGCACGGCAGCACCATACCGTACTGGAAAGCGATTTCAAGTATCGTACCGAATTTTGTATCGCCTGCACTGCGGTAGGTATCGTTCTGTGTCCAGTTGCACATTCTGATTACGGCGGCTACGCAGTAAACACCTATCATCTGAGTGCATATTCTGAAGGATTCGCCGGAAAGATGCATGATTCTGAGTATGGGTGAATGGAAAACGAAAATGCCGATACATACGACCGCAATTACTGAGCCGCAAAGGAAAACAAGGCGCTTTGCTCTTTCGTACGCGGTTCTGATTTCTCCCGAGCCGACACAGTTTCCGACGAGGATGGAGGCGGCGTTTGAGAAACCGGAAAAGAAAGCGATTACAAGTCCCTCAAGAGTTCTGAATACCGCAAGGGCGGCTATCGCCTCCTCGGGCTGTCTGCCCAGCACCATATTGATTACCATGAAGCCGATGCCTATGAAAAGCTCGTTGCAGATAATCGGAAAGCTCTTTTTGAGATATTCCCTGACCCACGTGCCGTTCCAGTCAAAATGCTCACGGAATCTGAAAAGGAACGGATATTTTTTGATAACGCAAATCACTATAATAGTAAGTGAATTTATCACCGCGGCGCTTGCGGTGGCAACAGCGGCGCCTCTCACTCCCAGAGCGGGGAATCCGAGATTGCCGCCGATGAGAAGCCAGTTGAGCAGAATATTGGAAAATACCGATACGATTGAGCCGATAAGAGGAATTTTTACTCTGTCGGTGGTACGGAGCATGGCACTCATTGCCATTGAAAAAATCTGAAACGGATAGGCGGGAAAAACGGCTTTGAGATATTCAATACCGATTTCCTGTATTGCGGGCTTATCGGTATAAACGAGCATTATGAAATCGGGTCTGAATGCCGCAAGCGTCGTTACGATTGCCGCAACAGCCATCATAAAGGTAAGAGTTGTACCGTAGGTACGGCAGATTCCCTTCTCATCCCCTGCTCCCCAGTACTGGGAAAAGAAAAGCATGCCGCCTCCCACAAATCCCCAGTAGCAGGAAAATATGAGAGTGGCGTATTGGGCACAAAGCCCCACAGCGGCAACGGAATTTTCACCCAGAGCCGCTATCATCATCGTATCAACCATTGAGCCCGTGGTAGTCAGCAGATTTTGTAACGCCACGGGGATGGCGATGACCGTAATCCTGCCGATAAAATCCTTCCAGGCAAATTTTTCTTTTATCAAAATATTATCTCCAAAAAACAGATTCAGCGATATTCTAAGAAATTTGAAACGGTATGTCAACAATAAATTGACCTTTTTTTGAAAATGTAGTATTATCGGAGCATAGAGGTGACGAATATGAAAAAGCTGATTTCACTTGCTCTTATCATTATGCTTGCGCTTACGCTTACTTCATGCTGGAACGGCAGAACGATACTGCTGACCACCAAAGATCCGACGACCGACGGTGTGACGGAAAAATATATTCATTACTCCTCGGCGGAGGAATTTGAAAAAGCGCTTGATGAAGGTGTTGACGTTGACGGAGCGGTAGTTGATTTCGTCCTCAAGGATTTCAAGTATTCCGAAACCGAAAACGACAATATCTACAAGGCGGGAGAGCATCTGAATTTCATCAGCGATGCAAAGCCGATTGTTGAGGTCGGGCAAAAGATGACCGTAAGAGTCGTCAGCACCTCTCTTATCAACGGCACCTACTGGGTAGTCCGGTTTGAGCCCCCCACGTAATAAAAAAGAAAGCACCTCCCGTCGGGAGGTGCTTCTGATTTACTTATTATTCTTTGTCGGAATCTTCGGATTCAACGCCTGCCTTACGTGCAAGCTCTTCCTCTTCCTTTGCCTTTCTTTCGGCTGCTTTTCTTTCTTCCTCGGCAGTTCTTTCCGCTTCCTTTTCGGCAAGGATTGCATCCATCTTCTTATGGATTTCTTCCATAGAAACGCCGCTTGCTACCATTTCTTCATATTCCTCTGCGGGAATTCCGCCAACGTAGCACTGCTTGTACTTAACGGGCTCGTTCTTCTTTGCGATAATGATATTCATAACAAGAAGAATGAGGAGAGCTACAATATAAACGAAAATGCCGATACCGATTTTACCGCTGAAGAACTGAGGGAATGCGGCATTGACCGTTGAAGTGAATTTTGTAAAAGCAATGGGAGCAACAACGGCAAAAACGATTGCAATGCAGTTGTTGATAATGTTTCTTATCTTACCCTTAGGACCGTTGGCACAGGTGAGAGCAAGGAAGCTGACAAGCACCATAACGGCGGAAAGAAGAATGGCGACAACCGCTACGAGAAGAGAAGTAAAGCCCGCGCCGACAAGCTTCGTATCAATCATCGTGAAGAGATTGTCAAAATTGAGCTTTGAAACGTAATTATAGAGAGTTATCGCATTGACATCGGTTGTTCTCTGCTCAATCAGCGGACCGCTGAAGGTTACTGAGCAAAGGGGAAGCATAAGAGCTCCGATAGGAAGGAGAGAAAGGAAAATTCTGATTATTGTAAGGGGTGAGCCGACAAAAGAGGCCTTGAGTCTGTCAATCTTCTTTTGTACCTTTACGTGCTCGACCTCGGCAACGTCCGCCTCCTCCTGGAGACGCTCCTCGATGTTGTAATAAGGTATGTTAACGCCACAATAAGGGCAGTTGGGCTTGTAATCGGTTATTTTCAGATGCTTGCCGCATGCAGGACAGTTTGCCATAGCATTTTCTCCCATCGTAGAGTATAAATTGACAATTTATTTTATCATAAAGGAATCGCTGATTCAATAGGAAACTATACACAAAAAGCCCGTATTGAAATTCAGCAAAATGCCGAATTAACAATATACCGCTCTCTGACGTAATATTCTCTTCTCCGCGTTTCCGACTGTTTTCTCCCCCTCGGGTTTGTTTATTGTAAACAAAAAAGACAATCAAATAAATTCCGCTTTTCTTAATATTTATATAGACAAGGTTATATTATTCTGTTATAATGACTTTTGGTCAAAACTAAAAAACTATAATTTTTGGAGGTAGATATCCAATGGCACACAAGTATTGTTACTCATTCAAAGAAGGTAACGCTACCATGAGAGAGCTCCTCGGCGGTAAAGGCGCAAACCTCGCTGAGATGACAAACATCGGTCTCCCCGTTCCCTTCGGCTTCACAATTTCCACAGAAGCTTGTACTCAGTATTACGAAGACGGCAGAAAGATTAACGATGAAATCATGGCTGAAGCTATGTCATACGTTAAGCTTATGGAAGAAGCAAACGGCAAAAAGTTCGGCGACCTCAAGAATCCTCTTCTCGTTTCCGTTCGTTCAGGCGCACGTGCTTCCATGCCCGGTATGATGGACACCATTCTCAACCTCGGTCTTAATGACGACGTTGTTGCCGCTATGATCGCAGGCAACCCCGATCCCAAGTTTGAGAGATTCGTATACGACTCATACAGAAGATTCATCCAGATGTTCTCCGACGTAGTTATGGAAGTCGGCAAAAAGTATTTTGGGCAGCTCATCGACGAAATGAAGGCCAAGAAAGGCGTTAAGTTTGACGTTGAACTTACCGCTGCAGACCTCAAGGAACTTGCAGGTCAGTTCAAGGCAGAATATAAGAATCAGCTCGGTCAGGACTTCCCCTCAGACCCCGTTGAACAGCTTAAGCTCGCTATCGAAGCAGTATTCAAGTCATGGGATAACCCCAGAGCAAACGTTTACCG
>JAZLLW010000042.1:0-5454 GCA_045598305.1 Acutalibacteraceae bacterium
AGGGTTTCTCTGAAGAAGGTTGAACCTCTGTTCATAAACCATATTGACTTTGTGGAGAACTTTTTGCGAAGCTTCGGGACCAATGCATAGCTGTAATACGAAACGGGGGAACCGGGAATACCTGCAATGGTGGTCATTGTATTAAAACGAAGAACGTCGTTGTAATAAAGATCGCCGCCCTGACCTACGTTTATATCGTCAATAAATCCGCTGAGTGTATACACAAGCAAAGGTCTGTTTTTGAAAACCGAAAGAATACCCTTAATGGGCGCCGGCGGTTTCTCGGACTGAGGCACTCTTTCTTTGCTGAATATGTACCACATTATTGTGGGAACCATTGAAATGATCCATACTATCCATTTACCGTAAACAAAAAGCTTGTACATATCAATTTTGATTACGTTATTATTGTACAAGTCAAGTACGATACCGAATATTTGTGCGGGCATTTTCTGTAATAAGTCACCGACAAATTTAGCCGATACGAGCAGCGACGTTCGTTCGTTTGGGTTTGGGGTGAATACGTTATTGATGTATCCGCCTCCGCCGAAGAATGCACCGACAGTTTCGTTTGCGTATGCCATTACCATATATGCAATCAGTTTTTTACCTGCATCCCATGCGAAGTGATTGGCGAAAACCGGAAGCATACACGTATAAATGCCTATGATGATCGAAGGAATAAGAGCAAGCCACTGGAAGGGCTTGAATTTACCCCAGCGGGTTCTCATATTATCAATGATAGCCGCAGTAAGAGGGTCGTTGATCATGTCATATACGGTAAGTGTTGCCTGAGCTTTTGCATAGCTTGTCGGCTTTATACCGTACATATCATACATCTAGATATCATGACCGACGTCATACTTGCCGAGGGTAGTGTTTCCGTAAGCGGAATAGAGAATGTATGAAATTCTTTCTTTTGTAGAACAAAAGATACGGTTCATATATGCCTGATTTAAGTTTTTAGTACCTTCGTCTTCTTCAACTTTTCTGTTTATATCTTCAGACATTTACTCACCTTCCTTTCCGATTGTACCGTCAAAATCGGAATCGATGCCTTTGTGCTTACTGAGACCTAATTCTTCCTGAAGTTTTCCTTGCTTTTCGGCTTCTTCCTGCTCGCGTTTTTTCAGTTCTTCTTCCTTTTTGTTCTGAATTGCCTGCAATCGAGCGTACTGTTCTTTGCGGATTTCGTCGGGAGTCGCACCGTTGTCAAGCATTTGGAAATATTCCTCAATGGGTATACCACCTACGTAACACTGAGCGTGTTTGACTTCTATCCCTTTGTTGAGAAGAACAAAGTCAAGGATTGTATTAATCAATTGAGCAGCGAGATAAAGATACGCACCTATGCCGAGAGTAGCAGTTACGCATCCGCTGTCGTCCATAACTGCAATTCCCAAAATGCTGAAGACAGTTGTTGCAAGAATAATAACGTCAATAACGGTATTCCTTACTTTACCCTTCGGGGAGCAGGCAAGAGTATTGAGAATAAAATGCAGTACGGTAGCTACAAGTGAAATTGCAAACATTAAAGTAGCTATACAAAATGACAATTCAGATTTATTACCTGAAGTGAGTAAGGATGCTGCAGGGCCAAGTTTATCAATGTTCTTGTAAATATCAATAAATGAAAATTTACCGTCCGCGGGTTCAAAGGGAGAACTGAAGGCCGCTTTCACTAAGGGTAAAAAAATAGGGCCTGCCGGAATCAGAGACGTAAATATTCTCGCGATTGCAAGAGGACTTCCGACAAAAGCGGCTTTTACATTATCTACCTTTTTCTGAAAATGATAATACTGAACCTCCGCTTTATCGGCATCCTGCATCAGTCGTTCCTGCAAGTCATAAATAACAACGTTTGCTCCGCAGTACGGGCAGTACTGTTTCCAGTCTCTTAATTTTAAATGTTTGCCGCATTTGGGACAGTTTGCCATATAATTCCTCCTTTCTTACAAAATAAGTAAATCATAAAAACTATTAAAATACAACAAAAATTTTTCACTGAAATTGAATTTGTTGTAAAAAGTAGCAGAATGGCATTGACATTTTGGTAAATAATTATTATTATAATTCTTATAATCAATGAAAGGGAGATATAAACATGGATTTCAGAAAAATACTTTCGGATTCAAAAATATCATTGAGCAGTTATGCAGATTTTGCCGTTGACGGAATCAACCATATTGTTGATGCCTTCGGACCCCGTAAATGCGGCAGTCTCGGTGAACGTCAAGCGCAGGAATATCTTGCAAAAGAACTGAAAAAATACAGTGATTCCGTCAGCAGAGAAACATTTGATGTTCATCCCGATGCTTTTATGTCATTTGTTCCTCTTGCGGGTTCAATGCTTATCGGTTCCACCGCAGCTAATCTTATCGGAGCTTTCAAGGGTAACAAAGCAGCAAAGGCCTCCATCGGCTTTGCCGCTACCGCAATTGCCGCTCTTGTCGGTGAATTTGCACTCTATAAAGAACCTCTTGATCCTCTTTTTAAGAAAGAAAAGTCCGGTAACGTTATTGCTGTAAGAAGAGCAAAAGGCGAGACCAAGAGAAGAATTATTATTTCCGGCCATACTGATTCCGCTCCCGAATGGACTTATACATATAAACTTGGTTCAAAGGGCGTTCTTTCCGTATGCGGTTATGCAGTTGCCGGATTACTTTACAGTCTTGTTTCAACAGGTGTTTCACTTAAGAGCGATAATGCATGTCTCAAAAAAGGTCTTGCACTCGGTCAGCTTGCGTTCCTTCCCGGTTTCGCCGCATTATTTGATTTTACAAACGGCAAGCGCTATGTTGACGGAGCAAGTGATGACCTTTCCGGAACTTATGTTGCAAGCTCTGTATTAAAATTCCTTTCGGATAACGATATTACTTTTGACAATACAGAAGTAATTGCTCTTCTTACAGGCGGCGAGGAGTGCGGCCTTCGCGGATGTAAAGCATTCTTCAAAGAACACCCCGAAATGGCTCTTGATAATGTCGAGACTGTTTTTGTCGGCTTTGATACGGTCAGGGATGAAGAGTATATGGAAATATACACAAAGGATCTTAATGGACTTGTAAAGAACGATATCGGCGCATGTAAGCTTGTACAGAACGCCGCTAAGAGCTGCGGTAAAGAAGTTCCCTTCGGTTCCATTCCTCTCGGTTCATGTGATGCGGCTGCTGCTTCTCAGGCAGGTATAGCTGCGGCAAGCTTTGTCGCTATGGATCCCGCTCCCGCAAGATATTATCATACGAGACTTGATACTGTTGATAATCTTGAACCCAAGACAATTGAAAAGGGTATAGAAATCGCACTTCAGACCGTATTTGATTTTGACGAAAACGGAATTATGGGATAATTGAATATGAAAGCAGGGCAATTTACCCTGCTTTTTTTCGTTTTTATTGACAAAAAATGTATTTTAATGTAAAGTCAATACATAATTTTTTTTGGAGGTTTGAATATGAAAAAGTTTTTAGCTCTTTCCCTTGCTGTTGCTATGATTGTTCTTTGTTTTGCCGCTTGCGGATCAAAGACTCCCGAAGCAGAAAAAGAACAGGAAAAAGTATACGTGATTTATTCAGACAACGCTTTTGCTCCTTTTGAATTCCTTGATGATTCAAATAAGTATGTCGGCGTTGATATGGATTTATTTGCTGCAGTCGCCGAAGATCAGGGCTTTAAGTATGTAATGCATAACGAAGGCTTTGATGCTGCAATGGGTGCCGTTCAGGCAGGTCAGGCCGATGCAATGATTGCCGGTATGACAATCAATGATACAAGAAAAGAAACTTTTGATTTCAGCGACGGTTATTTCAAGGACGGTTCCGTTCTCGTAGTTGCTGCAGATAACGATACAATCAAAGCCGAAGCTGATCTTCAGGGCAAGAAGCTTGCCGCTAAGAAGGGTACCGTTAGTACAGACTACGCCGAAAAGGTTGCTGAACAGTACAAATGCGAAATCAGCTATTTTGAGGATTCCCCCAAAATGTATCAGGCGGTTATGACAGGCAATGCCGACGCCTGCTTTGAGGATTACTCGGTAATCGCCTGGGCAATTGAGCAGGGCGATGTTACCCTTAAGCTGTAGGTGAGGTTATAAATCCCTGCTTCTATGGTTTCGCTGTAAAGAAGGGTCTTAATCCCGAACTTGTCGAAATGTTCAACAAGGGTCTTGAAAATATCAAGGCAAACGGCAAGTATGAGGAAATCCTCAACAAATACGGTTACAGTTCAAACTAAGCCGGATATTATCTCAGACGGCTTCCCTATGAAGCCGTCTATTTCTTTTTTGAATTGAGTGATACGTTTTGAATTTTGCTAAAGTTTTCTCGGAAGCATCGCCTATGCTTCTTGACGGTCTTAAAAATACCATAATTATTTCTCTGCTTGCAATTCTTACTGGACTTGTAATCGGACTTGTTACCTGTGCTCTTGCCAGATCAAAATTTGTATTGTTGAGAGCTCTTGCTAAGATTTATGTCTGGTGTGTCAGAGGAACTCCCATGATAGTTCAGGCATTTGTTGTTTTCTTTGCATTTCCTCAGGTTATCCAGATGATAAATCCCACATTCAGAATAGATGCGTTTACCGCTGGTTATATTACCCTGTCAATTAATGCGGGTGCGTATATGAGCGAGATATTCAGAGGCGGTATTGAAGCGGTAAGTAATGGTCAGGTCGAAGCGGCAAGAAGTCTCGGTATGAGCAAAATGCATACCACTTTTAAGGTAGTTTTGCCTCAGGCATTCAAGATTTGTATTCCTTCGCTTGTAAATCAGTTTATCATCACCGTTAAGGATTCATCCATTCTTACCTGTATCGGCCTTCCTGAGGTCGTTAATAAAGCACAGGTATACGTCGGAAAGACCTACGCTTTCTTTCCCACGTATATTCTTGTTGCGATATTCTATCTGGTAGTAATCTCAATTCTTATGGTTATTTCCAAATTTATTGAAAAGAATCTTCAGTACGAAACGAAAAGAGGTCGCAAAAATGGCAAGTAAAGTAAAAGTCGTTGACCTCAAAAAATCGTTCGGTGATAATGAGGTCTTAAAAGGAATCAGTGTTGAAATTGAAGAGGGCGAGGTTGTCTGTGTTATAGGTTCCTCCGGCGGTGGAAAATCAACGTTTTTGCGTTGCCTGAACAGACTTGAGGACGCAACTTCGGGTACTATCATTGTTGACGGTTATGAAATTTCCGATAATAAGCTTGATATTGACAAGACAAGAGAAAAAATCGGAATGGTTTTCCAGCAGTTCAATCTTTTTCAACATCTTACGGTTAAGAAAAATATAATGCTTGCTCCGGTTGACAGAAAGCTTATGACAAAGGAACAGGCCGAAAAGAAAGCGATGGAGCTTCTAGAAACAGTCGGACTTTCCGATAAAGCCGACAGTTATCCTCATCAGCTTTCCGGAGGTCAGCAGCAGAGAGTTGCTATTGCAAGAGCGCTCATGCTT
>JAZLLW010000043.1:0-87466 GCA_045598305.1 Acutalibacteraceae bacterium
AATATCAATATGCATGGCAGAGTCTGTTATCTGATTATGTGTATCGAAAAATATCTCGTAAATCTCTGGCCGTAAAAAGACTGGTCAGTCGTTTTGGAACGTCTTTGGCCATGGGTTATATCGAATGACTGGTCAGTTGCACGACAATTATCAGACATGGTTGTCCCAGAGTTTATTCTTGAGCAACCGGATTATGAAAAGATCAATCCCAATATGCAAAGCTTTTTGAAAACAGTGTAAAAAATACCCTTATGCAAAAGATGCCGCAATAGAAAAAGAACAGTTTGACATGGTAACGGAAGTATTAAAGGAAAAAGAATGAAAGAAATAGAGAATTTACTGTTTGAACTCAGGGATGAAGAATATGCCGCATTTCAGGCGAAGCTGACACCGACGGTCAATAAAGAACTGTTTATCGGCGTCAGAGTGCCCGAGGCAAGAAAGCTTGCCAAACAGCTGAAGGATAGTCCGGCGGCCGCGGAATTCTTACGTGAGCTTCCTCATAAATATTACGACGAAAACATGCTTCACGGTCTGCTCATATCGGAAATCAAAGACTACGAAAGAGCGGCAGAGGAAACGGAGCGTTTTCTCCCCTACATAGATAACTGGGCGGTGTGCGACATAATGTCACCCAAAGTATTCAAAAAGCATAAGCCGGAACTTCTGGAAAAAATCCGTCTGTGGGCGGCATCGGAAAAGACGTACACGGTAAGATTCGGTATTGAAATGCTGATGAGTCATTATCTTGATGAGGATTTCAAGCCGGAATATCTTGAAATTCCGGCAGCCATACGTTCGGAAGAATATTACGTCAACATGATGATTGCATGGTACTTTGCCACCGCTCTTGCCAAGCAGTGGGATGCGGTGATTCCTTACCTTGAGCAGGGAAAGCTCGGTGATTGGGTACATAATAAAACCATTCAGAAGACAAGAGAAAGCTTCAGAATAACAGATAAACAAAAATCTTATCTCAAAACCATTTCACGCAAGTAAATTTTATCCCGCAGATACTATATGCACGTTCATTTTTCAATTCCGAACCGGAAGACTCAAAAAATTCTATAGTCGAAAATTTCGGTAAACCGTAGACTTTTTATAATATTTATGCTAATATGAACTGTCATTATTGCAAAATAAATTACAGTCGTTTCCGGATTCGTTTCACAAAAACAAATGAAACGGAAAGCGGATGGCAAAAAAGTCAAAGAGGAGAAGCAATCAGTATGCACAAAAAAGTAATAAGCATTTTACTGTCAGTTATTTTTATAATGGGATGCGTTCCTTTTTCCGTACTTGCCGACGAAGACATCGTTACGCAAAATACCGGTATTTTACAGGAAGAAATCTCCGAAGAGGATGAAGAGGAATTCATACCCAAGGAGCCCTTATCCGTTAAAAGCGGTATTGCGGCGCTGAGAGAACAGTTTGAATCGGGCGTTGCTCCCGAAACGGACGGATTCACGCTTGACTATAAATATTACTCTCCCGTAGGTACCAACGACACAACAAAATATCCGCTTTTCATATTCCTTCACGGAATAGGTCACGGTGACTATGCCGGCTCTCAGCTCGACGACAGCGATATGGCTTACTGGTCATCAAAGGAGCTCCAGTCAAGATTCGACAATGCGGGCGGCGGATTCATCCTGATGCCCAGAGCACCCGAACAGATGATGGTTTACTGGGGCGAAAATCTCGTTAATCCCCTTCGCAAGCTGATTGACGACTTCATTGAGCAGCATAAAGACAATATTGATACCACACGTATCACCATCAGCGGCTCATCCGCAGGCGGCGGAATGGTATGGATGATGCTTGACGAACATCCCGAATTATTTGCGGGCGCAATTCCCCTTGCTTCTACCACAATGCCGACAATTTTTAACGTAATGAAAGCATCAAGCACCTCAATATGGCTCGTCGCAAGCAGTCTTGACCCGATTATCAGCTATCCGTTCAACACTCTGGTTATATGGGGAATGATAAAGCTGACAAACGAAAACAAAGGAAACTGCAGACTTTCAACCTTTTCGTCGGTTACGAATCCGGACGGCGGACTGTCATCGGACAATCATCATCTGGCAGGTGTAATAACCTATGACCTGCATACCCTGAGTGACGGAAAATATCCATATCTTGAAACGGTTGACGGCAACGGAAATACGGTCGATCTGACTCCCCCCGCAGGCCTTATCAAATGGATTTCAAACACTTATTCGGATTATGACGGTTCACCCTCAACGGAAAAAACATCAATAATCAAGGGAATCATAAACTTTTTCGTATCTACCGGCAGAAACTTCCTGCTGTTTTTCGTACACATTTTCCAGGAAATACTGGGACTGTAAGTGAAACCGAAAAAGCAACAAAATCAGCACTCGCTCAGATATGAGCGGGTGTTTTTCTTTGCTTTATTCCGTTCGGTTTTCAATAACGAATATTGATTGCGGCACAGAAAAGTGGTATAATACTGTTTAAGGGAGCGGCGTGAGCAATTTATACAAAGAATAAACGATTCTATAAAAGGAAAAAGAAATGGACAATACAGTTAAAATCAACGACGTAATTATCAGAAACGAGAAAGAAGAAGATTACTCAAAGGTTGAAAATCTTGTAAGGGAAAGCTTCTGGAATGTATACAGACCCGGTTGTTTGGAGCATTTTGTGCTGAAAAAGCTGAGAGACGACCCCGATTTTGTGCCGGAGCTTGATTTCGTAATGGAAAAGGACGGAAAAATAATCGGTCAGAATATTTTTGTCAGAGCTGAAATTTCCGGTGACGACGGCAGAAAAATTCCGATAATGACTATGGGACCCATCTGCATTACCAATGAGCTTAAACGAAAGGGCTACGGAAAAATACTGCTGGACTATTCGCTTGGAAAGGCAAAAGAATTCGGATGCGGTGCGCTCTGCTTTGAAGGCAACATTCTGTTTTACGAAAAAAGCGGGTTCACATACGCAAGTGATTACGGTATTCGCTACCACGGATTACCCGAGGGTGAGGACGCGTCGTTTTTCCTCTGTAAGGAGCTTATACCCGGTTATCTGTCGGGAATAACGGGCGAATACGCAACGCCGAAGGGCTATTTTGCCGCAGAAGAATTATCGGAAAAATTTGAAGAATACGAGGCGACATTCCCACATAAAGAGAAATTGAGCCTTCCCGGTCAGCTTGTATAACCAAACAGCTTAACAAATAGGACACATTTCGTAAATTGATTACGTGAATGTGTCCTTTTTTTGTTACTGTATACAAAAAGGTTTTCAACTATTGACATAATGACGAAAGTGGGATATCATATTCAGTAATTTTACACAATATATTGTGTAACACGCCACAACATTCACAGGAGGAAAAATTATGAACTCTACAATGGTAATCACGTTGATCCTGATTGTCTGCTTCTTTTCATTGATGGTAGCAATCGGTCTCAGATCAAGAAAACACGCATCCGACGTTGACGGTTTCGTTCTCGGCTCACGTTCGGTAGGTCCCTGGCTCAGTGCCTTCGCTTTCGGCACTTCCTATTTCTCAGCGGTTATCTTTGTAGGTTATGCAGGCCAGTTCGGCTGGAATTTCGGTGTTGCATCAACATGGATAGGTCTCGGCAACGCATTCATCGGTTCACTTCTTGCCTGGAGTATTCTCGGCAGAAGAACGAGAATCATGACTCAGTCCCTTTCAAGCAAGACCATGCCCGATTTCTTCGGTAACAGATTCCATTCAGAAGGACTTAAAATCGCTGCATCGTTCATTACATTTGCTTTCCTTATCCCCTATACAGCGTCCCTTTACAACGGTCTTTCAAGACTTTTCTCAATGGCATTCAACGGCGTTGACTACTCAATATGCGTTATCATCATGGCGGTACTTACCGGTATTTATGTAATCGCAGGCGGATACATGGCTGCTGCCATCAACGACTTCATTCAGGGCATTATAATGCTTGTCGGTATCGTAGCCGTTATCCTCGCGGTTCTCAATGACAACGGCGGTCTTATGGCTGCAATGACAAGTCTTGCCAACGGCGAAAACGGCGGATGGGAATACGCTTCATTCTTCGGTCCCAACCCCGGCTTCCTGCTGATAGTAGTTCTCCTTACCTCTCTCGGTACATGGGGACTTCCTCAGATGGTCGGCAAGTTCTACGCAATCAAAAACGAGGATTCAATCAAAAAGGGCACAATCATCTCCACCTTATTTGCAATCGTAGTTGCAGGTGGCTGTTACTTCCTCGGCGGTTTCGGCAGACTTTACAACGTAGACGTTGACGCAGAGGGCTTTGACGCAATCATCCCCGAGATGCTTTCAACTCTCTCCCCCGTTCTTATCGGTGTGGTAATCGTGCTTGTACTTTCCGCGTCAATGTCAACTCTTTCATCCCTCGTACTTACCAGCAGTTCAACAATTACGCTTGACTTCATCGCTCCCATTTCAAAGAAGGAAATGAGCGAAAAGAAAAAGATGATCTTCATCCGTTCATTCATCGTTGTATTTATTGTAATTTCCGCTGTAATCGCAATCAAGCAGGCATCCAACAAAAGTCTGTTCATTGCACAGATGATGGGCGTTTCATGGGGCGCACTTGCCGGTGCATTCCTTGCTCCCTTCCTCTACGGTCTGTACTGGAAGAAGACAAGCAAAGCTGCTGTCGTTGTTTCGTTCATCTTCGGCGTAGGTCTTGAAATAGTACAGCTTCTCTTCTCAATCGGCGTAATCGCTCCCTCAACAAATCCCGTACTCGCTTTCGTATTCAAGAACTCACTCTACTCCGGCGTTGTTGCAATGGTAGGCGGTCTTATCATCGTTCCCATAGTAAGTCTCCTTTCAAAGAAAACCGTCCCCACAGATACAGAGAGTATGTTTGAATGCTACAACAGCACTACTACGGTTGAGGTTACCGACAGTCTCGGCAAATAATACTTTGCGGGGCAATAAATGCTGATAAATAATACAGTCAGGAAGAATTTTGAGGATGAGTACATTCTTGAAATTCTTCTTTTTTTATTGCAGTCATTCAGGATTTTTGGTATACTGAATAAGGTGATGATATGACAGTAAATTTTCGGAAAGCAACAGAAAATGATATTGACGCCATTGAGCAGATTTACAATAAAATCCACAGATACGAAAAAGAAGGGAAGCTCACCGTCGGTTGGGAAGAGGGAGTATATCCCGTAAGGGAAACTGCCGTTCATTCATTGGCGAAGGATGAACTTTTTGTGGCGGAAGCGGACGAAGTAACCGTCGGTTCTGCAATATTCAACCACTTTCAGCCGGAGGGCTACGACAGAGTAAAATGGCAGTATGAATATGATGAAAGCAGAATACTTGTTATGCACACTCTGACGGTTGACCCGGATTACGGCAGAAAAGGAATCGGCAATAAATTCACCCTTTTTTATGAGGAATACGCAAAAGAAAACGACTGCCTTGCACTGAGAATAGACACTCAGGAAAAGAACGCCGCCGCACGGAAAATGTATAACAAGCTCGGCTTCCGTGAAACAGGCATAACCGACGTTTCCTTTAACGGCATTCCCTCGGTACGCCTTGTACTGCTTGAAAAAAACGTGAGGTAAGAATGAAAAAAATAAACACGAAAACAATAATTAAAATAATATCCGAATACCTGATGATGGGTGTCGGCTCCGCCATCGCCGCGTTTTCCATTGAGGAGTTTCTGCTTCCCAATAAGATACTTGACGGCGGTGTGGTCGGTATAAGCATGATTATCAGCACTATGACGGCAAAAATACCGCTTAGCTTACTGACGCTGATACTCAACGTGCCATTCCTGCTGGCAGGTCTTAAGAGGATGGGAAAGCGGTTCGTAATAAAATCCGCATTTTCTATGGCGGTATTTTCTCTTTGTCTGAAATTATTTGCTCCCATTCAGAATGCGACCGACCAGTATCTGCTGGCGGTATGCTTCGGCGGTGTGCTTCTGGGTATCGGCGTAGGTCTTGTAATAAGATTCGGCGGATGCCTTGACGGAACGGAAACCGTGGCAATACTGCTGAACAAGAAATTCGGTCTGCCCGTCGGAAAGGTAGTGCTGATATTCAACATTATCATATACACGGCTGCAAGCGTACTTTTCGGCATTGACAGAGGTATGTATTCCCTGCTGACCTACTTTATCACGTCAAAGGTAATAGATATTGTTGAAAACGGTCTTGATAACGCCAAGGCGGCTATGATAATAACCGATGATGCGGATGAAATAAGCGATAAGATATATCAGAAGCTGGGACGGACCGTAACGATCATCAACGGAACGGGATTCATCAGCGGCGACAAAAAGATACTTTACTGCGTAATCACCTACCTTGAGGTATGGGAACTGAAGCATATAATAGATACGGTAGATTCTTCAGCATTCGTTACGATAAGCGACGTTTCCGAAATAATCGGAAACCACATCAAATCCACCGACATAGAACAGCAGGAAGATAAAACAGATAAATAATCAAAGCCCGCCGGAGATTTTTCTCTCCGACGGGTTAATTTTATGAATTGTTTTTATTAAACGGCTTTTTCTTTATTTTTGAAATTGAGGGATGAGATTACCGTACCCGCGATTACAAGCACGATTCCGACAGCGGAAACGAGGTTGATTCTTTCATCAAGAAAGATGAAGGAAAAAATAATCGTAACTACGGGAATGGCGTATATATATACGCCCGACCTGACGGGACCGATCATAGCGGTCGCCTTATTCCATGCAAGGAAGCAGGTGCAGGAAGCGATTACGCCGAGGAACAGAAGATATATTACCGTCTTCGGGTCGGTAAATCTTGAAAACGAGCCCTCAAATCCGAAAAACGGGAGAGAAATTGCCATCATCAATGCGCCCCAGAAATAAACGTGCCTTGTAACGTAAAGAGTGCCGTAACCCTTATCAGTTACTTTTTTGACGATATTCGTATAAATACCCCAGGTGACCGCACAGATAAGCGCCAGAAAATCTCCGAGAGGATTCAGGCCGAATTCCGATGCACCGTTGAAGCTGATGAGGACTATACCCGTTATTGCAACCGCAAAACCGATAATGAAATTGATTCCGGGGCGTTTTTCTTTAAGAAAAATCACCGCAAACAGAGCAATGAAAAAGGGATTCGTGCAAACGATGGTACTCGTATTTGAAGCATAGGTATACTGCATTGAAACGATTTCAAGCACACCGTACAGAAACAGCCCGACAACGCCTGCCGCAGCAAAGTAAAATTCGTCTTTTTTTGACGCATTTTCCGGCAGCGGCTCTTTTCCTCTGATAAGCCGTGCAAGAGCGAGCAGTAAAAATGCGATAGCAAATCTTGTACAAAGAATCTCAGCCGCATTGAAGGACTGCATAAGCTTCTTTGTGATTATGAAGGTAGTTCCCCATATCAGGACGGGATAAAGAGCAAGCAGATTTCCCGTAAAAGCCGTTTTTTTATCCATATAACATTCCTTTGCCCTCTCCGTAAAAGAGAGGGCATATTGCATTATTTAAGTTTTGAAATTGCCCAGGCGGCAAGGTCCTCATAAACTCTCTTATTTTCCTTTTCATTATGAATCTCATGACGCATACCGGGATAGAGCTTGAGCGTAACGTCCCTACAGCCCGCGTTTTTGAGTCCGTTATAAACCTCTTTGACACCCTTGCCGTATGCACCTACGGGGTCTTCCTCACCTGCGGTAAGGAGAATGGGGATGTTTTTATTCATCTGCTCATACCATTTAAGAGAAGAAACGGTATTGAGGATAGTAAAGAGGTCTCTGTAACCGACGGCAGTGAAAAGGAAGCCGCAATACTTATCGGCAACGTATTTGTCAACCTGTGCTTCGTCTGTTGAAAGCCAGTCAAAGGGAGTACGGGGGTTGGAAATCCTCTTATTGTAGGCACCGAAGGCAAGATTATTGATGAAATTACTCTTGAACTTACTGCCCTTGAATTTTGCAATCGCACCTGCGAGGCCGATTGCGATCGCGGCGGCGGGATTCCTGCCTGCAGTACCGCAGATAATGGCTGCCTTGATTCTTGAGTCGCCGGCAGTATAACGGCGTACGTATTCTCTGCCGATAAACGAGCCCATACTGTGACCGTAATAGATTACGGGAACATCGGGATATTCCTTTTCGGCAAGGTCGGTTACTCTCTTTTCGTCTTCAACAAGAGCGTTCCAGCCGCCCTCTTCGCCGAAGTAGCCGAGGTCATCGTCACTCTTTACGCTTCTGCCGTGGCCGACATGGTCGTTTACGAAAACGGCAAAGCCCTTTTCACAAAGGAATGAAGCGAAATCCTCGTATCTTTCACCGTATTCAGCCATACCGTGAGTAATCTGGAAAATTGCCTTTACCTCATCATCGGGATACCAGCAGCGGATAAATACATCGGCAACGCCCGAAACCGAGGGGAACGAAAATTCTTTTCTTAAAACTTCCATTTTGATTTTCCTTTCTTTATAACTGCCGTAAGGCAATAAATTACTAATTCTGTTTTTCCACTACTTTATACTCGTCGTAGGGGTTATAGAAGGAACAGTTGAAATTTCCGCCCTGCAAAAACTGATAAAGCTCATCTTCGTCAAGATTTGCACTGCAGACGTATTCCTCATATTCCTCATCATAATCATAATAAGCGCAGTTTTCACAAATCATTACAAATCCTCCGTTGAGGGAATAACAAGCTCATAGCCCGTATCGTCAACGCCCTTCAGACCAACCTCACGCAGTGCGGGAGCGAAGAAGAGACCGAGTGCTCTGCCGGAAGGGAAAATATCCGAAAGAGGTTTCATAACGAACGCTCTTTCAAGTATTCTCGGATGGGGAACGGTAAGCTCAAAATTTTCGTTTCTGTAATTCTCATAAATGAGCAGGTCCAGATCTATTACGCGCGGACCGTTTTTCTCCGTTCTGAGCCGTCCCATCGCCGCTTCAATGCCGAGGCATTCACCAAGCAAAACCTGAGGCGAAGTGGAGGTATCCACAAGCACGACGGCATTATAGAATCTGTTCTGATCCGTTTTGCCTACCGGGTCAGTTTCATAAACACCGGAGCCGGCGATTATTTTAAGATTCGGCAGACGCGAAATGTGACGGAGCGCCTGATTGAGATTCATTATACGGTCACCCATATTGGTGCCAAGTGCTATTACTGCCTGACTCACGGTTTCACCTTCCTACAGTTATTTCCACAGCCGTATATTCAAAATCCGCTTTGATGGGTGCCTCCGGCTTTTTGAGGAGCACGGTCACGGATAGGATTTTGTCAAACCTTTCAAGAAGCCCGTCGGCAACGCGCTTTGCCGCTCTTTCAATAAGGTCGTCCTTCTGAAGCAGGAATATCCTTGTGGCTTCCTTGATTATCTTTGCATAGCTTACCGTATCGTCCACGTTGTCGCTTTCGCAGGGAACGGATAAATCAACCGAAGCGGTAATGTCAAGAATAAAATTCTGACCGTCTGCCTTTTCTTCGGGATTTACTCCGTGGTAAGCATAAATTTTAAGACCTTTTACGATTATTTTATCCATTTCAGACCTTCCTGTAAATTGCATCTGCGACCTTTGCCGAAGCAACAGCCGCCGCCACATTATGAACTCTTATGATATCCGCTCCGCCCTCAACGGCAAGGGTATCCGCCGCCGCGGTGGCGTAATCAATAAGAGAAAAATCACATTTGTTAATGAAGCGTTTTCTTGAAATCGCCGCAAGCAGGGCGTAGCCCTCAAACTTTGTCCAATGCAGGTTATCAAGAAGCTCATAATTATCTTTTTCCGTCTTTCCGAAGCCGAAGCCGGGATCAAGGCAGAGATTTTCCTTTTTTAATCCGCACTGAGCCGCCTTTGAGATACATTCCATAAAGAAATTTCTCACCGCGGTCGCCACGCCGTCGGGATAGCTGACGGTATCCGAAGCACCGCAGGGATTATGGGTGACTATATACCCACCGCCGTACTCATTCACTGCAGAAGCGATATCGGTATTGAATTTACCGCTTACATCATTTATGATGACCGCTCCGTTTTGCAGGGCATACACTGCACAGAGAGGATAGAAGGTATCAACCGAAACGGGAACGCTGATTTTATCCCGTAAAGCGGGCAATACTTCTTTTAATCTGCCAAGCTCCTCATCCTCGCTCAGTATTACTCCGCCGGGTCTGGTGGAATTACAGCCGACGTCTATTATGTCTGCCCCCTGCTCCTGCATAAGCAGAGCATGCTCAACCGCTTTTTCGGGAGTATTGTAAAGACCGCCGTCGGAGAAGGAATCGGGCGTATAGTTGAGAATCCCCATTATATAGGTTTTTTTGCCCAGAGGCAAAGTAAAATCACCTGCTCTGAACATCAGCCCCTGCCTCCGGTAAGAAGAGAAAGGGCTTCCGCTCTCGTCTTGGTATCCTTTCTCATAATTCCTCTGAGAGCCGAAGTACGCGTCTGGGAGCCGGATGCCCTCGCACCGCGCATGGTCATACACAGATGCTCTGCTTCGATTACTACCGCTACACCCTGCGGATGAAGATTCTCGTCAAGAAAATCCGCAATCTGTGAGGTAAGGCGTTCCTGAAGCTGAGGTCTTTTGGCAAAGGAATCAACTATCCTTGCAAGCTTGGAAAGACCGATTACCCTGCCGTCTGAGGGAATATAAGCGATATGCGCTTTACCGATAAAGGGAAGCAGATGATGCTCACACATGGAGTACATCGGAATATCTCTGACGATAACCATTTCCTCACTGCCCTCATCAAAAAGCTTGAGATGCCTTTCCGGGTTATCTTCAAGGCCCGCAAAAATTTCTTCATACATTCTTGCCACTCTTGCGGGGGTTTCAACCAGACCGGGTCTGTCGGGGTCTTCGCCTACGGCAATAAGAATTTCTCTGACCGCGTTTTCTATTCTTTCTTTATCCACAAAATCGTCTCCTGTCAATCAAACGAAAAAGTAATGGTATAAAATTCATCGTCGGCAATGTAGCCGTTCATCCGTCGGGAAAGCCCTGTCCCCGCATTTGAATGCACTCCGTCAAGCACTCTGAATATACGCTTATCCGTAATAAGACTTGAAAAAGCGTTTTTGTATGAGCTTTCGTTTACGAAGTCTACGGTGATGCTCTTTTCGCCTGAATTATATTTTTCAAGCAGCATGGTCCTCAGCTTTGACTCACAGCTACCGTCATAGTCTTCAAACCGCATACTCATTCTTACATAGTAGTTTTCGGCGGTGGCGATACAGCCGGGGTCATAAGAAAACTCACTGTGATTTGATGAGATTTTATCATCCGTTATATTGAAGTAGGTATACATCCTGATATTGGAATTCTTCTTTGCCACCGGGTCGTCCCAGGTACAGTCAAGATGATACCAGTCACCGTTGATTTTGACCACATTCCACATATGGTCTCCCGGAATGCCGTCGGAAGGGGTCGCCTTACCGCAGACAAGAGCACTTTCTATACCCACTCTGTCAAAGAGATACTTTGCCGCCTTTGAATAGCCCTCACAAGCCGCCTTGCCGTTGATAAGGCATCCGTAGGAGGAGGAATATATATAATCGTCTTCCTCTATCTTATATGAGCAGGAACGGACTATTCTGTCGTGAATTTCAAGCTCGGTCACGAACTGATCCCCGGGATCGGAAAGGGAAGCAATAATCATATCGGTTCTTTCCCTGAACTCCGTCTTTGCAGCTTCGTATTCCTCGGGAGTCATAATGTATTCAAAGGAAATAAATACGTTCCAGAGCTCCGGCTTGAGGGTGCATCTGCGCCCGACAAAATACAAATCGGGATTATCATTGAGGAGTGCCTTGAACACCTCATCAAGCTCCGTCTGGGTAAGATTGGGAACAAGAATCTTTTCGGGCATATCATATATATGCTCAAGGATAAGATTATACGCCTGCTTTTCAATTGAGGAAAGCTGATAGAAATAAGTCTTGTAGGGACTGCCGAACTGAGAAGGGTCTACCTCACCCACGTACTTATTTATCAGAGGGGGCTGCAAATCGGGAAATTCCGTTTTAAGCACCGCATATCCCGTCAGCAGAATAGCAAAGATGGCAAGCATGCCGATCAGTGTTTTTTTCATATTATTTACCAAAGCCGGAGGGCTCCGTTATGATTTTTGTCTCCTGAATGCCCGCATTGAACATATCGTAAATGAACTGTGAGGACGCGGAGAAATCCACAACGGAAATATCCGTAATCAGAATATTTGCAATGTTGGAATAGAATTTTTCGGTTCTGTCCACATTGTCGGAATTGATGGTATTTTCAAGTATTTTTATAATGACCTCGCTGCGCATATCCGCCGCACCGGTAGAAATAAAATTGGTGTAGCAGAGATACTTATAGAGCTGGTCTCCCTTCAGGGTGTTTTTGCCAGACGAAAGGATAAGATTGTAATCTCCTCTGTACTCAATGGGCTTAGAAAGCTTTACGGTCACCGAGCCCAGAGTATTGATCATCTGCTTGAAGCTTTCAGTATCGGAGCCGATATAGAAATCAAGCTTGATATCGCACATAATCTCAATCGCCGAACGCAGACCGCTTTCGCCGTAGGTGGTGAAAATCTCGGCAAGAGTCCGGTACTGACCGTCAAACTCAACCTTATCGTCAATGGAGGGAGAATAGACGGAATATTTACCTGCGGGCACTTTGGAATCAACCACCCAGAGGAAGCACAGTGCCTGAGTCCCGGAATCCTTACTCCAGAAAAGAAAGCGCTTTTCCTCGGATTGGATATTCTCCTCCTCCACCACCTCATCGGAGGATTTTTCTCCGCCCAGAGCGGCTTTGAGGTCATAGTTATTCTCTTTCAGTATGGAAAGCATGGAAAATACCGCAATACAGACGAGGGCAACAACGAAGGTAATCACAAGGCCCGTCTTTTTGGGGTATCTTTTTCTCTCCGGCTTGAATCTGACTTTTCTGCTCATAATCAATCACACATTTATTAAGATTGCCGCACTTTCGGCATCAAGATATAAATCCTTCCTCTTTACCTTCTGACCCGTAAGGGACCTGAAGCCGTCGTACGGAAGGGTATAAACGATGGAATGGGGATTTCTGTTTGCGACAACGATTATTCTCTCTCCCCTGCCTGCTCTCATATATGCCACACAGCCCATGGCATCCGAAACGGGAACAAAATCGCCGTCAATGAATACGGGATGCTCCTTACGTATCTTACCGAGAAATCTGTACCATTCAAGCAGGTCACGGTCTTCCTTACCGTAGGGATAGCAGCGTCTGTTGAACGGATCAACTCCGCCGTCGGCACCGACCTCATCACCGTAATAGACGGAGGGTATACCGGGAAGGGTGAACTGCATCGCTGTAACAAGGCGGAGAAGCCGCTTGCCCCTTGCGGTTTCCTCAGGCGTCATACCGCCTCTGTATCTGTTGAGGTGGTCACTTTCGAATTTATCAAGAGTGCCGAGACGGTTGAGAATACGGCAGGTATCATGCGTGCCGATATGATTCATAAGCACGTCCACCACACACTTGGGATAATTCTCGCAGATTTCTTCAATCCTGTCATTGAAGCCCTCGGAAACGCCCGTTACACCGAACTCAATAAGAGCGTCGGCAAAGGGATAATTCATTACGGAATCAAGCTGTCTGCCCTGCAGATATCTCCTGCGTCTGCCGTAGCTGATTTTATCGGAAGCATCCTCCCAGACCTCACCGATAATAAGGGCGTCGGAATCCTGCTGCTTTACCCTGCACCGAAGAGCATCAAGAAATTTGTCGGGAAGCTCATCGGCAACGTCAAGCCGCCAGCCCGAAGCCCCGAGAGACTGCCATTTCCGAAGAACGGAGCCGATATATTCAATATATCCGTCGTTTTCTTCATCAATTTCGGGAAGGATATCCACTCCCCACCAGCAATCATATTTATCGGGATATTCGGTAAATTTATACCAGTCGGCATAAGGTGAATTTTTATCGTTATAAGCGCCGCCGTCACCGTAGGTACGGTTTTTATTGAAATATTTACTGTCGGAGCCGGTATGACTGAATACCCCGTCAAGAACGATGTCAATGCCCTTTTTCTTTGCGGCGGAGCAAAGACGGGCAAAATCCTCTTCGTCACCGAGGAGAGGGTCAATCTTTTCGTAATCCGCGGTATCGTAGCGGTGATTGGAAACCGCACTGAATATGGGATTAAGGTAAATCACACCCACGCCCAGAGAGGCAATATAATCAAGTCGGCTTTCTATACCCTTAAGGTCACCGCCGAAGAAATCGTATTTAACGATTTTACCGTCTTCGGAGGGCTCCCAGCATGGATCGCCGCCCCAGTCGTCACGGATTACTCTGTCGGGGCTGTCTGAAAATTTTTCTTTTTCTTCCCTGCAGAATCTATCCGGAAAAATCTGATAGATAACGGAACCCTTGACACGGTCGGGAGTAGTGAAATCCTTATCGTAGACGGTAAACTGAAAATCGACGCCGTCGGATGAAATGCGGCTCGTGGAGGAATCAAAGCGGGTAATGCCGTTACTGCTGTAATCGTTGCGTATTTCAAATCTGTACCAATACAGACCGCTTTCATCGGGAGTGAAGCGGACAATCCACCATTCCTCGTTCATTCCCTCCATACAGTGCCACTCCATGGAGATATCACAGTACCAGCCGTCATCTCTGTGAATTTTAAGCACACTTTCCCTGCAGCCGAAGCTCCTGGGGAGAACAATTCTGAAGGTTATTTCCGTCCCCTGAGGAACTGCACCGTAGGGAGATTTATGATATCTTAACCGTGAATTATAGGGTATGAAATCCATTCTGAAGCTCCCTCCGGGCTGATATATGCATCTGCGGGAATTTTAGAAAAGCCGATTAACAAATCGGTTAAAAAGTAACCGATACAGATAAGTGCCGCAATGCAGACAACTATGAGAAAAATACTGACTGCCTTCTTGATTTTAAGCTTATCCTCAAAGCTCATTCCGTTACCGTATTCGGCGGTAAAGGGTGTTATTACGTCTCGCTGTGAGGGCTTGAGCGCTTTTTTGTTTTTCTGCATTATCTCACTTCCCGTCAGAATAATTTTGTGCCCGTAAATCCGAGAAATCCCAGGGAAATCATACCCACGTAAAAGAACATTGCGGGAGTACCCTTGAATACCTCGGGAATATATTTGTTTTTTTCAATGGCTCTGGCACCGCTTCCGATAAGAGCGGCGGCAAGCACGAAGGCAAAGCCCGCGCCCAATCCCGAGCCGATACAGTCAGCCGTTGAATATGCCGCAGAATCGTTGATATAGGGAACTGCAAGCACGAGAGTATTAAGGGCGGCTATACCAAGAATACCCATAAGCTCCTTATCGTTGACAAGGATATTGATTACTGTCGCAACCGCGATATAAAGCAAAGCAAGAATGCCGGCATAGACTGCCGCTCTGACGATTACCGAGGTCACGCTCTGAAGATGAGAGCCGATAAGATTGCAGGCAATACTCGTAACCGTGGAAAACCCGGAAATCATAACGGCAAATCTGATAAAGGTATTGGGCCTGGGTGAAATACGCATGGCTTCACTCATACCGAGACCCGAACACATAACGAGATTCTGAACGAATACCGTATAAAGGGCGGTGATAAGAAGATCGGTTACCGTTTTCACTGTCTGCCACCTCCCGTAAGAGATCTGAGAAACTCATCGGTAGACGCAAGCAGAGATTCTATATCGTCATAGTCCTCAATACCGATATCCGCTTCCTCGGGTGCCTCCGTCTCAAAACTGATTTCTATTTCCGTGGGCTGTTCCTCATTCGTCTTTTCACGGGGACGTCTTTCGGGACGGGAAATCATCATTTTGAGTATGGCGGCAAGGAAACCGAGAGTAATAAGGCAACCGAAGGGAAGAGACATACCATCCATGGTAAAGGCGGTATTCAGCTGAATATTCGCTATACTGCCGCTGCCGATAAGCTCGCGCAGCACGCCTACGACGATTATAACCAGGGATGCACCCACGCCCGCGGCAAGAGCATCGTAAACAGAGCTTCTAACCGTATGCTTTACGGCATAGGTTTCGGCACGTACCGCGGTAAGAGAATTGACCGCAACCACGGGAATAAGTATCTTAAGGTCAAGACCTACGTTGACAAAATTGAACCTTGAAAGCACGTAAAGAGCACTGCAGCTGACGGCAGAGCCGATAATGAGATAACTCACCACTCTGATGAATCTCGGCACTTTTTTAAGGAAAACGCTTGCGATAATGCAGGTAAGAAGCAGATTCACAAGAAGCTCTGCGGAAATAAAGAATGCGTCATTGAGCGTGGCAGTACCTGCAATTACGGGACACAGGCCCGCACACTGAATGAGAACGGGATTATTGAGGAATACTCCGCGGGCAAAGGCGGAGCCGAAGGATTTATGCTCGCTGTTCATCCGCGGTCACCTCCTCTCCCTTTTTCCCTTTCATAATGAGGGAAATGAATCTGTCGGTAACAATATTGAGAAGAGGGGTAAACGCATTTGAAAGAAGCACCGCAAAGCAGACGGGCTCTTCAAAGGCACCCATATATCGCATCGTCATGGTGATAATTCCGCAGAAAACACCGCAGACTATTTTATTTGGGGTATGAGTGGGAAGAGTTGCATAATCCGTAACAAGAAATACGGAGGCAAACATCAGCGAGCCGGCGGATAATTCAAGCAGAGGGCTTGCGGCACTGTAACCGTTTGATCTGGGAAAAATCAGGGCAAACACAACACAGGATGCAATGAAGCCCAAAGTGGAAAGCAGGGCGGAACGCCTGCGTATGAAAAGAAATACAACACAGCCGATGAAAACGAGAACACATCCCGAGCCCATAGGTCCGTAAATATTACCCGTAAGAATATCAAGAACGTTGAGCCCCGTAATTCTCAGGGCACTTCCGTTTGATAAAAGAGAGCCGAGAGAAACGGTAGTCATATACTCACGTCCGACGGTGTAATCAAACACCAAGTCCTTAAAGCTGATTGCCGCAAAGGCAAAGCCCGCCGCCGCAGGCACGAAGGGAGTCCTCATACCGCCGCCGAAGGGTATTTTAAGAACAAGAACGGCAAAGCTGCAAGCCATGGCGGGAACGTAAAGTTTAATACCCGCAGGCATCATCATGGCAATCATCAATCCCGTACAGACAGCACTTAAATCACCGAGATAATATTGCTTACTGATGATGATACTGCCGATAAAGTCACATACGAAGGAGGTTACAAGGCATACTGCAATGACGGACAGAGCCGCGGCAGAGTAATACCACACGGACAGGATAACAGGGAATATAAGCATAAGCAGATAATCACCGAATATCTGCTTGGACGTATATCGTGCTTCCTTATCACCTGCCAAGGTATTCACCTCCGTTTACAAACTCAGACCTTTGCTCTTTCGCGAAGCTTTTTAATCATTTCTGCCGCATTTTCAGCTTTGAAAACGGCGCTTCCCGCAACGAATACGTTTGCGCCTGCTCTTGCGGCGACCTCTGCGGTTTCTTCATTGATACCGCCGTCAACCTGAATGTCAACCTCTCCGCCCATCATATTGATCTGATCGCGGATTTTGTTGACCTTAGTCATTGTTTCATACATAAACGACTGACCGCCGAAGCCCGGCTCAACCGTCATAACAAGCACCATATCGGCACTCAGAAGATAAGGATAAACCGCTTCGGGGGGAGAACCCGGCTTAATGCTGATACCCGCTTTACAGCCGAGCTCGTGAATTCTGTCAATAGTTTCATCTGCGGGTGAATCACTCTCAAGGTGGAACGTGATTATATCGGCGCCTGCTTTTGCAAAATCCTCAACGTATCTCAGAGGATCCGAAATCATAAGATGAACGTCAAAGACAAGGTCGGTTTTATTACGGATTGAAGCGATTACGGGAGCACCGAAGCTGATATTGGGAACAAAATGACCGTCCATAACGTCAAGATGCAGATAGTCCGCACCGCTCTTTTCCATCCGGACCGCTTCCTCACCCAGCTTTGAAAAATCACTTGCAAGAACAGAGGGTGAAATCTTAATCATACTATCACTCCAAATCAAATAATTCGCCATATTATTACAAGCTATTATATCACAGCGCAAAATACAGGTCAATATTTTATAAAATAAGTTTACATATGGAAAGAGGTAAAAATATATGATATAATCTGCATATAAGGACGGTGTTTTCATGAAAAAGATTCCGATTTTTTCCCTTGCGGGAAAGGTATATTTTGACACCATTAACAAACTGAGAGTATGGGGAAATCCTCTGAAGGCGGGTTACGCATACAGAAAATATCCGGAGCTGACAGGAGTATTCGGCTGTGAGGGTGACAAGGACGCACCAATCGCTTTCATTGACGGAAGCTACCTGCTCAGAGACGGAAAAAGCAGGATGATTACATTCGGTATTCCCTGCCCCGACGGTAAAATCAACTGGTACAATAAAGAAGGATTTATTCCCTGCCTCGTAAGTGAATACACTAAAAATTCCGTAAACTATATCATTGAAAATTTTGCCGACAAAATAGCCCTGAACGGAAAAGATTTTGAAATTGCATATTCCCGTCTTTCCGTTGAAAACAAAGGGAGAGAAGCGATAAGCTTCCCGAAAGTAAGCAAGCATCTGATACCTCTGACGAAGGTGCCGGACAAGATAAAAAGCGGCGAAAAGGCAACGGTTGACTATGCGGTCACCGCAGACAGATTCGGAGGTGATTACCCCTTCCCGACAGACGGTGAAATAAAATCATCGGGCGGATTTGACGCTCATTACGACAGTATGAAAAAATACTGGCTTAACCGTCTTGAACCGCTTGCACAAATCACGGAATTGCCCGATAAACGCCTTATTGACGCGTATAAGGCAGGTTACATATATACGATGATATGCAAGGATAAAAACGAGCTTCACGTGGGCGAAAACGGCTATGACAGAGTATTTGACCACGACGTAATCGGCATACTCAATACCCTGCTGCTTCTCGGTGATTTCAAGGACATTGAAAAATATTCGGAATTCATACTGAAAAACGTTCAGTATCCCGATGCAAGATGGAAATACAGCTGGTTTTTTGCTTTGTATCTGCAAAAAACGGGCAACGCGGATTTTGTAAACGAAAAATTTGACGAAATCAAACGAAATGCCCGCAGCATTGCCGAATCACGCATAGATGGCGGCAAAGGAATAATGAAAAAGACCATGGCGATAGACTCACCGGGTTACTGGACGATTGATAACTTTTCGGCTCTGACCGGTCTGATCTGTTACGCATATATCTGTAAGGAAACGGGCAGGCAGGATGAAGCTGAATGGGCCGAAAAAGAATATGACGATTTACTCTGTCAATGTGACAAAATAATCCGTGAGACCGTTGAAAAATATGGGCTTGACTACCTGCCGATGAGTATGGAAATGCCCAATAGCGAAACCTCCAGAAGCGACCCGAGAGATGCCAACAGACTGTCAATGTTTCTCTTCGGAAGATGGAGCTGGGACGCATATCTTTTCGGCGGAAAGCAATACGGTCCGATGGTTGAGCTAATTGATGCAACGTATGAACACAGCGCGGAAATCAGGAAAAAGGAGTGCGCAAGCTTTTACAATTTCGGAGGATATCCTCACGGATATTTCTGCTCTGCATACAATGCGGGATACGGCTCTGCCGCCCTTCGCGGCGATAAATACAGAGATACTGGCATCAAGGCATATCAATATATGATTGGCAATGCACAAAGCGGTCCTTTCAGCTGGTGGGAGGGAGTAAAATATCCCGACAGCAAGTCAGTATGGAGCATACCTCACGCATCGGGCGGAGGCGGCTCCTGTCCTCACATGTGGGGTCAGTCAACCGCAACGAATGTATTATTTGACTCGATTATCTGTGAAAAGGCAGACGGCACTCTGATAATCGGCAGGGGCATTCCGAAAGAATGGCTTAAGGAAGGATGCAGAATTCAGGTCAAAAAGTATCCCGTATCCGGCGGCAAAAGAGTAAATTTGCTCATAGAGGTAAAGGACGGAAAATCCGTTATCACGGTTGACGGTTACGATAAAGAAAAAATCCAATCGGAAATATAAGCGAAAAGGCGGACGTCTTCGTTACAAGACGTCCGCCTCTCTTTTAATTATATTTAATCCTTGAATATGGTGTTTCCGTTACAGTCAATTCCGACGTAAACGGGAAAATCCTTTAATTCAAGAATCTTTATACTTTCACATCCGAGCTCGGGAAATGCGATTTCCCTGCAGGAAGTAATGCTCTTTGCATAAAGGGCACCTGCTCCTCCCAAAGCGCAGAAATAAACGCATTTATTTCTGACGATAGCATCGCAAACCGACTGATTACGCTTGCCCTTGCCTATCATTGCGGCAAGTCCGAGGTCAAGCAGACGGGGTGAATAAGGGTCCATTCTGCCCGCGGTAGTGGGTCCGCAGCTGCCGATGGGAAGTCCTTCGGGTGCGGGAGTGGGACCTGCAAAGTAAATGCAGGAATCCTTTAATTCAAGAGGAAGCTCCTTATTTTCATCCAGCAGGGCAAAAATCTTTTTGTGAGCCGCATCACGGGCAGTATAGCATCTGCCGCTGAGGGTCACCTTATCCCCTGCTTGAAGAACGGATATATGTTTTCTTATTTCACTTAAATCGATTGAGTATGATGCCATTATCATTCACCCGGAGTTAATCCCGAAGATTGTTTTGAAAGCTCGGTAATCAGATTATCAACGCTGTTTCTGATTGAACTGAGGGAGTATTCAAGATTGACCTGCGCAGTCCTGAGCCGTTTACTTGCATCGCTGATGCCGGACGAAGCACTTGCTATTGAAGCGTTTGCAACAAGAATGGACCTGTCCGCCGTTTCTCTGGCTTCACCTATAAGTGCATCGGAATAGTTGACGGCACTGCGGATGAGGGCATTTGATTTTTCTTCCGAAAGGCGAAGATAATCGGATTCCAGAACGGCAAATCTTTCCTTCATCTGAGCAAGCTCCGATTCAAGAGCAAGAAGCTTTGCATCATCGTATTCAGTTGACTTTTCCTGTGCGGGAACGGTAACCGTTTCGGGGATAACGGGATTTGCTTTAAGAAAAGCAAGTTCTTCTTCAAGGGATGCCGCCTTTGCCTCTGCCGAAAGCACTCTCGCTTCAAGCTCGGCATTCAGCGTAAGAGCGTTATCCGCTTTCAGGGATTTCTCTCTGAGGAAAGAAAGCTCATGCTCATTGCTCTCTGCCATTGCCTCATATTTATTTTTCTCGGCCGAAAGCTCCGAATTAAGCGACAAAAGCTGATTGTCCCTTTCGGTAAGCTCATTGACCTGTGTGCGAAGAAGAGCGTTTGCCTCTCTGAGAGCATCAAGCTCTGCTATTTCACCGCCCTGCTCTGCACATTGAGCACTCTTTTCACGAAGCTCCTCTGCAAGAGAAACGTTTTCGCTCTGAAGCTTTTCAACGTAGCTCAGAACGTCTTCTCTGTTAAATCCGCCGAATAACGATTTCTTCAGGATTCTGTCGTTGTTCATGATAAAACCTTATTTCTTAAGTGAAATTGCCTTCTTTGCTTTTTCAACGATGCCTGCGGCATCAAGTCCGTAAATGTGAAGAAGCTCAACTGCGGGGCCTGATTTGCCGTATACGTCATTGACACCGAGGCGTACTACGGGAACCGCGGTACCGCTTTCGCAGATTGCTTCGCAGACTGCACCGCCGAGGCCGCCGATGATATTATGCTCTTCTGCGGTTACTACACAGCCGGTCTTTGCGGCTGAAGCGCAGATTGTTTCGGCATCAAGGGGCTTGATTGTATGAACGTTGATAATTTCGGCATCAATGCCTTCTGCGGCAAGAAGCTTCTCCGCTTCAATTGCTTCATTAACAAGAAGACCGGTAGCACAGATGGTAACGTCCTTACCTTCCTTGAGAGTAACTGCCTTACCCCACTCAAATTTATAATCTTCATCAAAAATCTGAGGAACCGCAAGACGTCCGAATCTCATATATACGGGACCTTCATATTCAGCTGCCGCAAGAACTGCCGCTCTTGCTTCAACTGCATCTGCGGGATTGATAATCGTCATACCGGGGATAGTTCTCATGAGAGCGATATCCTCACAGCACTGATGGCTCGCACCGTCTTCACCTACGGAGATACCTGCATGGGTAGCGCCGATTTTAACATTGAGGTGAGGATAACCGATGGAGTTTCTTACCTGCTCAAAAGCTCTGCCTGCGGCAAACATTGCGAAAGTACTTGCAAATACGGTGTAACCGGTGGTGGCAAGACCTGCGGCAACACCCATCATATTGCTCTCTGCAATACCCGAATCAATGAATTTATCGGGATATGCTTTCTTAAACATACCTGTTTTTGTGGCGGCAGCAAGATCGGCATCAAGAACAACAACCTTGTCGTTTATACCACCAAGCTCTACAAGGGCCTTACCGTATGCATCACGGGTCGCGGTTTTAATAACATCAGCCATTTTGTTCACCTGTACCTTTCTTATGCTTCAAGCTCGCTGAGAGCTGCTTTAAGTTCTGTCATTGCCTGCTCTGCCTGCTCGGCATTGGGAGCCGAACCGTGCCAGCCGACCTGGTTTTCCATATAGGAAACGCCCTTGCCCTTGATACTCTTTGCGATGATTGCGGTGGGCTTACCCTTTGTTTCCTTTGCCTGATTGAAAGCGGCATCAATTTCATCAAAGCTGTGAGCATCTATCTCAATAACGTTCCAATTGAACGCCTTGAACTTTTCAACGATGGGATAGGGGGAGTTGACCTCTGCGCAGGTACCGTCGATCTGAAGATTATTATTATCAACAACGGCTACGAGATTATCAAGGCCCTTTGCCGAAGCGTACATAGCTGCTTCCCATACCTGACCTTCTTCAATTTCGCCGTCACCGAGAATAGTGTAAACTCTGAAGTTCTTGTTTGCAAGCTTTGCGCCGAGAGCCATACCGCAGGCAGCGGAGATACCCTGACCGAGTGAACCGGTGCACATATCAACGCCGGGAGTGTATTTCATACTGGGGTGGCCCTGAAGATTTGAGTCGCTCTTTCTGAGGGTCTTTATCCAATCCTGAGGGAAGAAGCCTTTGAGAGCAAGAACTGCATAAAGAGCGGGAGCAGCGTGACCCTTGGAAAGGACAAAGCGGTCTCTGTCCTCATTCTTGGGGTCTGCGGGATTTACATTCATGTGATTGAAATAGAGGTAGGTAATAATATCAACGCATGAGAGAGATCCGCCGGGATGACCGGACTTTGCATTTGCAACGCCTTCAATGATACCCATTCTGGCTTTGCACGCATCAATTTTTAACTGCTTTCTTGTAACTGCATCCATTGCAGCCACCTCCTGAAAATTATTTGTTTATTTTTTGGTCTATAAGATATTCAAGGAAATCCGCAACTGCGCCTTTATCACAGTGACAGGCAACGAACTCCGCAAGACGCTTCATTTTGCTCGGTGCCTGACCGCAGCAAGCGGAAACACCGACGGATTTGAGCATATCAACGTCGTTATAATAGTCGCCTATTCCTGCGGTATGTCTGCGGTCTATACCGAGTAAATCCGCAAGACGAAGCACCGCCGAGCCCTTATTGACACCCTCGGGAAGAATTTCGAGAGAAAAAACCGAAGTATCAATAATATCAAACTCTTTGTCGGGAACTGCCTCAAATTTTCTTCTGATATCACGAATCCTCCAGGGAGGACCCATAAACATTACCTTGCCCCAGTCATTTTTGGGTACTTTCCTGATGTCGGGTATCCACTTATTGGTAAGGTTGTCTGCAAGCACATAGAACAAGCTCCAGAATCCCGCGCCGGTAACGTAGAGCATATTCTTTGCAACGATTACCGCATCAAGAGTGGGGTATGATTTCCTGATTTCACATATTTCCTCAAGAGTTTTGTCACTGAGGGACATAAAATCAATATATTCGTCCTTTTGAAAGTCATATATACCTACGCCGGTCGCCACAACTGCGGGAGTCGTCAGCTCAAGGCCGCGGTAATGCTTTGACATTGATTCCGGATTCCTGCTGGATGCAAGGGTGAAAATTCCGCCTTTTCGGATAAACGATGAAATGGCTTCACGATTTCTGCCGGGAAGCTTACGGCGCTTATTATTGAGCGTACCGTCAATATCCGAAGCAACCAGCCAGGAGGAATACCTGTTTTCTTTAACCATTCTGCCTCCTGATTTTATCGAGGAATTCACTGAAATAGTCGGGAAGCTCCGACTGAGCCCTTATTCTTTCTCCCGTAACGGGATGAGTGAATCCCAGAACTGCCGCGTGAAGGCACTGACCACCCTCAAGAGCGGGTGAACCGCCGGGACCGTAAACCGTATCCCCCGCGACAGGGTGACCGAGATAAGCCATATGCACTCTTATCTGATGAGTGCGTCCCGTTTCAAGCTTACATCTTATGAACGAGAATTTAATAAACTCCTCAATCACCTCATAATGAGTAACTGCGTTTTTTGAATTTTTATCCGTGACACACATTTTTTTGCGGTCTGAGGGGCTTCTGCCGATGGGTGCATCGACCGTGCCCTGTAATTCTTTAAGATGACCGTGAATCACCGCTCTGTACTCTCTGTCAAGGGAATGCTCCGAAATCTGAGCGGAAAGAGAAACGTGGGCGGCATCATTCTTTGCCACAAGCAAAAGGCCGCTGGTGTCCTTATCTATCCTATGAACTATACCGGGTCTGATTACTCCGTTGATGCCCGAAAGTGAATCTCCGCAATGATAAAGCAGGGCATTCACAAGGGTGCCGGTATAATTACCGGGAGCGGGATGAACAACCATACCGCGGGGTTTATTCACCACCAGCAGGTCGTCATCCTCATATATGATGTCAAGAGGGATATTTTCCTTTTCAACGGAAAGATTTTCCGGCTCGGGAACGGTAAATTCAATCCTGTCCCCCGCTTTGACCTTATAGTTTTTGGAAAGCTGTCTTCCCCCGCAGGTAACAAGCCCATCGGCTATGATACCCTGAACGAAAGAACGGGAATATCCTTCAAGAATAAAGGAGAGAACTCTGTCAATTCTCTCCTGCGCACAATCTTCATCTGCAACAAAAGAAACCGGCTCATTGTATTCAATTGAGCTAACCTTATCAATCATTGTTTTCCGGCCCGGTCTCCTTATTGATTTTTTGTTCTTTTTTCTCCTTGAAAAGAAGATAAAACTCGTAGCATATCAGCAGTATCGCACCGACGGTAATAAAACAGTCCGCCACATTGAACACCGCGAAATTCATAAACTGCGGGTCAATGAAATCAACCACATATCCGTAGGCGATACGGTCAATCTCGTTGCCGATACCTCCTGCAATGATGAGAATAAGACAAACCGAAGCGAAAACAGAGCTTGCCTTCTTACTCAGAAGAATGAACAGACAAAGTATGATTACGAGAATCGTGAAAACCGAGAGAGCAAGGGTATTGTCTGAAAAAATACTGAATGCCGCTCCCGTATTTTCAACATATCTGAATTTGAAAAGCCCGAAGAGAAAGTCCTTTGTGTTGCCGCCTTTGAACGCGGCAACAACCGCCATTTTGCTTAATCTGTCAAGCAGAGTAAGCAGAGCGATTGCGATAACGGAAACAAACTGAAACATAATTATCAATCAAAAAGACTGTCAAAGAGCGAAGTAATGTCTTCATCGTCATCGGATGAACCGCCGGGGATATCAAGTCCGTCATCGGAATCATCGCTGAACTGTGCAAAGAAATCATCTGCATCGCCGTCTTCGTCATCCTCTGCCTCATACTGAGGAACGTCCTCTGCCGAGGGAGCGGGAATATCCATGGGAGGAATGATGGAAGCAACGGGTGACGCCTTTTCGGAAACGATGTCATCAAGGTCGGCTGCAAGATTCTCAAGCTCGGATGTTTCCTCATCAAGCATTGCGAGGAAATCGTCATCGGAGTCGGAAAGGAAAGAACCGTCGGGCTCTGCTTCAACCGCGGGAACTTCAACTGCGGGAGCGGGAATATCGGCAACAGGTGCGGGAATATCAACCGCCGGAGCAGGGATATCAACAACAGGTGCCGCGGGAGCGTCAACAACGGGAACATCGGGAATATCCGCTTCGGGAATCATTTCGCCGCTGCAGAGCATTTCAACCATTGCTCTGAAATTCTCAAGCTCGCCCTTTACTCTGTCAAGCTCTCTGCTGTAATATTCATAATCCTTTTTGCTTGTGCCTACGATTGCCAGTGCCTGAGTATTGGCATCGCCGATAATTCTCTCGGACATTGACTTTGCGTTGGCAACGGTTTCGTCTGCTTCGTTCTGAGCTCTGTTTTTGATTGACTCAACGGCAGTCCTTGCGTTGGAAACAAGCTCGCCTGCCTGAGCACGTGCCGCCGCCGAAAGCTCGGCTGCCTCCGCCTCTGCCTTAGCTCTGATTTCGGCTGCATCGGCATCTGCCTTGTCAAGCGTATTCTTTGCCTTTTCGGCTGCGGTTCTGTTGAGATTTTCGGCCATTTTATGTGCATCAAGGAGAGCATCCTTGATTGCATCCTCATCCTTGCGGTAGCTGTCAACTTTATTGGCAAGAATGCTCATTTTTTTGAGCAGGTCCGCCTTTTCGTTGAGGGATTCCTGATATGCCTCTGCAACAATTGAAAGGAAAGCATCAACTTCCTCTGCGCTGTAAGTACCTGTGCTTACGGGTGTAAATCTTGCATTTGCAATCTGTTCAGGTCTAAGCATTTTTTAACCCTCTCTAATCTTAAAATTCTTCTTCGGCTGCTGCGCCGCTGATTTCATCACCGAGCTCGCCTGTTACGGGAACATTGTTGGGAGTGATAATATAAGCTCTGCCGGCAATCTTTTTAAAATCGCCGTCATTTGCGTATGAAACGCCGTAAAGCACGTCAATGATTCTCTGTGCAACGTCATTGGGACAGGACTCGAGATTAAGAACTACGATTCTCTTTTCCTTGAGAATATCGGCAACCTTATTGACCTCTTCAAATCTGTCAATCTTCTGGAAAACGACTCTGGGTCTGCTCTGAGCTGCAGGCTTCTGTGCTATGCTGACAACATTATTTGTATTTGTTTTTTCGTTTTTTGTATGGAAGCTCTGAGTCCTGGGAGCGGCCTGATGAACGGGCTCCTCTTCCTTTTCGGGTGCTGCACCGGGAGCAAAATCAAAATCGTCCTCAAATTCTGCATCGGTGCCCTCTGCAAACGTTTCGTCGGATGCGTTAATCCAGCTGTGGAACTTGTCTTTGAAACTCATAAAAAATCCTCCTGATTATAGTCACCGTGTGACAGGTTTCTTTCTTTACTCAATGTTTGTCTCTGTAAATCCTGGGACCGAATATGGCGGAGCCGACTCTGACGAGATTCGCACCGCCGAGAATTGCCTGCTCATAATCCCCGGACATACCCATTGACAGAATACTCATGGATACATTATCCATTTTTTTGCCGTCAATGTCAATAAACTTATTATACATATTTTGAAAAATTTTAATTAAAGCGGTCTTATCTTCACATATCGGAGCCACACACATAAGTCCGCAGACCGCTATTCCGTCAATTCCGGCGATTTCGGCACACCTTTCCTCGACCTCGTCAAGGTCAAAACCGAACTTACTTTCCTCGTTGCCGACATTGACCTCAAGCAGTATTTTCTGTGTAAGTCCGCCGTTTACCGCTCTCTTGCCGATTTCGTTTGCAATTGAAACGGTATCAACCGACTGAATCACGTCAACCTTGCCGATAATCTGCTTGACCTTATTTGACTGCAGATGACCGATAAGATGGGCATTGCAGTTTTCAAGGTGAAGGTCCGCTTCTTTGCCGAGAAATTCCTGGACTCTGTTTTCGCCGATGAGATTCACTCCGCAGTCAATGGCGTGATTTATGCGTATCGCATCCACGGTCTTGGTAACTGCCATAAGATGAACGTCGTTTTCGCTTCTGCCGGATTTAACGGCGGCTTCGGCTATATTTTCGTTAATAACCTTCAGATTTTCTTCAATATCGGAAAATCTGAACTCATCCGATAACTTTTCCATTTTTGAGTTCCTTTCCCGAAACGACTACTTCGTCATACAGGGCAAGCCAGCCGGCTCCCGTCATATTACCGTCGGCCATTACGAATTTATCGTCGGAATAGATTTCCTTAATCTTGTTGAACTTAATAAGGTTGCCTTCAACGATATAAACGCCCTGGTTGCCTTCCTCATCAAATCTGACCGCGTCCTTACGCAGCTTGATGCCGGAATAACTTTTGAGAACTATCTTTCCGCTGACCTTTCTCATTTCGGAAAGGCGTTCGTTCATAAAGCTGCATTTGAAAACCACCAGACATTTACCGTCCTCAAGCATCTGCTTTTTATAGAGCTTTGCGCTTATGGTTTCGTCCGCATAATCGCCCAGCATCAGACTGACGAGCGCACCCGTTTCATATTTCGCAAACTTTTCCGAGGGAACGATTCCCGCGGCATACCATTCAAATCCGCCTATGACCTTACCGATGATTTTATCGTCGGATTTCTTTTTTTCGGACTCAAGAGCATCCGTAAGCTGTTTTTCCGAAAGTGTGTCAATATCGGAAACGGTGAGCAGATTTTCAAATCCGTCGGGCCTGCTGACATAGTAGCCCGCCCGTGCGGAAGTAATTTCGCTCGAGGGAGCCACACTTTTAAGCTCCTTTATTTTGGACTCAAGCCCCGAAATCTGCGAAGAGCAATCCACGTTATAGCCGAGGGAAACGTTCTTTCGCGAAAGCTGTTCACCAAAGGAAAGCTCGTTTTCGGCAAGGGACGAGAAATCGTTATAATATACGGCATCAAGTATTGAATTGAAGGTCGTATCGGTTTCGTTATCAAGCTTATCGAGGTCCACGTTGGCAAGCTTTACCTGACCGTCTATTTTTCTGTATGTTTCAAGCTTCTTTTCAAGAGAAAGTGCCTTGGAATAATTCTCCGCATCCTTTTCGTTTGAGAACACGGCGGCGATCTTACTTCCGTTTGCGACCTTTTCGCCGTTACCCACAAGCGAAACCACAACGCCCGTAACATCGGAGGTAAAAAGCTCCTCGTCACGAATTATAAAAAACTCCGTATCCACCGTTTCGGAAAGGGTGGTGACGTAGGCGGTCGCGGTTTTAAGTCCGCCGCCCTCACTTGTAAGCATATTGAATCCGAAATAACCTATTGCCATTAATGCAACGACAACGGCAAGTATCCGTATGATTTTGTCATTATCCTTTTCCATCGACACTCTCCTTTCCGATTATTTCCATGGCGGCATCGGCAAGAGCTTCAGCCGAGGAATAATCGTCTATGTATAAAAAGTGCATTCTTTCGTCACGCCTGAACCACGTAAGCTGGCGTTTTGCGTAACGTCTTGTCTGCATTTTGAGATTTTCAACACATTCATCAAGGGACTTTTCACCGTCAAGATACGGTTTGAGCTCCTTGTATCCGATTGCCTGCACGGCAGTTCCCGAGGGAGAGGATTCATAAAATCTTTTTGCTTCCTCAAAAAGACCGTTTTTTAGCATAATATCAACTCTCAGGTTGATTCTGTTATAAAGCACCTGTCTGTCTCTTGCGTCAAGACAGATTGCCGTAAGCTTATAAGGCGAGGGCTCGCTCCTTGAAAGCTCGTTCTGCTCCGACTTGGTTTTACCCGTGGAGTGATATATTTCAAGAGCACGGATAACTCTGCCGAGATTGTTTTTGTGAAGCTTTGAGGCGGCCTCCGGGTCAATTTCATTAAGCTCCGCAAGAAGCATCGCCGCCCCCTCTTTTTCAGCCCTGTCCTTAAGGTACTGCCTGTATTTGTAATCGGTTTCCTGCTCAATGAAGCCGATATTATCCACAAGGGAGGAATAGTAAAGCCCCGTGCCTCCGACAAGGACGGGAATATCTCCCGCAAGGCGGATTTTGTCTATGCATTTTTTAGCCGCTTCACAGTAAGCCGCAACGCTGAAAAGCTCCGTGGGAGAGGCAAAATCAATAAGGTGATGGGGAACGCCCTGCATTTCTTCCGCCGTGGGCTTTGCTGTCGCAATGTCCATCCCTTTGTAAATCTGCATTGAATCGCATGAAATTACCTGACCGCCGATTCGCTTGCAGATATTAACTCCCAGAGAAGTTTTTCCCGATGCGGTGGGACCTGCAACGGCAATGAGAGGAATCTTATACTCTGCCAAAATTCTTTTCCAACTCTCTTTGTGTCATTTCAATGAGTACGGGTCTGCCGTGGGGACAGTACCGTATATCTGGCATTGAAAGAAGCTGTTTTGCAAACTTTTCCATTTCGTATTTTGACGTGAAATTGCCTGCCTTGATTGCACTTCTGCAGGCGACGGAATGATAGAGCCAGTCAAGCTTTTCAAACATGACGTCACGGCGTTTTTCAACAAACCTGCCTGCAATTTCGGATATGATATCGGGCACGTCGTCAAAGGTAAGCTCCATGGGACACATTCTGACGATGACCGTACCGTTGCCGAAATCCTCAATTTCAAATCCCGCCTGAGAAATGATTTCAAGATTTTCGATTATTGCGGAATATTCTTCCTTGGGTAAGTTGACGGTGACGGGCATAAGAAGAAGCTGCCCCGTTCTTTCACCGCTTTCTTTCTTAAGCCGCTCGTAGATAATTCTTTCGTGGGCGGCGTGTTTATCAATGATAATGAGCTTGCCGTTATATTCGCAGATGATATACGTCATAAACGCTTCACCTACGAGACGGAATTTTTCCTCGTCGAATCCGTTGATATTCACGGGCTTTACGGGCTCGGTGACAACGTCTTCCCTTCTTTCGGCGGGAACGGACCCTGACGGCGACCTGAGAAGGATATCATCCATACTGTCAATGGAGGAATCGTCTTTTTTCAGTTCTTTTTCGGGTGCCCTTGCGACAACGGAGGTCGTCACGGGCGGCGTATATCTGACCGGCTCGGAAACGGGAGGAGTATACCTCACGGGCTGTGAATCTGCTTTCTTATTTTCGGAAACGGAGACATTCTGCCAGAAGTTCTCTTTTTTATCCGTAAGCTTCACCTGCTCCGGCTTCTGAGGAACCGGGTCGGTATAGCTGACCGGAAATGTGTAGGGCTTTTGCTTTGTCTGAATCTGATGGGGAGTATCTCCTGACGCAAGAGCATTCCTGACGGCACCGTAGACTGAATTGAATACGGGCTTTTCGTCTCCGAAACGCACCTCGGTTTTGGCAGGATGAACGTTAACGTCAACAAGTGACGGATTGATTTCAAGATTGATTACGCAAGAAGGGAATTTGCCCACCATAATGCTGTTGCGGTATCCTTCGGAAAGAGCCGCAGAGCCCGTACCGGTACGAACATATCTGCCGTTGATGAAAAAATACTGCATATTTCTGTTGGGACGGGAAAACTCGGGCTTTGAGATAAATCCGCTGACCTTTATATCTCCCTGATCGTTTTCACAGGGAATGAGCTGAGAAGCAAATTCCTTGCCGAATACTCCTCTGACGGTGTTGAGCAAATCGCCGTCACCGCTTGTAAAAAGTGTCTGCTTGCCGTCACGGATGAATCTGAACGAAATTTCGGGATGCGAAAGAGCGGTACGGTCAATGACGGAGGCGACCGCATTTGCTTCCGTAACATCCTTTTTCAGGAATTTCATCCTTGCGGGTGTTTTCTGAAAAATGTCGCGCACAGTGACGGTTGTACCGTAGGGACAGCCGGCTTCATCAATGAGGACCTCTTCACCGTACTCAACACAGCACCTCGTACCGGTCTCCTCATTTTTTGTCCTCGTAAGGACTTCAACCTTTGAGACGGATGCAATACTGGGAAGAGCTTCGCCCCTGAAGCCGAGAGTGAGAATGGAATCAAGATCCTGCGCGGATGATATCTTACTTGTGGCATGGCTTATAAAAGCGGTGGGAACATCCTCCCTGCTCATGCCTTTGCCGTTATCGGTGATGCGTATGTAGGAAATGCCGCCGTTTCTGATTTCAAGAGTAACGGTATCGGCCCCGGCATCAATTGAATTTTCAAGGAGCTCCTTCACAACGGAAGCCGGTCTTTCAACCACTTCACCTGCGGCAATAAGCTCCGCAAGCTGTTTGGGCATTACTTTGATTTCAGCCATTGTGAATTTCTCCTTTCTTATGATTTATTCCGCAAGAGACGCAAGCTCGTAGAGAATCTGCATCGCCTCTATGGGAGTGATTGTATTTATGTCAATATTTCTCAGCTTTGAACGGATGACGTCGTCATTGGATGAGGCAAAAGAAATCTGAAGATTGTCTTCGGACTGACCGCTCTCGGCAAATACGATGGGTCTGCCGCTTTCACTTTCGATTTCCTTAAGCACGACCTTTGCTCTCTCAACAACTGCATTCGGTACACCGGCAAGCTTTGCTACCTCAATACCGTAGCTGCCGTCCGCACATCCGGGGACTATACGGCGAAGGAAGGTAATATCGTCTCCCCTCTTTTTGACCGCAATATTGTAGTTCCTGACTCCGCTGATTTTGTTTTCGAGCTCCGTAAGCTCGTGATAGTGGGTGGCAAAAAGAGTTTTTGCACCCAGTTTCTTTTTGTCGGCGGCGTATTCAAGCACCGCTCTGGCAATACTCATACCGTCAAAGGTGGAAGTACCTCTGCCGATTTCGTCAAAAATGATAAGACTTGACGAGGTGGCGGTCTTGAGGATATCCGCAACCTCACTCATTTCAACCATGAAGGTAGATGAGCCCGATGCAAGGTCATCGGAGGCACCGATTCTGGTAAAAATGCCGTCAACGATACACAGTCTTGCCGATGCGGCGGGAACAAAAGAGCCCGCCTGAGCCATAAGGCATATAAGGGCTACCTGCCTCATAAATGTGGATTTACCCGCCATATTGGGACCGGTTATGATAGCGCAGCGATTATCCTCTCTGTCAAGGTGTGTGTCGTTGGGAACGAAGGGATAATCTATCATCCTTTCAACTACGGGATGACGTCCCTCGGTAATGATGATTTCACTGCCCGCATTCATTTCGGGGCAGACATAGTTGTTATTCTTTGCAACCTTTGCAAACGAGCAAAGCACATCAAGCTGTGCTATGCAGGAAGCGGTTTTTTGAATTTCGTAAAGCTTATCCGCCGCTTTTGCTCTCACGGAATCAAAAATCTCAAATTCAAGGTGGGCAATCCTTTCCTGCGCACCGAGGACTTTTGATTCAAGCTCCTTGAGCTCCTGAGTAATGAATCTTTCGCAGTTTGAAAGAGTCTGCTTGCGTATATAGTCTTCGGGAACGAGCTCCTTAAAGGCATTGGCGACCTCAATGTAGTAGCCGAACACTCTGTTATAGCCGATTTTCAGCTTCTTGATACCCGTTCTTTCCTGCTCACGGTTCTGGATATCCGCAAGATATCCTTTGCCGTTGCTGACTATATCACGAAGCTCGTCAAGCTCGGAATTGAAGCCGTCTCTTATCATACCGCCTTCACGCACGGTAAACGGAGGATCGTCAACGATTGCGTCCTCCATAAGAGCAGTCAGCTCTTCAAGCGGGTCAATCTCCTCTCTGACGCAGGTGAGCAGAGTGCTTGTACACCCGGCAAGATTTGATTTGACCGCCGGCATACGCAGAAGGGTCGAGGAAAGGGCTTTAAGCTCCCTTGCATTGGCATTACCGTAGGAAATCCTCGTAATGAGTCTTTCCATATCCTGACAGCCCTCAAGGGACTCCGCAATTTCATCACAGAGGGAAATGGAATTAACGAGCTCGGAAACTGCGTTATGACGTTTGGTGATACCGCCGATATTAAGAAGGGGCTGTTCAATCCACGAACGGAGCATTCTCTTGCCCATAGAGGTTTTTGTCTTATCAAGCACCCACAGCAGAGAGCCCTTCTTTTCGCGGCTTCGCATGGTTTCGGTTATTTCAAGATTGCGAAGGGCAGTAACATCAAGATGCATAAAACTGCCCTCGCCGTAATACTCAATGTTTCGTATGTTGTCAAGCTCATGTCTCTGTACGCTTCTGAGGTAATCAAGAGCCGCACCCGAGGCAACAGCCGCCGCATCGGCACCCGAAGGAAGAATCTCCGAAACGGATACAACACCGAATTTTGAAAGAAGTGTCTTAACGGCAAGTAAAAGGTCAAAATTCTCGTCATCAAGAATTTCACACGAAGCGGAATTGAGTTTATTCTTTATGAAATCCGTCACCTGACTGAGCTTGAGCACATCGGAATTGATGATAACCTCACGCGGAGCAAATCTGCCCAACTCGTTGATAACAGGCTTGGAGCAGTTCTTAAGAGGCATTTCGGTGGCGTAAACCGCGCCCGTGGAAACATCTGCAAAGCAGAGTCCCACCTGCCTGCCGCAAACGGCAATACAGCCGAGATAATTGTTTTTTCCCTCGTCAAGCATTGAATTTTCAATGACCGTACCGGGAGTGACTACTCTGATGACGCTCCTCTTCACAATGCCTTTTGCAAGAGCCGGGTCCTCCATCTGCTCACAGATGGCGACCTTATAGCCCTTCTGTACCAGACGGGCGATATAGGAATCCGCCGCATGGAAGGGAATGCCGCACATCGGCGCTCTCTCCTCCTGGCCGCAGTCTCTGCCCGTAAGGACAAGCTCCAGCTCTCGGGATGCGGTTTTGGCATCCTCGAAGAACATCTCATAGAAATCACCCAGACGGTACATGAGAATGGTATCGGGGTAATTCTTTTTGACCTCAAAATATTGCTTCATCATCGGTGTGAACTCAGCCATTGATGATTACCGACCTTTCATTTGCAGACAAATAGTAAATTAGTGGCAGCCGCCGCAGCTTGAGCATTCGCCGCCGCAATGATGCTCTTCTTCCTTGGGAGGCTCGCAGGTAGCGGGATCCTCGCCCTGAAGGCAGAGAGTGAAGATTGCGTTGATGTACTTCATAAGCTGATCAACCTCTGCTGCTGCAGCTTCGTATGCCTGCATGCCGGGGTCAGCCATAATCTGAGCATAAATCTGACCGAATTCCTGATCCATCTGCTGAAGCTTTGCATCGTCCTTGTCTTCCTTCTGAGCTTCGTGCTGGAAAGAAACCTGAAGAAGCTGAATCTTTGCGATAAGCTCGTTGAGAGCGGTATTCTGTTCGTTCGCTTCCTGTGCTTTTTTGAGTGCGAGATAGCGTTCGTCCTGCTGAAGAGCAGCGCCGAGTTCTCTTGCTTTTGCAATTACGTCCATGTTTTTTCTCCTAAAATTTTATTTATTGTCAACCATTCTGCCCCGTAAAATCCAGGTCAGTGATTCGGTTACCGTAACGTATCTGAAGCTGCCGATGACAGCTTCGTCTGCGGGAAATTCAATAATGATATTTCCCTCTGTCCTGCCCTCTATGAGACCGCCCTTGCTGACGCCCTCACACAGAACTCTGTATGTTTTGCCGACGCTTGAGGCGGTACGCTGTGCCGCGACCTCCTCCTGAGCATCAAGCAGCTCCCTGAACCATCTGCTCTTTTCTTCGGCGGGAACCGGGTCGGGCATTTTTGATGCCTTTGTACCCTCTCTTGAAGAGAAGATGAAAGTGAACATTGAGGTGAAGCCCGCTTTTTTAACAAGCTCAACCGTCTGAAGAAATTCCTCATAGGTTTCACCGGGGAAGCCGACTATTACGTCTGCGGTGACAGATAAATCCGGCATCACCTTATAGGCGTAATCAAGAAGCGAAAGATACTTCTCTGCGGTATAGCCCCTGTTCATTTCCCTGAGCACTCTGTCGCTGCCACTCTGGAAGGGAAGATGAAGATGCTTTGCGACCTTATCACAGCTTGCCATAGTATCAAGCAGCTCGTGAGTACAGTCCTTGGGATGTGAAGTCATGAAGCGGATAATGAAATCCCCTTCAATATCATTTAGCTCACGGAGCAGACGGGGGAAGTTATATCCGTAATCCGGTGCTTTGCCGTAGGAATTTACATTCTGACCGAGGAGGGTTATTTCTTTATACCCTGCCGTCACAAGTTCCTTTGCTTCTTTGATTATAAGCTGAGGGTCTCTGCTTCTTTCCCTGCCCTTGACGTAGGGCACTATGCAGTAGCTGCAGAAATTGTTGCAGCCGTACATAATCGGAAGCCACGCCTTGAAACCGGAATCTCTGTGAACGGGCATATTCTCGGGAATCACGCCCTCATCACCGGAAATATCGCAGATTTTTTTGCCACTGCTGAGTGATTTGTATATAAACTCGGGAAGGCGATGCATTACGTGAGTACCGAAAATGATATCAACGAAGGAATAGCTCTTTCTGATTTTCTGAGCCACCTGCGGCTGCTGCATCATACATCCGCAAAGTAAAATTCTCATTTCTTTTTTGCGCTGTTTGAGATTCTTAAGAGCACCGACGTTGCCGAACACTCTGTCCTCGGCGTGCTCACGGATGGCGCAGGTATTATAGAGGACCAAATCCGCCTTTTCAAGGTCATCGGTAAAACCGTAGCCGATTTCTTCAAGGGTGCCCTTTAGGCGTTCGCCGTCGGCAACATTGCCCTGACAGCCGTAGGTATGAACGTAGGCAAGGGGCTTGCCGGTAAATCTTGCATCAATAAGCGCGGATGCAAGACGGGTATATTCTTTTTGCTTTTCCGCTTCTTCCGGGGGAATCGCAAATCTGTTATCTGTATTCAACGGGAATACCTCCGCATTTTACGCATAATATAAAATATTATATATTAAAGCGCCGCATTATTCAAGGGTAAATTGAATAATAACGGCGCAAGTATCGGTTTATTTTGCAATATTATGACGAAGCGGTAACGCTGACCGTTTTTCCGTCGGATTCAAAATATACGTTGCCGCAGACATCGGTGCGGTATATTTTAGCGGTGTATTCAAGAAGTCGGTCAAGGACCGCTTCATGCGGATGACCGTATTCATTGCCGGAGCCCACAGAAATAACGCAGTATTCCGGCGAAGCGGCTCTGATAAATTCTTCGCATGAGGAATCGGATGAGCCGTGGTGGGCGACCTTCAGCACGTCACAGTCAAGTACCGCAGGTGAATCGAGAATATCCGTTTCCTCGCTCTGCTCCATATCTCCCGCAAGAAGATATGAGGTATCCCCGTAATACACCATAAGTGCAAGGGACATATCGTTCAGATTATCGGTATAATCATCCGTGGGTCCTATCACCGCAATCTGTGCCGAGCCGAATTCAATAACATCACCGAAAACGGGCGTATATATTTCGCAGCCGTTTTCATCGGCCGCTTTCATCATATCTGTGTAAGTGAAGCTGTCGGGAATCATATCTTCCCTTAAGTAAGGCATAACAAGCGTTCCGGGGGTATAGTTTTCTATTATTTCCGCCATACCGCCTATATGGTCGCTGTGCGGATGGGTAGCAATGGCATAGTCAAGCTTTTTTATACCGACGGAGTCAAGATATTTCGTAATCCTGCCCTCATAACCGTTTTCGCCCGCATCAATAAGCATGGTTTTTCCGTCGCAGACCATCAGAGCGCAGTCGCCCTGACCCACGTCAAGGAAAGTAAGAGAAAAGGGAGAATCAAAAGCCGTCGTTTCACTTTCTTTGCCGAGAGTTTTCTCAAGCCCCTCAAAGGGCTTTTCGTCACTCAGCCATACCGCGAGAACAATAATAACCGCAAGAACCGCCGTGATGACGGCGGCTGTACAGTAATGTTTACTTTTTCCGTTGTTTCGGTTTTTCATTTCTGTTATTCCTTGAGGAAGGCGCCGGTCTGACAAGACATTTGTCACCGAATCCTATCAGGTCGCGTCTGCCTGCCATAATGAGTGCCTCACAGCAGAGGTCAGCATTTTTCGGCTCGTAATACTGAAGCAGGGCTCTCTGGAGTGCTTTTTCGTGAGGATTCCCTGCAACGTAAACTTCCTTCATGGTGTAGGGGTCAAGCCCCGTATAGTACATACAGGTGGACACCGTACCGGGAGTGGGATAGAAATCCTGTACCTGCTCGGGACGGATGCCGTTTTTCTTGAGAAATACAGCCAGCTCAACAGCTTCTTTCATGGTGCTTCCCGGATGAGAGGACATAAGGTAGGGAACAAGATACTGCTCCTTGCCCGCCTTATCACTGAGGGAAAAATAACGCTTTGAAAACTCAACATACGCCTCAATATGCGGTTTTCCCATTTTATCCAGAACCGTTGCGGAGCAATGCTCCGGAGCGACCTTAAGCTGACCGCTGACATGATATTTCACAAGCTCGCGGATAAAGGTATCGTCTTTATCCCTGAGCAGATAGTCGTATCTTATTCCCGAGCGGATAAACACCTTTTTGACACCCGGAAGGGAACGGACCGCACGGAGAATATCAAGATACTCTGTGTGGTCGGATTCAAGCCGCGGGCAGGGAACGGGCGCAAGACATTTTTTGCCCTTACAGAGTCCTCTCTCCTCCTGACCCTTGCAGGAGGGTCTGCGGAAGTTGGCGGTAGGACCGCCGATATCGTTTATATATCCCTTGAAATCGGGAAGCTTCGTGAGAAGCTTTGCTTCTTCAACAATGGATTCCTTGCTTCTTGAGGTAATATATCTGCCTTGATGAAAGGCAAGTGAGCAGAAATTGCAGGCACCGAAGCATCCTCTTACGTGAGTAATGGAAAAGCGTACTTCTTCAATACCCGGAACGCCTCCGTCCTTCTCGTACATGGGATGATAATTTCTTTCATAAGGCAGGGCATACACTCTGTCAAGTTCATCCGTTTCAAGAGGAAGCGCGGGAGGATTCTGAACGAGCATTCTGTTTCCGTGGCGCTGTTTGACCGGCTTGCCTCTGAAAGCATCCTGCTCATCCTGCTGTATCCTGCAGGACACGGCATATTCTTTTTTTGAATTGACAACATTCTCAAATGACGGACATTCCGCTCCGATATACGGGGTATTATGCACGTCAACGCTGTAGCAGGTACCTCTGATATCCGTCATAGTTGAAATATCTTCACCGGAATCAAGACGCTTTGCAATTTCAACTATTGAACGTTCGCCCATACCGAACTGAAGCAAATCCGCCTGTGAATCAAAGAGGATCGACCGGCGGATTTTGTTATCCCAGTAATCGTAATGGGCAAATCGGCGAAGAGACGCCTCAAGTCCGCCGATGATAACGGGTATTTTTCCGTATGCTTCACGGATTTTGTTGCAGTAAACTATAACGGCTCTGTCGGGTCTGAGACCCGTTTTTCCGCCGGGACTGTATGCATCGGTACTTCTCCGCTTTTTGGCAACCGTATAGTGAGCAACCATTGAGTCAATATTTCCGCTGCTTACAAGAAATCCGAGACGCGGCCTACCGAAGCGTTTGAAATCGTCGGCAGTTTTCCAATCCGGCTGGGGAAGCACGGCAACACGAAAGCCCTCGTTTTCAAGCACTCTGGTGATTATGGCAGGCCCGAAGGAGGGGTGGTCAACGTATGCATCGCCTGTAACGAACACAAAGTCAACCTCATCCCATCCTACGTCAAGCATATCCTGTTTTGTAACAGGTAAAAAACTCATAAATTATCAGTCAAACAAGTCATCAAATCCGCGTGAATCGTTATCGTCTGCGAAAATATCATCCACGCTGATAGGTCTGTCTATGAAATCGTCGTCGAGATTATCGTCCTCTTCTTCAATTTCATCATCTGCTTCATCGTCTGTTTCGTCTTCGGTTTCTTCCTCATCATCGTAAATATCGGAGAAATCGTCGACCTCGTCGGGCTCGTCAATATCTATTGATATTTCTTCGGGCTCACCGTCTTCATCCGCTTCGTCATCAAGGTCAAAGGGAGGTTCATCATCCTCTTCCTCATCGTCGTATATATCGGAAAAATCGTCAACCTCATCGGGTCCGTCTTCTTCGTCGTTCACGTCTTCTTCGTCATCATCGGCGTTATCATAGGACGAGTCGGAATAAATATCCTCAAAGCCGTCGTTTTCCTCTTCGGCCTCTTCGTATTCATCTTCAAGCTCTTCCGAATCTTCCTCGTATTCGTCTTCGTATTCTTCATCCGATACGGGAGCGGAAACGGGCGAAAGATCGAAGAAGCTCATCTGATCGTCACGGGGCTTCGCTATACCGCTGGTGGCAAGTGCCTGTCTCTCATACCAATCCTGCATGGAAACAAGGATTTCTCTGGGCTTCGCGCCCTGCGTGGGACCGACGATACCGTTATCCTCAAGCTGATCCATTACTCTGGACGCTCTTGCATAGCCGAGCTTCAGTTTCTTCTGAAGCATCGTGGTGGACGCCTGACCTGCCTGGATGACGACCTCAGCCGCCTGATTGAACATAGGATCAAGAGGATTGTCTTCGTCGCCCTCATCGTCATATCCACCCTTTTTGCCTGCATTCGCGGCAGCAGCGGCCTTGGCTTCAATTTCCTTCATGGTTTCATCGTTGTAGCTTGCGGTTGCGTACTTCTTGATATGGTCTACAACGGTTTCAACCTCTTCGTCAGAGATGTAACAGCCCTGGATTCTTACGGGCTTTGAAGTGCCTACGGGCAGGAACAGCATATCGCCGTTACCCAGAAGCTTTTCGGCTCCGCCCTGGTCCATGATGATTCTCGATTCCATACCGTTGGAAACCTTAAGCGCGATTCTTGAGGGAATATTCGCTTTGATAAGACCGGTAATAATATCCGCACGGGGGCTCTGAGTGGCGATTACAAGGTGAATACCTGCAGCACGCGCCATCTGTGCGAGACGGCAGATGGAATCCTCAACCTCTTTGGGAGCGACCATCATAAGGTCGGAGAGCTCGTCGATGAAGATGACTATGTGATGCATCTTCTGTAATTCGTCACTTGCATTGGCTTTTTTATTATAGCCCTTGATATCTCTGACCTGATTTTCGGAGAATATCCTGTATCTCTTTTCCATTTCGCTGACAGCCCAGCCCAGAGCACCTGCCGCTTTTCTGGCATCGGTAACTACGGGAACGTCAAGGTGGGCAATACCGTTGTAAATGGTAAATTCAACCTGCTTGGGGTCAATCATAACCAGCTTGACGTCATCGGGTGACGCATTATAGAGGATGCTGATTATCATGGTATTCATACATACGGATTTGCCTGAACCCGTAGTACCTGCAACAAGAAGGTGGGGCATCTTGGTAAGGTCGGCACAGATAACGTTGCCGGTAATATCCTTACCGAGGGCAACATTCAGCTTACTCTTCTGACTGCCTGCCCTGAATGTATCGGTGTCAATGATTTCACGCATTGATACCATGGATTTCGCATCGTTGGGAATTTCAATACCGATGGCCGCCTTACCGGGAATAGGTGCTTCAATACGGACACTCTGTGCCGCAAGGTGAAGAGCGATATCATCGGCGAGGGAAGTGATTTTGCTGATACGTACACCCGCATCGGGCATAAGCTCGTATCTTGTAACGGAAGGGCCTCTGACAATATCCGTTACGCTCGCTTTAATCTTAAAGCTGTCAAGGGTTTCAAGCAGTTTATTCTTGCCCATGAGCATCTCCGCCTCAACGTTTGAAAAGGAGGTCTTTGCGGGCAAATCAAGACATTCAATCGAGGGGAAGACGTAATCTTTCTTGACCTCGGGAACGGTCTCCGGTTTATCCTCAACCTGAATATCAACGGAAGGTCTTCTGACTCTTTTCTTAACGGGTTTTTCTTCGGGCTTTGAATTTGTGATTTCGTCTTCGGTATGGATTTCGGAAACGGCCTGCGTAACCGCTTCGGCAACATTTCCGGCAACGGCTCCGGCTGTCTTTTCGGCAGCAACAACTGCCGCCGCACCGGGAAGAGCAGAATGAAGGGCTGCTGCCGCCGCGGTCTCGGGTGTACCGTCAAGAGTGGGAATACCGGGCATAGATGCGGGAAGCGAATGCAGAGGAATCTTCGGCATTTCGGGCTCCGCCAGAGGAAAATCGTAATTTTCGTCAAAGCCGGGATCTTTTACAAACACGTCTCCGCCCGACGTAAACACACCGGGCTTGGGCTTCTTTTCAATCTGTTCGGGAAGTTTCTTTTTCTTTTCTTCTTCGGCTTTTTCCTGCTCGAGGCGTTCTTTTTCCGCTTTTTCGGCAAGGAGACGTTCTCTCTCGGCTCTTGCTTCCTCACGGCGGATCGCAGACTCTTCAAAGCGTTTGCCCGCTTCGTCACCGATTGCTCTTACGGGCTTTTTGATATAAGAAAACAGTACGGGAAGAGTGATACCCGTAAGCAGTAAAATCGTAACAACAGCAAGGAGGATAAGGGTAACGAGTGCACCGGTTTTACCGAAAAGCTTACCAAATAATCCGCCTACTATCGCGCCGAGTACGCCGTCTGCCTTTCCGCCCTGCTCAATGGCATTCTGCCACACCTCGGTAATCTGGTCAGGTACGGATTTATCCGAAATAATATCGGAATCGTAGGCAAAAAGATGAACGACGGACGACAGGAAAAGAACGAATCCGGCTGCGCTCGCAACATTGAGAGCCGCACCGCCCAAAGGCTTACCCTTGGCATAGATAACTCCCATATAGATAAGCAGAACGGGAATAATGTATGCGGAAATTCCGAAAATACCGAACATACCATTATGCATATAAGTCCAGATATTTTCTCCCTCAATGAGAACTATCGCAAGCAAAAAGACGGCAACCGCAACGAGTACGATAGCGGTGACCTGACCGTTGCCGGAGGCAGCAGCCGTTGTCTTCTGATTTGCGGGGGCGGTATTCTTCTTAGCCGGAGAAGAATTCCTGCTCTGCGGGGGCTTCTTTGTCTGTGAGCCGCCGCTCTTTTTATTTGTTGTATTAGCCAACCTTTTCATCTCCAAATATAGTAGTGTGAGCAACACAATTTATGCTTTTGCGCATATATATAGAAATTATATCACCATTTCAAAACCATTGCAACACTTATTATTTTGGAATAATATTTTTCATTGTAGTGCAGCACATCGGTCCGCATCAATTATATCATACCGTGACGGACGTGACGTTTTTGACGCATCACGCGGTAAAAATAAATTGAAAAGAAGTATGAACGGTGATATCATAAAAGTTGAGGTGAATGATATGGAAGAAAAAATCCGTGAACTCAACAGAATGATCAAAGAGAGCAATAACATAGTGTTTTTCGGCGGCGCGGGTGTATCCACGGAAAGCGGTATCCCCGATTTCCGCTCAGCAGACGGCATATACATGATGAACTATAAGTACCCGCCCGAAGAGATTATAAGCAGAAGCTTTTTTGATGCTCACCCGAAGGAATTTTTTGAATTTTACAAGAAATATTTTTACTATCCGGACGCAAAACCCAACGTCACTCATCTGAAGCTCGCGGAGCTTGAAAAAGCGGGAAAATTAAAGGCGGTAGTTACGCAGAACATAGACGGTCTGCACACGGATGCAGGCAGTAAAACCGTATATGAGCTTCACGGCTCGGTGCTGAGAAATTACTGTATGAAATGCGGCAAATCCTACCCCATCGGACATATCGTAAACAGCGAAGGAATCCCCAAATGCACCTGCGGAGGAACGGTAAAGCCCGACGTGGTGCTTTATGAGGAATCCCTTGACTCAGATACGATTGAAGGAGCTGTGAACGCAATTTCCGGGGCGGATATGCTCATAGTTGCAGGCACCTCTTTAAGAGTGTATCCGGCGGCAGGATTCATAAGATATTTCAAAGGTAAGAACTTAGTCCTCATCAACAGAGATTCAACCGAAATGGATTCAATTTTCGGGCTCGTTATCAGAAGCAGTCTCGGCAACGTAATGAGCAGAATTGAGATATAAATCATGCCCTGCACGGACAGGTGCAGGGCATTTTTGCATTTAAAATACAATTTTTGTATAATTTCAACATAAAGCGGTATATGTTTTAGTGAATATTTTACATCTTTCTTGGTCCATTTATGCTGAGTGTCTATTGTTTTTTATTATTAATGGTGATATAGTATTTTACGGTAAAAATATAACTTGGAGGTTATACTATGAACTATGATGTAGCAGTTGTAGGCGCAGGTGTCGTCGGCTCACTTATTGCCCGCGAGCTCAGTCGCTACAACATCAAGGTTGCTCTTCTTGAAAAGTGCAACGACATGGCTATGGGTACTTCTAAGGCAAACTCAGCCATCGTTCACGCCGGCTTCGATGCAAAGCCCGGCACTCTCAAGGCGAAGCTTAACGTTGAAGGCACCGCTCTTATGCCCGAACTGTGCAAGACACTCAGTGTCCCCTTTAAACCCGTTGGTTCGCTTGTAGTTGCATTTTCAGATGAAGAAATGGAAACCGTAAAAGAGCTTCTCGAAAGAGGCGTTACCAACGGTGTTCCCGGCCTTGAAATTTATGATCAGGCAAAGCTTCGCAAGGTTGAGCCCGCAATCAGCGAAGAAGCAAAGGGTGCTCTCTGGGCTCCCAGTGCCGGTATCGTTTGTCCTTACGAACTGACTATCGCCGCAACGGAAAACGCAGTAGTCAACGGCACCGAATTCATCCGCAACTTTGCTGTTGAGGCAATCGACTATGACGGAAACGAATTCACAATCAAGAGCGCAGACAGCTCAATCAAGGCAAAGACGGTCATCAATGCAGCCGGCGTTTACTGTGACGAAATCGCGGCTCTCATCGGTGACAATTCCATCCACACCGTTCCACGTAAGGGCGAATACATGCTTTGCGATAAGTCAATCGGCGGTCTTGCAAAGCACACAATCTTCCAGTGCCCCTCAAAGATGGGCAAAGGCATCCTTGTAACTCCCACGGTTGACGGCAATCTCCTTATCGGCCCCAGTGCACTTGATATCGAAGATAAGGACGACGTTTCAACAACGGCAGGCACACTTGCAGAAGTACTTGAAACAGCAAAGAAGTCCGTTCCCGTTCTTACGACAAGAGAAGTTATCACCTCCTTCGCCGGTCTTCGTGCACATTGCGACAGAGACGATTTCATCATTGAAAAGAGCGAAAAGAACGATAAATTCATCAACGTTGCAGGCATTGAATCTCCCGGTCTTTCATCCGCTCCCGCCATTGCCATTTACGTAAAGGACATCGTTCTCGGCATCATTGACGCCGAGGAAAAGGCAGATTTCAACCCCGTAAGAGAAGAGCCCGTAAGATTCAGACACATGAGCAACGAAGAACGTAAAGCTCTTATCGCAAAGAATCCCGCTTACGGCAGAATCATCTGCCGCTGTGAGACAATCACAGAGGGTGAAATTCTTGACGCTATCCACGCTCCCGCGGGTGCAAGAGACATTGACGGCGTTAAGAGAAGAACAAGAGCAGGCATGGGACGCTGCCAGGGCGGCTTCTGCGGCTCAAAGGTAGTTGAACTGCTTGCAAGAGAGCTTGGCGTTGAAATCAATCAGATCACCAAGTTCGGCGGCGATTCAAAGATTCTTTATGAAAGAACAAAGTAAGGAGGAACTGACATGCTTAATTATGATATAGTAGTAATCGGCGGCGGCCCCGCAGGTATGGCTGCAGCACTCAAAGCAAAAGAATGCGGCGTTGACAGTATCCTCATTCTTGAAAGAGCCGAAACTCTCGGCGGTATCCTTGAGCAGTGCATTCACACGGGCTTCGGTCTTCAGTATTTCGGCGAAGAGCTTTCCGGTCCCGAATATGCAGACAGATTCATTCAGCAGGTATTCGAGCAGAAAATCGAATATAAAACCGATACCATGGCTCTTCAGGTTACCGAAGACAACAAGGTATACGCAGTAAACAAGACCGACGGTCTGCTTGAAATCCAGGCAAAGGCAGTTATCCTTGCAATGGGCTGCAGAGAGAGACCCAGAGGTGCTCTCAACATCGCAGGCACGAGAGCCAGCGGCGTTATGAGCGCAGGTACTGCTCAGAAATACGTCAACATTGACGGCTATATGCCCGGCAAGAAGGTCGTTATCCTCGGCTCCGGAGATATCGGTCTTATCATGGCAAGACGTATGACCCTTGAAGGTGCAAAGGTTGAATGCGTATGCGAGCTTATGCCCTACTCCAGCGGTCTTACAAGAAACATCGTTCAGTGCCTTGACGACTTCAACATTCCTCTTTACCTGAGCACAACCGTTATTGACATCAAGGGTAAGGACAGAGTAACGGGCGTTACAATCGCTTCCGTTGACGAAAACCGCAGACCCATTCCCGGAACGGAAAGAGATATCGAATGCGATACCCTCCTGCTTTCGGTAGGTCTTATCCCCGAAAACGAGCTTACCAAGAACGTCGGCATTTCTCTTGACAGAGTAACAAGCGGTGCCATCGTTGACGAATACAGAGAAACAGACCACAAGGGCGTTTTCGCATGCGGCAACGTTCTTCACGTACATGACCTGGTTGACTTCGTAACTCAGGAAAGTCAGATTGCCGGTGAAGGTGCTGCAAAGTACGTTCTCGGTCAGAAGGCAGAAGCTGAATACATCACCACGAAGGGTGTCGGTGCAGTTCGCTACATCGTTCCCCAGAAGGTCAACATCAAGAACGAAGGTGACGTCAAGCTCTTCTTCAGAGTCGGCTCATCATTCAAGAACGCAACCGTTAAGGTAACATATAACGGTCAGGAAATCATCAGCCGCAAGAGACCCCGTCTCGCTCCGGGCGAAATGGAGAACGTTCTCATCAAGAACGATATGCTTAAGTCCTTCTCCAAAGACGGCGTAATTGAAATAACTGTGGAGGCCTGAGAATATGACTAAAAATATTACTTGCGTAACATGCCCCATGGGTTGCGGAATCACCGTAGAGCTCAACGATAACAACGAAGTCATCAGCGTATCAGGCAACACCTGCAAGCGCGGTGAACTCTATGCAAAGAACGAAGTTACCCATCCCCAGAGAAGTCTTGCAACAACCGTTAAGGTAGACGGCGGCGTACACAACGTTGTACCCTGCAAGTCGGCAGGTCCTCTCCCCAAGGAAAAAATCTTTGACTGCATGGCAGAAATCAACAAGGCAAGTGCAAAAGCTCCCGTAAAGCTCGGTGATGTACTTGTTGAAAATGTTTGCGGTACAGGAATCAACATCGTAGCTACAAACCACTGCCCCGAAGCATAAAATAAACCCGTCATAGACGGAATAAAAAAGTCAACGTAACAAAAAAGGCACTTACCGTTTGATAAGTGCCTTTTCGTTATACTCTATATTCTGTTTTGGCTGGTTTTCACTAAAACAATCAAGCGAAATAGTTTATTTAAGCTGCCAATCGGCAATATCCTTGACACCTTCCATCATCATACAGTAGCTTTCATGCCGTGATTTCGGTATAATTCCCTGCTCCACGGCTTCAATGATTTTACAGCCCTTATCCTTCATGTGAAGGCAGGTTGAAAACTTGCAGGTGCCGAGATACTGCTGAAATTCGGGAAAAGCAAACGGCAGGTTTTCCTTGATGATATATTCGCTGTCCTCGGAGACAATGGATGCAAAGCCGGGAGTATCCGCAACGTATCCTCCCTTGACTTTGAACAGCTCGCTGTGTCTGGTCGTATGACGGCCTCTGCCCAGTTTCTCGCTGATTTCGGCGGTTTTGAGGTCAAGGTCGGGAAAAATCGCATTCAGAAGCGAGGATTTGCCTACGCCTGAATTTCCGCAGAGGGCACAGATATGACCCTCAAATTCTTTTTCCACCTCTTTGGTGCCTTCACCCGTTTTACCCGAAACACAGTATGCCTTTATGCCCACCTTACGGTAGATTTCCGCATACTCTTCACCGGGAGTAAGGTCGCACTTTGTAAACACTACGACGGGCTCAATATCCTTATCCACCGCAAGAGCAGTAAGCTTATCAATAATAAAAAGCACGGGAGCCGGCTCGGTCGTGGAGGAAACGATGAAAAGACGGTCGACGTTTGCTACCGGAGGTCTGGTCATAAGACTTTTCCTCTCTTCAATTTCGTCAATGGTATTCTCTGCTTTATCATTAACGGAAATCGTTACTCTGTCACCGGGAAGGGGCTTTATGCCTTCCTTACGGAAAATGCCCTTTGCTTTACATTCGTATATTTCGCCATCGGCAGCTTCCACATAGTAGAAGCCGCCGATTCCTTTTATAATAATACCTTTTTCTTTAGCCATCAGACACCCTCAAACTGGCCTACGGTCAGAGTGATTTTTGTATTTTCATTGTATACAACGGAGCTTGAAGGAGCGGGATTCATCATAATTACCTTACCGTCCATGGCGGGATCTTCAACTGCAACATAGTTGATTATGATATTCTCACTTCTGATTCCCTTTGAAACAAGACTTTCCTTTGCGGTTACGGCACCCTGACCCACTACGCTTGTAAGGGAAACGGGACGGGCGGCTGAACCGGTGGAGGTGTATTTCTGATTCGAAATAACAGGCTCTTCCTCGGCAAAGTCTACGGTGCAGGTATAGTATTCATCGCCGTCAATATGTACCTTGACGGATGCTTCATCGCCCTCGCCTTCAATTTCAAACTTGTGCGATGAGCCGTCCATAAGGATGGACTGTCTGAATTTCGACTCGCCGTCAACGTAGATTACGCAGTATTCTTCCTTACCGAGAGAGGGAAGAACGATACTGAGCGTTACCTTGTTTTCGGGAGCGATACCGGTACTGACGGTAACGTGAATCTTAGTTCCGGGAGGTACCTTTGTGCCCTTGGTTTCTGCCTGAGCGATAATCTCACCCTTGGGCTTGTCGCTGTCTTCCTCTTCGTAGGGCTCTTCAAGCTTGAGGTCAAGGGATTCAACTCTCTGCTTGGCGATATTCACATCCATACCGACGAGGTAGGGAACTTCCTTATAGCTTGAGTCGGTCGCATAATAGATGTGAACGGTTGAGCCCCTGTCAACCTCGGTACCCTCGGGAGGATTGGTCCTTGTAACGGTACCGAATTCAACGGAAAGATTAGGCTCCTCAATCTTATTAACGACCAGTCCCATATTCTTGAGCATATCCTCGGCGCTGGACCAGTTCATATTGACGACGTCGGGGATAACGACCTTCTGGGCACCGACGAATATCTTGATTTCCTTTTTATTGCCTTCAAACTTCTTACCGTCTTCGGGCTCCTGTCTGAGAATAACACCGATTTCGTCCTGATTCTTTGTATTCTCATACTCTACGACTATCTTATATTTATTGTATTTTTCATTATCCTTGATATCGTTTGAGTAATTAAGTCCGACAAGCTGAGGTACTCTTGAAGATGAAGCAAAGGAACTGATGGGGAGCTTTTCAAGCATTTCGGGAGCAAAGAAGTAAAGACCCGTAAATGCGATAACGCCGACAACGATAAGTCCGATAAGTACGCCGGCAATAACGAAGCCGATTTTGCCCTTATTTGCTTCCTCATAATCATAATCATCATCCTGCTCGGGCTTGGGCTGCTTCTTGGGCACTTTGGGAACGGCGGGAGCAGCTGCGGCGGGAGCTGCGGGAACGGCGGGTACAACAACGGTAGGCGATGAAACCGCGGGCTGCTTTGAATAAGCACCGCTGCCTACGGCAGGTGAAAGCCGTGTGGGCTCGTTATCAACAAAGTATTTCTGCTGCTGGAAACGCATACCGGGATTTCTCTTGAATTCTTCAATATCAAGAAGCATTTCGGATGCGGTCTGATATCTTGATTTGGTATCCTTTTCCATGGCTCTCATAACTATCTGCTCAAGGCCCACGGGAATATTGGGATTGATTTCCCTGATGCTCCTGGGGTCATTCTGAAGCTGCATAAGGGCAACGGAAACGCTGTTATCTGAAACGAAGGGCACTCTGCCCGTCAGCATTTCATACATTGCAACGCCGATGGAATAGATATCCGTCCTCTCATCAATGGGAAGACCTCTCGCCTGCTCGGGGCTGATATAATGAACGGAGCCGATTGCCGAATCCGTCATCGTCTTGGTATCGCTGTAGCTGAATCTTGCAATACCGAAGTCGGTAACCTTTATCGTGCCGTTTGAGAGCAAAAGAATATTCTGGGGCTTGATATCTCTGTGGATAATGCCCTTATCGTGAGCATGCTGAAGGGCGCGGAGAATCTGCATGGTAAAATGGACCGTTTCCTTTACACCCAGATGTCCCTGCTGCTCAATATACTCTTTGAGAGTAATGCCCTCAACGTATTCCATTACGATGTACTGAAGTCTGTCACCGTAATTAACGTTATAAACCTTTACTATGTTGGGATGCGAAAGCAGGGAAATCGCCTTTGACTCATTTTTGAATCTGCGGCGGAATTCCTCGTTTGCAAGAAATTCATCCTTTAAGATTTTGACTGCAACGATTCTGTCGTCAACATTGTCGTATGCTTTATATACAACTGCCATACCGCCTACGCCGATTACTTCCTGAATCTCGTAGCGGCCGTCAAGTCTTTTTCCGGTATAGTTATCCATTTGCTAATTTATCTCCTTTTCATATTTTTACTGCAACGGCGGTTACGTTATCGCTTCCGCCTTTTCTGAGCGCCATCCCGACAAGCTCGTTAATGCATTCTTCACAGTATCTGTCTGAGGCAGTCTGAAGTATTTCATCCGCCGTCAGATAATTTGAAAGTCCGTCTGTACAGATAAGAAGCATATCTCCGGGAGAAACATCCTCCTGACAGAAATCAGCCCTTACCGTGTTTTCAACACCGATTGCCCTTGTAATAAGGTTTTTCTTGGGATGATTTATTGCTTCCTTCTCTGTTATTTCGCCATCCTCTATCATTTTTTGGACCACCGAGTGGTCACGGGTAAGCTGTGTAATTCTGTTCTCTTCGGGGTTAATGAGATAAGCTCTGCTGTCTCCGGCGTGAACGATATAGATAAAGCCGTCTGTAATAACCGAAGCCACAACGGTAGTGCCCATTCCCTCATACCTTTCATCCGAAAGAGAAAGGGAATAGATGTATTTATTTGCATACTCAACCGCGGAATACAGAAGGGATTTGATTGAAATATCACTCATACCGTCATGATAGCCGCTTGTAATTCTTTCACGGACTATCCTCGCGCACTCACGGGAAGCGGTAGCTCCCTCAGCCGCACCGCCCATACCGTCACAGACGATGGCGTAGCAGGCACCGGTTGTAAGCTCACCGAAGGAATACGAATCCTGGTTATTATCCCTTATAAGACCGCGGTCTGTCTTTGCCGCAAGTATCATGATGACAAATCCCCCTTTCCTTTATTCTGTTTCAGGCGAAGCTGACCGCAGGATGCGTCAATATCCGAGCCCAGCTTTCGTCTGACGGTTGCGGTAATACCGTTTTTTTCAAGAATCTGTGAAAACCTCTTTACCCTTTCGGGGCTGCTCGGCTTGAAGGGACTTTCCTCTACCTCGTTGATGGGAATGAGATTGACGTGGCAAAGCATTCCTTTCAGTCGTCGGGCAAGCTCCAGTGCGCATTCATCGGTATCGTTAAGCCCCGATATCATGGAATACTCAAAGGATACACGCCTTGAGGTTTCTTTTGTATATTCGCGGCACATATCAAGAAGCTCCTCAATATGATACCGTTTGTTTACGGGCATTATTTTACTGCGGATTTCATTATTCGGTGCGTGGAGCGAAACGGAAAGAGTAAGCTGAAGGTGTTTATTCAGCAGTTCTCTTATTTTCGGCACAAGTCCGCAGGTTGAAAGGGAAATATTCCTCATAGAAAGGTTGATTCCCTTTTCGTCTGTAACAAGAGTAATAAATCGCATTACATTGTCAAAGTTATCAAGGGGCTCGCCCATACCCATAAGCACGATATGGGATATCCGCTCGCCTATTTCCCTCTGTGCAATATACACCTGCGAGAGAATTTCGCCTGCGGTAAGACATCGCTTGAAGCCGCCGAGAGTAGATGCGCAGAAGGCACAGCCCATACGGCAGCCGACCTGGGACGAAACGCAGATAGTGTAGCCGTATTTGTATTTCATGACCACACACTCAACATAGTCACCGTCCGGCAGGGAGTAAAGCATCTTGACGGTACCGTCTGACGCCACCTGCTTACCGACATAGGAGCAGCAGACAATGGGCATCTTTTCTTTCAGCTCATCCCGCAGGGATTTTGAAAGATTGGTCATTTCGTCATAGTCAAGCACCTGATGCTTATGAAACCACTCGTATACCTGCTTTGCGCGAAAGCTCTGTATTGAATTTTCCTTGAAGGACTCCGTCATTTCGTCAAGAGTCATTGAAAGAATATCCATCTGATTTATTATCCTTTACGTTCAAATACCGCCACGAAAAATCCGTCTGTGGAATGTAAGTGGGGCATAAATGTCATATATTTTTCATCCTCAGAATGTCTGGGAACATCGGGAAGATACTCCGCAACGGCAAAATCGGGATGCTCACGGAGGAATCTGTCACAGACCTCCTCGTTCTCTGCGGGATTAAGAGTGCAGGTGGAATAAATAATTCTGCCGTCGGGTTTGAGGTACTTAATCGCATTGCAGAGGATTTTATACTGAATAGCGGGGATTTTATCTATCTCGCTCTTATTTTTGAATCTGATTTCCGGCTTGCGTCTGATAATACCCAGACCCGAGCAGGGAACGTCGCAAAGAACCTTATCCGCAAATCCGTAGTTGCCGTTATATTCGGTGGCATCCGAGAAAAACGCGCTGACGTTTTCAAGACCGAGACGGGCGGCACCGTTTTTTATCAGGTCAACCCTTGACTGATAAACGTCAAAGGATTTGATTCTGCCCTTGCCGTTCATTATTTCAGCCATGGTAAAGGTCTTGCCGCCGGGAGCGGCACACATATCAAATACCACGTCGTTTTCATCGGGATTTACCGCCTTACAGCAAAGCTGTGAGGATAAATCCTGAACGTGAAACAGACCGCTGTTGAATGATTCAAGCTTATCTATCTGACCCGGGGAGGTAAGAATAAGGGCATTCTCGACCACGGGAGTCTTTTCGGCGATAACACCCTCCTCCGCAAATTTCCATATAAGCTCCTCGGGAGTAATTTTAGTCGTATTTACCCGGACGGTCACGGGTGCGGGCTCAAGCGCCTTTTCGCATATACCCTTTGCGTTTTCGTAACCATAAGAATTTACCCACAGCTCGGTAATCCACTCGGGGCAGGAATATCTGATTGAAAGATACTCCGCAGAGCCCTCCTGCGCTTCGGGATACTTAAGACCATTATCCGCTACTCTTCTCAATACGGCGTTTACGAGGGAAGCCGCAAAGGATGATTTATTTACCTTTGCAAGCTGAACGCTCTCGCTGACCGCCGCGTGGTCGGGGACTTTATCCATAAAGAGAATCTGATACGCGCCCAGAACAAGCACCGTATGAAGCTCCGGCTTCAGCTTTTTTGACGGCTGGTTGAGGTACAGACTCAGGTTATAGTCAATGAGAATGAGTCTGTCAAGGGAACCGTAAACAAGATTGCTGACGAACGCTTTGTCTCTTTCGTCAAGGTCCGGATTATCTTTTAGCATACTGTCAATCAAAAGGTTTGAATATGCTCCGTCCTTCATAATTTTAAGTAATGCTTCAAATGCTGTCTGCCGTGCGCTTTTCATGGGGATCTCCTTATCTTCGTTTGCTGCTGCCTAAGAATCTGATGACAAATCTCAGAAGGTTTGCCAATGCGGTAAGCATTGACGCGACATAGGTCATTGCCGCCGTTTTGAGTACCTTTTTGGCGGAATCCACTTCCTCGCCGTAAAGCATACCCGTTTCTTCAATTACCCTTATCGCTCTCATACTCGCGTTGAATTCAACGGGAAGAGTGACAAGAGAGAAAAGGAATACAAGTCCGTAAAGTGCCAGACCGATATAAATGACATTTGTCAATCCCAGAATTACACCGAGAATCGCAACCGGCAAACCGATTGTCGAGCCGATATTGCATATCGGAACAAGCTTGGTCCTTATCTGATTGGGCAGATAATTCTCTGCGTGCTGGGCAGCGTGACCTGCTTCGTGGCAGGCAATACCGACAGCGGCAACCGAGCTGCTGTTGTATACGCCCTCGGAAAGAGAAATTACCTTTTTAGTGGGATTATAGTTATCCGTAAGGGAGCCGGCAATGGGCTGAATCATGACGTCGGCAATTCCGTAAAAGGAAAGCACCATCTGAGCTGCCATCGCGCCGGTAATCCCCCTTGAATTAAGAACGGACGAAAACTTTTTGTAAGTTGATTTAACCCTTGACTGGGCTACCATCGCAATTATCAACGCGGGAATAACGAGAATAAAATACCAGATATCTGTGTAGTAAAGCGGCATATCCTCACCTCCGTCTTACGTATTCGGATATTACTCAAATCTGTCTGCGGTGATTTTATTGCCCCTAAGGAAATCCTCCGCAGGCATTGATTTTTTATTTTCTGCCTGAAGCTGAAGAATCTCCACCGTATTCAGGTCACCGCAGGCAACAACGATCCTTTTTTCTTTTTCAATAATTTCACCGGGAAACGTTCCCTTTTTATCACAAAGAACGCTCTTCTGAATCTTGAATGTTTTGCCATCCATAACCGCCGTAGCGCAGGGCCAGGAATAGAGCCCTCTGATACGGTTATGTACCTGCTGAGCAGTCATATTCCAGTCAATGGGAGAATCTTCCTTTGAAAGCATCGGCGCATAGGTAAATTCAGCGTGATTCTGAGCAACAGGATGAAGTTCACCCGCTAAAGCAGCATTGATCGTTTCATCCATTACCTGCGCGCCCAAAGAGGAAAGAATATCGAACAGCTCCTCCGCATTCATATTTTCGCCTATTTCAACTTCTCTTGTTATCAGCATATCGCCGGTATCAAGTCCCTCGTCCATCTGCATTGAGGTAACTCCCGTTTTTTTACAGCCGTTGAGAACAGCCCACTGTATCGGGGCGGCTCCACGAAGAGAGGGAAGAAGTGAAGCGTGGATATTGATACATCCGTATTTCGGATAGTCAAGTATCTCCTTGGGAAGAATCTTGCCGTATGCAACAACGATAATGAGGTCCGGGTCCGCCTGCTTAACCATTTCAAGGGCGGTGCCGTCTTTCATCTTAGTCGGCTGATAAACGGGAAGATTATGACTGAGGGCAAGCTCCTTTACGGGAGGCGGAGTGAGAGTACCGTGTCTTCCCTTGGGCTTATCGGGCTGAGTAAAAACGCCCGTGATTTCTCTGCCCGTATCAATGAGCTTCTGAAGGCAGGGAACTGCAAAATCGGGAGTTCCCATAAAAGCAAATTTCATATCAGTCACCTGTTTTCTCTGCGGATGCATCTGATTTATTCAGATAATCTTCGGGATTTTTAACAAGCTTATCAATAAAGCATACACCGTCAAGGTGATCGATTTCGTGACAGAAGCAGCGGGCACGAAGCTCCGTTCCCTTATAAACACACCACTTACCGTTTCTGTCCTGCGCCTTTACTTTAACGGTTGCGGGACGGCAGGTCACACCGTATTCTCCGGGGAAGGAGAGACAGCCCTCCTGCTCAAACTGTTCACCCTCAACCTCTGTTATTTCGGGATTTATAAGCTCAATGTATCCGCTCTTATCCTCCGAGCAGTCCATAACGACAACTCTTCTGAGGATACCGACCTGCACGGCGGCGAGACCGACCCCGTTTGCAAGATACATTGTTTCTTTCATATCGTCGAGAAGAGTCCACAGACGGGCATCAAATTTCTCAACGGGTCTTGATTTTTTACGAAGGATCTCGTCATCCTTTTGAACGATATTTCTGATTGCCATTTTATTACCTCAAAGTACGGAATCCGGATTCATATCACCGTAAACGGTGACGTTCTTAAACGAAGGTGAGGAACCGGTTTCCTTTAATATTTCGCACATCATCGCTCTGAATGAAGCGGAATTGATACACTTGATAATTATTCTATATCGGAATTTTCCTCCGAGCTTTGATACCCTTGCGGGTACGGGCCCGAGGACCTGTAATTTTTCGTCTTTATATTTTTCCCCCGCAAGCTTTCTGATAAGCTCCAGGATATTGTTGGCGGCAATATGGACAGCCGCCTCATTCATACCCGCCAGACCGAGAACGAAAAGGTCGCAGAACGGAGGGTACTTCATTGCCTTCCTGATTCTGATTTCCGTGTTGAAAAATTCATCGTAATCCTGCTTTGCGGCAATTCTTATGATTTCATTTTCGGGAGTCAGAGTCTGGATAATCGCCTTTCCCCTGCTGTCTCCCCTTCCGCTTCTGCCCACGACCTGCGTGAGAAGGGAAAAGGTTTTTTCAAGGGATCTGAAATCGTCATTATAGAGCTGCTGGTCAACGGAGATAACTCCAACCAGCGTTACGTTGGGAAAGTCAAGCCCTTTGGCTACCATCTGAGTACCTATGAGAATATCATAGTCACCCTTTTCAAAAGCACCGAAGAACCTGCCGTGAGAATCCTTGGCGGTGGTTGTATCCGCATCCATTCGCAGGATTCTTGCTTCGGGAAAAAGAAGATTCAGTTCATCCTGTATTTTCTGAGTACCGAAGCCCGCATATCTTACCGACTGTTCGTGACATTCGGGGCATTCGCACGTGAAGGGCATTGAATACCCGCAGTAATGACACAGCAAGCGGTTATTTGCGGAATGATAGGTCATTGAAATATTGCAATTCGGGCAGGTAATGACCTGACTGCAGGCATCGCAGACCGCAAAGGTATTATAACCGCGCCGATTAATAAGCAGAATGGACTGCTTGCCCGACTCAAGGTTTGCTTTGAGTGAATCGTAAAGTTCCCTGCTGATTTCGGTACATACCGACATTTTTTCAGCCGTTCTCATATCAACGGTAAGTACATCCGGCATGACTGCGTTTCCGTACCGTGACGTGAGACGGCAAAGCTCGTATCTGCCCTTGAGGGCTTTTGCGTAGCTTTCAACCCTGGGGGTTGCCGATGCGAGGACAAGGGGACATTCGTTGAACGCAGACCTGAACTTTGCCACATCCTCGGCATCGTATCTCGGAGTCTGCTCGGATTTATACGTATGCTCCTGCTCTTCGTCAATGATAATAAGACCGAGGTTTGTAAGCGGGGCAAAGACGGCACTTCTCGTACCGATCACCACGCTGCATTCGCCCCGTTTGACGCGTTTCCACTGCTCGCTTCTCTCTCTGACAGAAAGGGCGGAATGGAAAACCGCAACGCTTTTGCCGTATCTTTTACAGAAAATGCCCAGTGCCTGCGGTGTAAGTCCTATTTCGGGAACAAGTAGTAAAACAGACCTGCCGGAATCGATAACATCGTCCATTAAGCTCATATAGACGGAGGTCTTTCCGCTTCCCGTTACACCGTAAAGCAATGCCGTGCATCTCTTTTTTTCTCGGACAAAGGAGCTGAGCTTGTCCTTTGCCTTCTGCTGTTCCTCCGTAAGAGAAACGGCAGTTCTCATGCCGGCATCATCCTTCATACCGGCAAAATAGTCAACCTCGCACTCATAAAACTCGGCAAAGCCGTTCTTTACAAGGGCGTTGACCACCGCGGGAGTATATCCCGTAAAGTAACACAGCTCCCGCACGGTGGCGGCACCTGCATCTTTAAGGATATCAAGGGTTTCCTGCTGCTTTTTGCTCAGTTTCTTTCCCTCGTCTGCATTTTCGGCGGGTCTTACCATTTTTGCGGTAAGGACGCCGAGGTTTTTGACGGCATCGGATTGAAGCAGAATGAGTTTTTTTCTGAGCAGAGCTTCAATAAAAGAAGTATCCCCTTTCATTGAAAGGTTTGAATATATCAGGTCTTCTCTGACAAATTCACCCCTGGAAAGAAGAAAATCAAAGATTTCCTTTTCCCCTCCCACAAGATTTTCAATTCTTGACTCATCTGCCTCGGGATTGGCGGCATAATACTTCACTATACGGTAATTGATACCTGCGGGAAGCATGGACTTTGCCGCCTCATAGAGAGTGCAGAAGGTCCTCTCCGATATAAAACGGGCAAGACGTATCATTTCATCGTTAAGGAGAGGACTTTCATCCTTTACCTCGGTGATTTTTTTGATTCTCTTTGCCTCACATTCATCCGTCAGTTCAAAAATAATGCCGAGAGACTTTCTGTTGCCGTTTCCGAAGGGTACGGTCACACGACAGCCGGGCTGAGCGATTGCCTCAAGCTCCCGGGGAATTGAATAAGTGAACTCCATGTCAAAGGAATAATTGGCCGCTTCAACGGCAACCTTTGCATATTTCACTTAATCACTTCCTTAGATGTTTCTGATTTCTTCGGGTTCTACAATTTCATAGTCCCCTGCAAGAATCTGGTCAAGTGCCAGACTTACGGGCTTTTCCGTAATGATTTCGCCGTTTTCCTTTGCTTCTTCTGCAATTTCTCTTGCTCTGCCTGCCGTGGCGGTAACAAGTGAATAACGGCTTACATGGTCCTTAAGGACACCGCTTAAATCGGGATTAAACATTATTGATTACCTCGCTGATAATATTTTTATTTCTTGTCAAACGCATTTTTTCAGCGTTGATTACCGTTTCAAAATCCGCAACCGCTTCGTCAAGGTCATCGTTGACCACAACGTAATCATATTCACCTGCGCGGCGGATTTCCTGCTCGGCGATGAAAAGACGGTGGGAAATGGTTTCTTCGTCCTCTGTTCCTCTGGAACGGAGTCTCTTTTCAAGAGAAGCAAGTGACGGAGGCATAAGGAATACGGTAACAGCATCGGGATATGCCTTTCTGATTTTTTCCGCACCCTGTACCTCTATTTCAAGGATTACACTTACGCCTCTGCCCAGCATTTCGTCAACGGGGGCTTTGGGAGTTCCGTAATAATTGCCTGCATAATTGGCGTATTCAAGCATTTCTCCGCCGTCTATTTTTCTTTCAAAATATTCGGCGGAAACAAAATAATAGTCAACGCCGTCAATCTCCTGACCTCTGGGAGAACGGGTGGTCATTGAGATAGACACCTTTACGTCGTCGTTCTTTTGTGTAAGCTTGCTCAGCAGTGTATCCTTACCGCAGCCGGAAGGTCCGGATAATACTATAAGCACGCCTTTCTTATCCGTCATCTTCATCCTCCTCACTGATTTGCTGATCATCAAACATACGGTTTGCCAGAGTTTCACTCTGAAGGTATGAGAGAACAACGTGATCACTGTCTGTGATAATAATTGCTCTGGTGCGTCTGCCGTGAGTCGCATCAATAAGTATTCCCTTTTCCTTGCTCTCCTGAACAATTCGTTTGCCGGGAGCGGATTCGGGGCTGATTATGGCAACTATACGGGAGGCATTTACCATATTACCGAAGCCGATGTTAATCAGTTTCATATCTACACCTTACTCTATATTCTGAATCTGTTCACGGATTTTTTCTATTTCCGCTTTGATGTCGACCACTATTCGGGCAATCTGAACGTCGTTGCCCTTGGAGCCGATCGTATTGGCTTCCCTGTTCATTTCCTGAACGAGGAAATCCATCTTTTTGCCCGTTGCTTCATCGGATGCCAGATAAGCTCTCATCTGGTCAACGTGACTGCGAAGTCTTACGGTTTCCTCCGCAACGGCAATCTTATCCGCAAATATTGCGGCTTCGGTCAATATCCTTGACTCCTCAATGTGAACGTCACCGAGCATTTCGGTAAGACGGGCAAGGAGTTTTTCGTTATACTCCTTAACCGTTTCGGGTGAACGCTCTTCAACCTTTTCAACACATCCGAGGATGAAATCAAGGCGCGAGTCAACGTCGTCTTTAAGGCGGCTGCCTTCAATCTCACGCATTTCAATGAATTTTGAAAGCGCGTCGGCGGCGACCTCCTTAACGGCAGCCCAGATTCTGTCTTCATCGGCTGCCTGCTTCCTTATCATAAGCACGTCGGGTGCTTTGACAATATCCGTAACCTTCACATCATTTTCAAGCGAATAGGTTTCGGAAATGGATTTATAAGCATCCAGATAGCTTTTTATCAGAGGATGATTTACCTCAACTATGATATCGGGCTCCTCAACGGATTCAACGGTAACATAGCATTCCATCTTGCCCCTCGTGAGTTTACCCATAAAGAAGCTTTTGAGCTTCTCGTCAAGGAAGCCGTAGTTACGGGGAAGCTTTGATGAAAACTCAAAGTATCTGTGATTGACGCTTTTTACCTCTACTGTAATATTCATACCGTCAACGACATTCTGACTTCTGCCGTATCCGGTCATGCTCTTAATCATCGGTATCACCTTTTTCTTTGCATGCACAGCAGGTCGATGCCAGTGCATCGGGTATTTCCACCGTCAGATTATCCTTTGTAAAGCCAAGACGGATGAATGCGGGGGACAGCATATCCGCACCGAGATAACAAACGTATGCGCCTCTGTTGGCACAGTAGTTCATTGCACTGCGGGCAAGTCCCTCACGAATCATATCGTCATCGCAGGATACCGAGGTGAATCTCATTTCAAAGCCGGCATATTCAAAGCTGCAGCTGCCGAGCTCTTCGGAATTTTCGTTGCGGGCGGTATATGAGGCACCGCCGCTCGTTTCATTGCAGGGTTTGAAGCTAACCATCAGTCCTGCTCCTTTACTGCTCCGGACATTACGAGAAGAGAATGAATCTCCTTCTCCGTAAGGTCACGGTATTTACCCACGGGGAGAGTTCCCAGACGGACGTTGCCCACGGCGATTCTCTTAAGGCGGATAACCTCAAGCTCAAGCGATTCGCACATACGGCGTATCTGTCTGTTCCTGCCCTCGTAAAGCACTATCTCAAGAACGGACCTGTCCTCCGCCTTGTCAATGACGTGGACCTCTGCGGGTGCAGTCATCCTGCCGTCAAGCTCGATTCCCGAAGAAAGCTTCTCAACCTGCGACTTTGTAACCTCTGCACGCACCGTAACGCGGTAGGTCTTGGGAACGTGGTGAGAGGGGTGCATCATTGCATTGGCAAAAGCACCGTCATTAGTCATGAGAAGCGCACCCTCGGATACTCTGTCAAGGCGGCCGACGGGATAGATTCTCTCTTTGATGTCGCTCACAAGCTCGGTAACGCACTTGCGCCCCAGGTCGTCATCCATGGTCGTGACGTATCCTCTGGGTTTGTTGAGCAGGATGTAATAAAGATTATTGCTCCTGGTCACCCTTTTGCCGTAAACCGTAACGGTATCGGTCGAAGGGTCAACGCTGTCACCGATTTTTGCGGGTTTGTTATTTACTCTGACCTTGCCGGCGGCGATAAGCTCTTCGGATTTTCTCCTTGAAGCCACGCCCGCCTCGGCAAGGAATTTCTGTAATCTGATTTTTTCTGCCAAAACGGTTACCTCGGAAAATTATTCGGCATCCGGCTTATTTTCGTCAAGATAATTTTCAATGGCCGTGTCAACGGTAGTGTCCTTATTCTTGAGCTGAGCGATAACGTCGCTTGCCTTGTCAACGATGTCGGGTACCATACCGATAACTCTTTCAACCGAGCCCTCGGCTGCATTGATGTATTTAACGGAAACGCTGCCGTTATTGACTACAAGGAAAGCAACGGGAGAAATGGTAACGCCTGCTCCGCCGCCACCGCCGAAGAGTTCCTGATTATTCTTTGAGGGGAAGTCGCTGCCGCCCGAAGCAAAGCCGTAGGTTACCTTTGAAACGGGGATAATCTGGAGAGTATCGGAAATTCTGATGGGCTCGCCGATAATAGTGCTGACGTCTACAAGATCCTTGATCTTATCAATTGATGTGCCGAGAATGCCTGATGCTGACTGTTCTTTCATTTTTAATTACACCTTTCAATTAGAATTTTTATTTTCTTCCTTCTGTGCTTCGGGCTTTTTTGCCTTTGAGCCTTTAAGGAATTTTATTGCCACTTTGAATACCAGACGAACACCCATACCGATGAACGAATTTATGAGCCGTCTGGGAACAACGGAAAGCTGAGCGTGTACCCTTGCGTTGCTGCCGCCGTATACGAAATCGGGGTTAACGTCAACGCTGTACTTTTTAACCTTCAGCTTGCTTGTGATAACTCCCATTGCGGGGAATACCGCGGCGCAGGTCTTACCGTATTTGTCTGCGGTAGCCGCGCTGTCACCTGCACCTACCAAAAGAGAGATATAAAGCTCTTCAACGGTAAATGAACGGGCAACGTTTACGAAGCCGGTTTTAAGGACTTCGGCAAGTCTTTTGAGAAGGTCAACCACACCCTCAACGCCGTTATTCTTATAGAAGCGGACAAATATATTGTCACCCTTCTTTTCCTTGGGGGGCTTGGGTTCGCTGACCGTCTCGTCTTCTTTTTTCGGTTTCTTCTCTTTCTTCTTTTTGTCTTTTTTCTTCTTTTCGGGTTTTTCCTTCTTGGGTAAAATCTTAAACTTCAGAAATAACCATCTGACGTTCAAATCAACACCGTCTTCGGAATGAACGGTCACGCGGACCTTCACCGAAAGAATGAGGATAAAGAAGAGAATGATGCCGAGTATGATTTTTAATGCGAGCATCGGTTCACCTCCTTATCATTCGTCTTCATTCGGGATTGCTTCATCTGACTGTCCGGAATTTCTGTCTTCCGTTTCCGCAACCGCCTCGTCAATTTCCGACTGGAAGAAGCTGCGGATCTGCTCACCCTGGGTGCTGTCGATTTCGTCATCGGGATCGGGAATATCTCTGTCCTCAATCTTTTCGGGAAGCTCAGGCAGGTCTGCAAGGGTGGTAAGGCAGAAGCATCTGAGGAAATTCGGGGTAGTTCCGTAAAGAAGAGGTCTGCCGGGAAGCTCCAGCCGTCCTCTCTCCTCAAGAAGCCCTTTCTGACAAAGAGTATTGACTACACCGGAGCAGTCAACACCTCTTATCTGCTCAACGTACGCCTTGGTAACGGGCTGGTTATAAGCTACTACCGCAAGCACTTCAAGTGCGGCATTTGAAAGAGGAATATTCTTTTTCAGGTCAAGCACGTCTCTTATCTGCTGGGCATATTCAACTCTGGAGCAGAGCTGATATTTGTTGCCGAGCTTGAGAAGACATATACCGCTTCCTCTGTTGTCAAGTGCGGCGCCGATTTCAAACATAGACGCCTGCACCATTTCTACGTCTATTTCAAGTGCCTCTGCTATTCTCGTAACCTCCAGCGGCTCACCCGAAGCGAAAAGTATGGCTTCTATCGCCGCTCTGAGTTCGTCATTCGTCAATTTCCAATTCCTCCCCTCTGCCCTGCATCAGTACGATATCGGGATTATCAAGGTCGCCGTCAACGTAAATTCTCTTTGCCTTCACCATCGCAAGCAATGCGAGGAAGGTAGCGACCATTTCGCTTCTTGACTCGGATTCGGAAAAGAAATCGTCAAACTTGTGTCTGTCTCCTTTTTTGAATCTGTCAATGATGGCGTTTACTCTTGATGCAACAGATACTATCTTATGGGCTACGATGCCCTTGAACGCCTCAACGGGAGGAGGAAGCTTACGCAGTCCCTTGCCCACCGCGGCGATATATGCCTTGAATAAATCAACCGGCTCGTGGATACGGGTATAGGTCATATCCACCTCAATTTCCTCCGGCTCTCTGCAAAGATAGTCAAAGCCCTTGCCGGATTCTCTGAGCTTGCCCGCCACAAGCTTACAGTCGCGGTATTCAATCAGCTCACCACGAAGCTCCTCAACGAGCTTTTCCGCTTCCTCGTGAACGGGAAGAAGAGAAACTGTCTTGATGTAAATAAGACGGGCCGCCATTTCAAGAAATTCACCGGATATTTCCAGGTCATCCTCCTGAAGTGCCTTTACGTATTCAAGGTATTGCTCAATGATTTCCATAATGGGTACGTCATTGATGCTGACCTGTTTTTTGCTTATTAGCTGAAGCAGCAGGTCCATGGGGCCTTCAAACACTTCAAGCTTGTATTGTATCTGTACCTTTTCCACTTAAATACTCCTATCAGCTGAGGATTCCCGCCAGATAAGCACCGAGGCCTCCGAGAGGAAGGGCGGTGATTCTGATTATTCCGGCGAGGACGATATCACACAAGGATGAGAAGGGTCTGCTGAAAATACCGGATACCATAAAGAAGAACAGACCTATCAGAATATATCTCTCGTATTTCATCATCCGAAAATAATACTTTTCAGGTAAGATTAGATTCAACAGTCTTGAGCCGTCAAGAGGCATAATGGGTAAAAGATTGAAAAGCGCAAGACAAACGTTTATGGATGCCGCGTAATAGAAGAACATATACGATACGCTCAGCAGAGTGGAATCCTGATTTCTCACGTATGCCATAAAGGCGGCATTGGCGATAAACGCAAAGAAGAACGCCATAATAAAATTGGAGAGAGGGCCTGCCAGCGCGGTAAGTGCCATACCCACCTTGCGATTTTTGAAATTACGCGGATTTACGGGCACGGGCTTGGCGTAACCGAAGCCGCAGAGAAAAATCATAATCACACCGAATATATCAAGGTGGTCAAGAGGATTGAGTGAAAGTCTGCCCTTAAGACGCGGTGTATCGTCACCGAGACGGTCAGCCACGAAGGCATGGGCAAATTCGTGTATGGGAAGAACACAGAACACCGTAAATACACGCACAAAAAGATTGATGAGCGTCTGTGTTGAAAATCCGTTGCGGATCAAGTCAAATATCATCTGAATCTCCTTTGATGATTACTGCTCTGTCAATGCCGTTGAAGTCTTTGAGAGAATATCCCGTACCGAAAATACGTATGATATCCTCTGCCTGCTCCTCACCGCACTCAAAGACGGCGGCGGGATTACCCAGACGGCCGCGGATTTTTTTGATTGCGCGGTAGAATATCAGCCCGTCCTCTCCGCCGTCAAGGGCGGTACGGGGCTCGGCAAGAACTTCCTTTTGCAGAGCGGATATTTCATTGCTTTTGATATACGGAGGATTTGAAAGAATCAAATCCGCCGCGGGAAGGGTGAGATTTTCGCCAAGCACATCTCCCCGGATAAGCTCCGTATTGAGCGGAGCGATTCTGTCTTTGTTTCTCTGAAGATACCCGAAGGCATCCTCATACTTTTCAAGAAGGATTACCTTTGCATCCTTCCTTTCGGCGGCTACGGTAAGACCGATACAGCCGGTACCGGCGCACAAATCAATTACCACGGGATTTTGTTTATCCCGGAGATAATCCAGAGCGAAGTCAACCAGCATTTCCGTTTCGGGTCTCGGAATGAGAACGCCTTCACCGACGTAAAACTCCCTGCCGTAAAATTCCCAGCTGCCGATAAGGTATTGAAGCGGCTCACCGCAGACACGTCTGTCGGCAAGTGCGAAATAATCCGCCGCATCGTCCTCATCCATTTCGTCACGAAGCTTCAGCAGGTAGGAATCGTCAACACTTTCAAGAAGCCAGCGGCTTTCGTTGCCGTAATTCTCAACGCCGTTATCTCTGAAAAAGTCACCGCAATACTTCAGCGCTTCACTGTATGTCATCGCTATGCTCCTGCACGGTTTCCTCGGCGGTATCTTCGGCAGTTTCCGCTTCGGGCTGTTTCTCTTCCTTCTTCGGAGCTTCGCCGCTCAGGCACGCCTGCATGGCGGCAATGGCGACCTCGCAGATTGCTTCATCCGGCTCTGCCGTGGTAATTCTCTGCATAAGAAGTCCGGGAGCTGAAAGAGCTTTTGTGAATTTATTGGGATATTTGCCCGCAAGCTGAATGAATTCAAAGCCGAATCCCATAATGAGAGGAAGGAGAAGAAGCTTGACACAAATCCAGATTATTCTCGATTCTCTTACGCCGGGAAAAATAAGCACGACAAGAGAAGAAATAAGAATACTGAGAATGATGGTAACGAAGATGAAGCTTGTACCGCACCTGGGATGGAAGCGTTTTTCCTTCATGATATTTTCGGGAGTAAGCTCATGACCGTGCTCAAAGCAGAAGATAGTCTTATGCTCCGCACCGTGATACATATATACTCTGTGAATTTCCTTCATCTTTGACGTGAGATACATATACAGCACAAAGATGATGATTCTGATAATTCCCTCAATAAGCGCGCAGAAACGCGTAAGGTCAACTGCGGGAAAAAGCTTATTATTGACAAGGTCGTAAACGAAAGAGGGCATCCAGAAGAAAAGCACGAAGGCAAGTCCGATACCGAGTACCGAAGCGATTGCACCGATGACCGCCATCATTTTTGGACCGAAATGGTCTTCAATCCATTTATCAAGCTTTGACTCTGCGGGCTCGTCACCTAAATCCATAGAGGTTTTTTCTGCCGATTCCATAAGAAGCTTATAGCCCATAATCATGGATTCTATGAAGGATACAACACCTCTGATAATGGGGATATTGAAAAACTTATATTTTTTGCGAAGGGAAGTAAATTCCTTCATTTCCGTATCAATAGTACCGTCGGGAAGACGGCAGGACATTGCGGTGCCTTTCGGTCCGCGCATCATAATGCCCTCCATCAGCGCCTGACCGCCGACAGCAACGTAGTTTTCTTTACTCATTTTCCGTATTCTCCTTTGAATTGCCGTTTACATCAAGAGGAAGGATAATCCTTACCGTGGTACCCTGACCGTAGACGCTGTCAATATCAAGCTGACCGTCATGAAGCCGTATAATTTCGTCACATACCGCAAGGCCGATACCCGAGCCACGGATGGTGTTATTTGCCTTATAGAACTTTTCTTTGACATGGGGCAAATCCTCAGGAGCAATACCCACGCCCGAATCCTCAATGGTGATTTCAAGATAATCCGTACCTATCTGAGCGGAAATATTTATCTTGCCGCCCTGCTCGGAGTATTTGACCGCATTGTCAAGAATATTGATAAATACCTGTCTGAGTCTTGAGGGGTCCGCCACACCCGGTGCGGGGTCTGCGGGAACGTTGTAGTTGATCTCAATGCCCTCACGCAGAGTCCTGTCTCTGAAGGCGAACACGACCTCATCAAGCTCTGCAAGGTAATCTGTTTTTTCTTTATTGAGCTTCATCCTGCCGCCGCTCATTCTTGAGAAGTCAAGAAGCTCCTCAACCATTTCATTAAGACGGGTGGATTCACTGATGATGATATCCATTCCCCTGCTCGTCATACCCGGGTCACTGTCACCGATTTGCTGAAGGGTCTCGCCCCAGCCCTTGATGGCGGTAAGAGGAGTACGCAGCTCGTGGGAAACGGTGGAAATGAAATCGTTCTTTAATCTGTCCGATTCGGAAAGCTTATCCGCCATATCGTTGATGGTATTGCAAAGCTCACCGATTTCGTCATTGTAGGGATAACTGTCAATGCTTGCGTTGAGGTCACCGCCCGCAATTTTTTTGGCGGTAACACCGATGTCCTTTACGGGATTAACGATTGAACGGACAAAGACCATACCCGAAAGGAAAAGGACAGCAAAGCAAAAAAGGGAAATTATGATAATAAGTGCCGCAAGCACGCTGAGCTGCTCATCAACCGCGTCCATGGAAACCATGTATCTGATTGCACCTGCAAGAGTGCCGTTTTCGTAATAATAAGCGCAGGTGTAAGCCATAATCTTTTCGCCGGACGGAAGCTTACCGACCCACATGGCGCTGTGCTCCTCATTGGAGATTGCCTCCTCATAGTCGGGCATATCAACCGCTTCACGGATGGTAAAGCCGTTTGAGGAAACTATCACGCGGCCTTTGCTATTGATTGTCCACACAGCAAGCTTGTCCTTATTCTGGTAATTGTCAACGTACTGGCGTGCTGCTTCCTCAAAGCCGCTGTTTTTGGCTCCGTAAAGACCGAAAATGGAGGAAACCTCACCGTAGCTCAGCTCCTTTACCTGCATCTCCGCAGCTCCGTAATAATAAGCTTTGACGAGGAAGAAGACCGCAACGGAAACGGCGATAAGGATGGCAAAAAATATTGACGCAACGTTGATAAACCAGCGCTTTGTAATGCTCATATATTTCATTGCCCTCACCCCGCTTTCGTTGTCTTAAAGAATCATACCTGCCATTTGTAACCGACTCCCCAGATTGTAAGCAGGTGTCTGGGAACGGAGGGCTCATCCTCCACTTTCATACGCAGTCGTCTGATATTAACGTCAACGATTTTTTCTTCACCGAAATATTCGTTGCCCCATACCTTTGTGAGTATATCGGTCCTGGTAAGAGGAATACCGGGATTGGCAAAGAAATATTCCATCATCTGAAATTCAACCTGTGTCAGCTCCACAAATCTGCCGTTTTTGGTAAGAGAACGGGAACGGAGGTTAAGGGCAAATTCGCCCATTTCAACCACATCCGCAGGAGCGACCGAACGGGTATTATTCATGGCGACTCTGCGGTAAATGGCATCCACTCTCGCCACAAGCTCGGAGGGAGAGAACGGCTTGGTGATATAGTCGTCGGCACCAACCATAAGCCCCGTGATTTTATCCATTTCCTGGGCCTTGGCGGTGAGCATAATGATACCGATATTGTTACTCTTTGCACGTAGCTGTCTGCAGACCTCAAGTCCGTCCACGTTGGGCATCATTACGTCCAGCACCGCAACGTCGATATCTCCGCCGCATTCGTTGTATTTTTCGAGGGCATCTGCTCCGTCAACCGCCTCGGTCACGTCGTAGCCGCCTCTCTTAAGATTGATTACCACAAAGTCTCTGATAGCCGACTCGTCTTCTGCTATGAGTACCTTTTTCATACTTTCATCTCCAGTCAGGCGGGAAGCTGAATAACAATCTTTTTGATTGAATCAGCGTTAATACCTGCATTAGTTCCGTTACTGTTTATTTTTACGCAGATTACGCTCTCATTCTTTTTGAGGATGGTGACGTAACCGGATTCTTCCGAATTTATTTCTTTTTCCCAGCGTTCCTTGGGAATATCCACAATGGTGAACAGGGTATTGTCAAAAGGCGAACTGTCGTCTGTGGTGTAAACCGACCAGCTTGACCAGTCGCCGCCTGCCTGCTTGCGTACGAAGGGCTTATCAACGGGAAGCTTATCAAGGTCAACCGCATAACCGTCCTCGGTATTGACGTAGGTCCTCTTTACCGTGTGAGGTCTGCTGCCGTAATACCTCGTCCACTCCGTGACGTAAAGCATATCCGTACTGTCTACGTTTTCGTCAAAGGGCTTCTGAAGAGGAATTTCCACGAGGTCATCTCCGTCAATATCCGTACATTTGATTTGCTCAAACCTGACGGTGGCGGTGTTGGTGCCCGTTTCCTCATCGTAGAAGAATGAGGTAAGCTCGCCCTTTGAATTATCCCAGCTGATTGCTTCGGTGATTACAATGTTATTCGTCTTTACGCCGTCAATATAAACCGTGAGGGGTGAATTACCGCCTACGGATTCGGCACAGAACGAAATATAGCTTCCCACGAAGGGATCAACGGGAGCGGAGCCGATTTCCTTGAATTTAATCTTGTCAAATTTATAAAGCAGAGCGCTCCTTGTGGAAGCGTTATTGTCAATCAGAGTTGAAATGAAGAAGATTTCGTTTCTGAGGTCTCCGTCCATATCAATCGTCCTGATGATATCGCAGCTCTGGAACATTACCTCGTCGTATTCTATATGGTCGGGTGACGAGCGGTAAACCGAAAAGACGCTGCCGCCGTTGATACCCGAATAATTCCAGATAATCAGGATATCCTTGCAGGAGTCACCGTCAAAATCCGTAAGGATCAAAGATTTGATTTCGTTGCCGTAGCCGGTATACGTGCCGCTCTTTTTCCATGATTCGCCTTCGTTGACGAAAACGGAGAACTTGGCGATTTCGGATTCAACCGCATCCTTGTAAAAAATAATGCCCTCCTCCGAGCCATCACCGTTAAGGTCGGTGACCGTGATGGCGGAAAGATTATCGCCCTCAATCGGACTGCAGAGAATCATATTGCCTCCGACGGATGTATGAAAAGAATCAACAAGGCCTTCATACTCCGAATAGTAAAGAGGAGGAGTCAGCAGAGAATCAACCGTGCGGATGATTACCGGTGAACTGCACGAGCACAGAGAAAAGCAGAGCAAAGCCGCAGCAGCAGCCAAGCCGAACAAACGTTTTTTCATCTGCTTCACTCCTTTTCGGGTCAAAACATTATGACCCAATCTAATCTATGACATTATAACAAACCCATTTATAAAATTCAATATTTTTCTTATAAAATAAATATTAATTTTATATAAAGGAGAATTCAGGCACAAAATACACGTTCGCACCGAAAAACAAAAAAGTGCTTCCCCGCAGGGAAGCACCGTAAAAATCATGTTTATTCAATTTCTATGGTTACGACCGGCTCGCCGTATTCACCGCCGCGAAGCAGCCAGCATTTACTGCCGTCCTCAAGGCGAAGGGGAATATCCACGATGCCTTTTTCAACCTTGACGTCGCTGATATCGGCATAGAGGCGTATATTCGCACTTTCATATTCCGAAACCGCGGCAATCGGTCCGGCTATGGTGACTGCCGAAGCCGCAAGCCCCTTAACGGAGCCGTTCCCGCCTTTGATCTCAATATTTTCGGGAGTTATCAATACGGATTTGGTGGCAACATTTGCGGTCATGATGACAACGGTAAAGCCCTCAATTTCATCGTCAATAAGGCAGCCGTTATATGCCTCCACCTCGTCTGAGGTAACATTGATTGTATTCATGCCCGGCTGAAGGGAAGCGTAGTCAATCTCAATCGCAACACTTTCAACGTCGTCAATACTGCTGGGGATAAATCCCGCACTGATAGTATCGGGTGTGATTCTGAAGGATGTGAAATTATCATACTCCCCGGGAGCATTCACAAAATCAACACTCATACCGAATTCGTTTATCTGATAAACGGGAATGGTAACATCAATTCTGTCACCGGCATCAAGCTCGGAATACTTTAGTGACGAGCCGTCAACTGTGACCACGTTATAATCTGCGGAATAGGTGACGGTGTCGTCAAGACTGCGGTTCAGTTCAACGTTTGCAACGATTTTTTCAATCTTTTTTACCTCGGAAGAGGGCCCGGTCACCTTGATGACATTGGTGGTGGGTTCACCGCAGGTAAAGCCGTTGACCGTAAAGTCATCAGCGTTTTTCAGAGTAATTTCCGGCTCAAAGACCGCCGTCATCGGTCTGTCAAAAAAGAGGGAGACCGTATCGGGAATGACAGATACTATCTGTGTACTCGAATCGGAATTGCCGACGGTGGCTTCAACGGGGATAACGTATTCACCCACCTCAAATATTTTGCTCACGTCAACGTTGACCATGACGTTTTCTTTGAAATCCTTCCCGCCGAGAACGTATTTCAGACCGCTTACGGTCACGCGTGACTCGGCATTGTCAAGGCCGTAGCAGTGAAGGCCGTACGTCTTTTCAATCGTATCCAATGCGGGTGCATTGACGTTCAGCTCATAGAACGTAACGGTGGTCGGAACGTTCTTTTCAACTGCTATATAGAGCCAGATAACGGAGGCAACAATCAACGCGATGATTGCAAGAGCAACGTTATTGCTCACTATTCTGTCTAATAATCCTCGTTTATTCATTTCCTTGAACCTTTTCTGAAAATTTTACCGAACAGACCGGTATTTTCCTTCTGATTTGCCGTACCGATAACGTAATCTATCATTTTTTCACGAAGATCGCTCTCGGTGTAGTCACGGGTAAGTTCGCCTTCTATGGCAACCGAAATCTGACCCGTTTCCTCCGAAACAACAACAACAAGTGCATCGGAATTTTCGCTCATGCCGATGGCGGCTCTGTGTCTCGTACCGAGTTCACTGGGGATATCCCCTCTTGCGGCAAGAGGAAGAACGCATCCCGCCTTGTAAATCCTGCCGTCGCGGACGATTGCGGCACCGTCGTGAAGGGGTGACTTGGGATAGAAAATATTACCTACGAGCTCATGGGAAATGGCAGCGTCAACGAGAGTGCCCGTGTTGGTGATTTCCGTTGAAAGCACGCCCTTTTCCATTACGATAAGTGCACCCGTTTTACTGTCTGACATTCTCTGCACGGCCTTGCAGATTTCAACGATGGCGGAATTGACCACCTCTTCGCTGTTTGTGCCGTCACTGCTGAACACGGACCTGAGTCCGCCGATATTGCTTCTGCCGAGTTTGGCGACAAGCTGACGTATTTCCTCCTGAAAAATGATAACGAGAAGCAGGAAAATATTTGAAAATACGTACTTGAAAAGATAGGAGGTGACCTCCATATTGAAGATGAGGGCAATCAAATACATTGAGGCGAGGGCAACAAGTCCCTTGACGATATAGAGTGCCTTCGTACCTCTGATAAGACGGACAACGAGGAAAATAACGACCGCAACGAAAACAATATCCAGTATATCCGAAATGCCGAAGCTCAGAGATGCTATTTTATTAAAATAATCGATGAACTTTGTTGAAAAGCTTTCACCGAAGGTTACGATATCAAGATACATAACAATACCACCCGTTTAGTTGTACATTAAATAATAGCACAGCGAAATCCCGTTTTCAATCAAATCGGGAACTGTTAACAAAAAATTCAGTTGTTCTTTTCAACAAGAGCGATTGCCTGAGCGGCTATACCGAGTCCTTCACCCGTAAATCCCATTTTTTCCTCGGTGGTCGCCTTAACGCTGACCGAGGATACGTTTATGTCGCAGGCAAGGGCGATATTTGCCCTCATCTGAGGAATCCAGGGCTTCATTTTCGGCGCCTGGGCAATAATTGTAGAGTCAATATTCACAATGGAGAAGCCGTTATTTTTCAAGTGTTCCGCCACTTTTTTAAGCAGAATGAGACTGTCTGCTCCCTCGTATTGAGGGTCGTTGTCGGGGAAGAGGCAGCCGATGTCTCCGAGAGCTGCCGCTCCCAGCAGGGAATCGGCAATCGCATGAAGCAGAACATCCGCATCCGAATGCCCGAGCAGACCTCTTTCGTATTCAATTTCCACACCGCCCACGATGAGCTTTCTGCCCGCAGCGAGGCGGTGAACGTCATAACCCTGTCCTATTCTGAGCATCGGGATTCCTCCAGTTTTGCCACATCCTCCGATAAGCGTTCGTAGGTGGTAATGCAGTTGAGCACCTGCACAAGCGAATTGGCGGTAAGGCGTTGGGGAAGATTGTAAAATTCAAGCAGTTTTTTTCTTTTTAACGCACTGTCGGGTTTACCGCTGTAACCAAGTTCGTAAAGATCCTGCTTGGTAATGGGTCTCGCGGGCTTTTCAATCTTCTCACACAGTACCCCTGCCCTCTCAAGTGCTTCCAGAATAACGCTTTCAGGCATACCTTCAACGCCGAGCTTGCCTTCCTTTGACGCCTCGGTCTTACGCTTTTCCTTACCGAAAATATCGGGGATATATGCATTTATAATATATTTTTTATCAACGGTCGAGCCGATGAAATTTCTGATAATAAAGCCGGCGGAATCACTGTCGGTAATCACGAGGATTCCGTTCTTTTCCGCAAGCATACGGATAAGCTTCTGCCTTTCCTTATCCTTGAAAATGCCGAAGCCGTCAGTACAGATTATGGGGGCATCGATTATATTGGAAAGCTTGATTTTATCGTACTTTCCCTCTACGATTACCGCCTGTTTTATTTTGATCATATTATCTCCCGCCGGTCCTTGTCAGAAGCACGAGTGTCTGCTCAAGAACCTGCTTTTTATCCAATGACGTACTTTTGAGTGCGGAATCCGCATCGGCAAGAATTTCAAATATACGGGTAAGCTGTTCAAAGGATAACGAGCCGGCAAGACCGGTCATTTTCTTCAGTCGCCAGTCCTTTCCTTTGTATGCGGGATAAGCGACTTCAAGCTCTCCCAGGGTCTTACCCGCCTTCAAAGCCGCCTTGACTCTGTAGATATCGGCATACTGGGAATTGATTGCACCCAGAATTTTATATTCGTCCTCACGCTGGGCAAACAGAGCGGAAAGCATACGGAACGCCTTATCAAAATTACCTGCCGTAAGCTCGTCTATCATATCGTAAACTTTGGTTTCAACGGATTTGATGCACACGGCGTCCACGTCGGATTTGGTGATTATTTCACCGCCGTAGGCACAGACCTTTTCAAGCTCGTTATTGAGGAGATTAAGGTCGTTTCCGACGCTGTTTACAAGGTAAGATGCAACGCCCTTGTCAAATTTTTTTCCTCTTTTGACAGCACCCTTTTCAAGGATGGTAGAAACCTCATACGGGGTTTTTCTGTTGAATTTCACAACGTATGCAAGCTGTGAAAAAAGCTTGACGACCGGCGCAAATTCCTTTGCCTTCGGCTGGGAAGAGGGATAAGAGAAAATGAGGCAGTTATCCTCCGGATTATCCGTAAGAAGCTCACGAAGGGAATCAAGGTCGCCCTCATCCAGCTCTTCAACGGGGAAATTCCTTACAAGAACGCACTTGCTTTCCGCCATCATGGGAACTGCCGTTGCATTCTCGTATATTTCAGAAAGGTCCTTATCCTCCTTGCCTTCCTTATCAAAAATACGCAGGTTGAAATCGTAAAAGGATTCGTCAACACACGCCTTAATAAGCTTGTCGGTATAAACCTTGACCAGGTAATCCTCATCGCCGCACAGAAGATATGCACCAACGGGAGCTGATTTGATTTTCAGTTTGAGGTCGGCCTCTGTGAGTTCAGACATAATTTACCCTCTTTCAACGTTTATTTTTCCGTTAAATCCGTAGATTGATATATCGCCGTTTCCGGCGGTAGCACAGCAGTTGATTCCCTTTGATATCAACTGATTCTGGTATTCACAGCCGTGTTTTTCGTTTGCTGAAATCACCATCATACCGAGGTTGTCAAAGGCAAATTCATCAGGATATTTTCCGCCGCAGACAACCACGTCGCAATCACTTATTTTTTTGTCAAGAGAACCGATTTTCACGCCGTACGAAGGCAGGAAAAGTGCCTTGATTTCATCGGTTTCAACTATATACGCCTCCATGTCGGAGGAGTCGTGACAGACGGAAATTTCAATATTTCCGCTGTTGTATTTATCATTGATTTTTTCGTTTTCCATATTACCGAGCTTTGCTCTGACGGAGTAATCCTCCGAGCTGCTGAACAGCTTTTCGGGTGTAAATGAAGACGTTATTAGGTCATAATAATCCGGATTGAAGCCGCCGTCACGGGGTAAAATCAACGCATCGGTTTTACCGGAGGACAGATTCATCGCACGGCTTATTTTGTAGCCGCCGTCAAAATCGTCACCCGAACAGCCCAATAATACAGTTTCATTTTTATATGATATAACCGCCGTAAGTCCCTCACCGATATCCGTTACGGTAATTTTCGTCCTCTGCTTATCCGCGTAACTGAAAGCACAGACCGAGGTAATAAAAATCAGGCACAGAGCCACCGAGGCGGGAGCAAGAATTTTTTTGCCCGAATATTCAACGAGAGCAAAGAGAGCGCCCGCGGCAAAAATAACGCAGAGTATTATGCAGGCATCCTTTTCACTCACCCGTATTTCGGAAAGTCCGCTTCCCGAAATAAAGGACGCGATTTTAAGTATACATTTGGCAATGACGCCCGCAATAAAGGCGGGAATATTGACTATCGAGGTGCTTATCATTGCAATAAACGCGCCTATGGCGGCACAAATCATACAAATCTGCGCAAGCCCCACGATAATGAGATTTGAGGGAAAGACGCTGAAATTGAAGCTTCTGTATACGGAAAGTGATACGGGAGAAGTAAACATCGCCGCACTTGCCGTAATGAGAATCAATTTAACCTGCTTTTCAATATAGATAAAGCCGTGATGCTTATCGGAAATTTTGCTTATCAGGGGAAAAACGTATTCGCCGCAGAGAATGATTCCCAGAGTGGCAAGCACCGAAAGCTGTAAGCTGACGGACCCCGCCGAAAAAGGATTGACCGCGGTAATCAGACAAATTGAAACACCCAGAGAATTAAAAGAATCGTGCCTTCTTGAAAGGATAACCGACAGCAGATAAATAATCATCATTATACCCGCACGGACCACCGAATAGGTCATACCCGTAAGGAGCATAAAGAATATTTCCGCGGGAATCATTATGATGCACGCTGCCGTTTCTTTGATTTTCAGTTTTTTCAGAACCCAGAGCAAAGCAAAGGACCATAAAGAAATATGAAGCCCCGAAACACATATAATATGGGTTACCCCGCAATTTTTCAGCCGGTTGTAGGCTTCGCGGGAAAGGTTGCTCCTGTCACCGAGGACGAGTGCCTTTGCCAAGGCACCCGGATCACCGGGAAGCACGCAAGTAAGAGAACTGCCGATATCGTTTCTGAGATTTGCAATCAGCTTACCTATGCTGAAGGAATCGTTTTTGTTTATGGTAAATTCACCGGTATCACTGCGGGCACCGATGAAGGTATTTTCGGATTTATACGATGCCGTCATTTCATCGGAAGAGGCACCTAATTTATAGAAATAAAAATTGCCGTTTATTTCGTCGTAGGGAGAAATATCCTGCCTGCCGTTAAACATGAGGCGAAGCCCGATATTGCACTTTTCGCCGTCTGTTTCAACGGCTTTTGCCTTATAATAATACTTGCCGTAATTATATTCGGGAAAGTCGGTAACAACGATTTTAGCATCGTGGGTACTGCCCGCAAGCTTAAGCTGCGGATAGTAATAAAATTCATTTACGAGTATCAGCATCAGGCAGGCAACTGCCGCACCCGCAAGGGCAACCGGGATAGCCGGCTGCCTGCGGATATTCCTGATGACAACACTTAAGAGCAATGCCGTGACCGCAGAAAGAAAAACGATCAGTACCGTCAGAGACGGGGCATTGTAAAGAACCGCGAGGACAAAGAATACCGTAAGGCCTATGAGGGCAAACGGACGCGGCATAAGAGTTCACATCCAGTCGGAAAATTATTTTTCAATAAGAGGAATTACACCGAGGAAGGTAATATCGTCTCTCTCTGCCGCATCACCCTCTGCAAGAACGGCAGCTTCTGCAACGATATCACAGTCAAACTTTGAAAGAAGCTCTTCCATGGCTTTAAGGGATTCGCCCGTTGAGATAACGTCATCAAGGATTACAACCTTCTTGCCCTTGATCTGTTCACCGTCAACACCGTCAAGAATAAGTGTCTGAACGGCATCGGTGGTAATGGAACGGACATTGACGGTTACGGGGTCCTTCATATAGAGCTTTGCTCTCTTGCGGGCTACAAAATACTTTTTGCCGCTCTGTCTGGACATTTCGTAAGCAAGAGGAATGCTCTTTGCTTCGGGGGTGACAATGTAATCAAATTCGGGAAGTCTCTTAAGAAGCTCTGAAGAAGCGTGCATCGTAAGCTCAACGTCGCCGAAAATAATGAAGGCGGCGATGTCAAGATGTTCATTGAGTGGGCAGCGGAGAAGGTCTCTCTTCATACCTGCTATATCAACGGTATAATACTTATCCATAATCTGTTCTCCTTTATCGTATTTCAAAAAAGTATTTTATTTATCAGCCGGCGGGCCAACCGAAGGTCCTGCCGCCCATAAGGTGGAAATGGAGGTGCTTTACGGACTGACCTGCCGAGTCACCGCAGTTTGATACGACGCGGAAGCCGTCGTCAAGTCCCTTTTCCTTTGCGATGATTGCCGCTACCTCAAAGATATGGGCAACAACGCCGGAATTTTCCTCATTGATATCCGCCATTGAGGTAATGTGAGTCTTGGGAATAATGAGAACGTGAACGGGTGCCTGGGGCTCAAGATCGTTGAAGGCAACCACGGTATCATCCTCATAAACTTTTGTTGAGGGAATTTCGCCTGATGCAATTTTACAGAAAATACAATCCATAATTATTCCTCCCGTTTACTTTGCCATTTCTTTAAGAGTTTCTTCAACCGCAGCCATCGCAGATTCAAGATTTGAAATATCCTTTGTACCTGCCATTGCACTGTCGGGTCTGCCGCCGCCGGAGCCGCCTGCAAGACCTGCAATCTTTTTGACAAGATTTCCGGCGTGAGCACCGCCGGCTACCGCACCCTTACCGCAGGCACATGCGAAGTTTGCGCCGTTATACTCTGAATTGATGCCGCAGATAAAGATAACCAGATTATCTTCATCCTTTGCCTTATCGCACATATTTCTCAGTTCGCCGGGATTTACGCCCTCAACCGTGGCGGTAATCAGCTTGAACGAACCGACATCAACAGCGTTATCCATAAGGTCGCCGGTCTTCATTGCGGAAATTTCGCCTCTGAGCTTTTCAATTTCCTTCTCGGCCTGCTTCAGGTCACTCATAAGGGAAGCAGCTCTCTTTTCAATATCGGCGGCATTCGCAAGCTTCATTGCCGCGGCGGTATTTCTGATAAGCTCGCTATTCTTTGCTATATATTCCATTACTCCCCTGCCCGTTACGCCTTCGATTCTGCGTACACCTGCGGCAACGGAGGATTCGGAAACAATCTTGAACAGACCGATTTTGCCGGTATTTGAAACGTGAGTACCGCCGCAAAGCTCAGTTGAGAAATCTCCTGCCTTGACAACGCGTACAACATCACCGTATTTCTCACCGAAAAGTGCCATTGCACCCTGCTTCTTTGCTTCCTCGATGGGCATTTCGGTAACAGTCACGTCGGCTGCGGAGAGAACGATTTCATTAACTCTGTCCTCAACCTTCTGAATTTCCTCGGGTGTGAGAGCGGAGAAATGGGTAAAATCAAATCTGACCGCATCCGGATTTACAAGCTGACCTGCCTGCTCAACATGAGTACCCAGAAGCTCTCTGAGTGCCGCCTGAAGAAGGTGGGCAGAGGTGTGATTTCTTGCTGTCGCTTCACGGGAACTGACGTTGATTTCCGCCTTTGCCTTATCGCCGATGCCGATGCTTTCGCCGGAAATAATCTTACCGATATGAAGAACGTTTCCGTCACCGTTCTTTGCGGTGGCTTCAACCTCAAATACAACGCCGTTTGAGAAGGTAAGAGTACCCGTATCGCCTACCTGACCGCCGCTTTCGCCGTAGAATACCGTCCTGTCAAGAACGATTGCAGCTTCGCTGTCGGCATCCGCAAAGTCAACTCTTTCGCCGTTTACGACGATTGCCTTCACGGTACCCTCGCAGGTATAATCCGAATAGCCGAGGAACTCTGTTTTTTCAATATCTTTAAGGGATGCGCTTCCGCCCTTCCATGCCTCTGCACCCGCATCCTTACGGGCTGCTCTCGCGGCAGCTCTGCTCTCGGCATAAAGACGGCGGTATTCGTCAATATCAACGGTCATGCCCTTTTCGTTGAGAAGCTCAACGGTAAGGTCAATGGGGAAGCCGAAGGTATCCTGAAGCTTGAATGCATCGGCGCCTGAAAGAACACCGGAATCATTCTTTGCGATAATATCCTCAAGGAGCATAAGTCCCGTGTCAACGGTCTTATTGAAGCTTTCTTCCTCTGCCTTGATGACCTTTACGATGAGGTCGTGCTTCTCAACAAGATTGGGATAGGCGTTTGCATTTTCGCTGATTACGGTTTCGGCAACCTCATAGAGGAAAGTACCTTCAATACCCAGTAATCTGCCGTGACGGGCAGCTCTTCTGAGAAGGCGGCGAAGCACGTAGCCCCTGCCTTCGTTTGAAGGCATAACGCCGTCACCAATCATAAAGGTGGTGCTTCTGATATGGTCCGTAATGACACGAAGGGAAACGTCCTTCTTTTCGTCAACGTGATATTCAATACCCGCTTTTTTGATGATATGCTTCATTATGTTCTGAACGGTGTCGACCTCAAAGAGATTGTCAACGTCCTGCATAATGCAGGCAAGACGTTCAAGACCCATACCGGTATCAATATTGCAGTTTTTAAGGCGGGTGTAATTATTGTTGCCGTCGTTTTCAAACTGGGTGAATACGAGATTCCAGAATTCGGTGTATCTGTCACAGTCACAGCCGACCTTACAGTCGGGTGAGCCGCAGCCGTACTTTTCGCCTCTGTCAAAATAAAGCTCCGAGCAGGGACCGCAGGGGCCTGCGCCGTGCTCCCAGAAATTATCCTCTTTGCCGAGGCGGGAGACGTGGTCGGGTGCTACGCCGATTTCCTTCGTCCAGATATCGTATGCTTCATCATCGTCCTCATAAACGGTGACGTGAAGCTTGTCAACGGGCATCTTCATGACCTCGGTACAGAATTCCCACGCCCATCTTGTGGCTTCCTTCTTGAAATAATCGCCGAATGAGAAGTTGCCCAGCATCTCAAAGTAGGTGCCGTGCCTTGCGGTAACACCGACTCTCTCAATATCGGGAGTGCGTATGCACTTCTGGCAGGTAGTTACTCTGCTGCGGGGAGGAGTAAGTTCGCCCGTAAAATATTTTTTCAGAGGTGCCATACCTGCGTTGATAAGCAGCAGACTCTTGTCACCCTGAGGAACAAGTGAAAAGCTGGGCATTCTCAGATGTCCCTTTGATTCATAAAATTCGAGATATTTCTCTCTTATCTCGTTGAGACCCATCCATTCCATGATGAAATATACCTCCGTTGGGTAAATATACAGATAAATTGAAAAAAGGTGCAGTAATCCAATTGGACGGGACGATTCATTGAACCGCGGTACCACCCGAATTGTGCAGCTGCACCTCTCAATAATCTTAACGTGATCAACGCCGCTCCTCATCGGAGCGGAGCTCGGAAGCGGCCCTCCGGCTTCATATTCACAACTGCCTCTCAGCAAACAGCAGTCTCTCTGTGTGACAAAACCGGATTATTCTTCTTCATCGCTTTTTTGATATTTAATTATTTGACTTCCTCAAGAAGTCCCATTGAAATATAACCGAATCCGCCGCCGTTGACTTCAATCTTGAGCCAATCCTTGCCTCTTGAATCCTTCTCAATGGCAACGCCCTCTACGATTGAGCCGGGAGTCCTTGAGCCGATCCATTCACCCTTTGAGCCGGGCGTTCTTCTGACGTTGGCACCGTCGCCGACTACCTTGTAGTGTTTGCCGATGGCATCGGTATTGATGACATCGCCGTTTTCATCGGTCTGAGGTGCGGTGGTGGTAACGATTTCGGGGCCTGCCGACTTAAAGTTCTTGACCGCGTCGCCTACGAGGATGAAGCCCCACTTGCCGTCCTTCTTGGCAATAAACACACCGTTCTTGCCTGCAAGGATTTCGGAATATTCAAAATCGGTAACAAGCTCGTTATCCTTATTGATAATGGCCATCTTACCGTCCTTCATAACTGCCGCATAACCGTCGGTGAAGGGCCTGCATACATCCATGGCGGCGATATTTGACTTATCCGTAGCATTGACGGCATCATAGTCAAAAGGAATTACTTCCTTGCCGGTATCGTCAACGTAGCCCCACTTGCCCTTCTTATTCTGAGCGGCGGCAAGTCCTTCAAAGAATCTGTCTCTCTCTTCATATTTGAAATCTTTATCAAGCTCGGAATGCTCTGTGGGATGATCGGGATGCTGCTCACTGATTTCAACGGTACCGTTGGAATACTTGGCATAGGTCTTGGTGCCGTTTACATTGACGTAAACGTGATACATACCGCTGCCGCCGTTTGCTTCGCTGTAATCCTTACCGAGACTGCAGTTTACGAACTGGCTGTCGTAAGCGGGCTGTACGAGAACGTTGCCCTCGTAATCCATAAGACCGTATTTATTGTTGGTCGCCTTGAAGGAGCAGAAATACTCGTTGATATACTTGATTTCGGCGCAGTCTTCAAATCCGCCTGCCTGCCACTTGACCTCAACGTCCGCTTTCTTTTGTCTGCCGCCGAGTACGGCACCGAGAATGATGATGAGAATGAGCAGAGCGACCGCACCGGCACCGCAGAGAGCAAGAAACTTGGGATTGTATTTCTTAAGCTTTGCGGAAACAAATGATTTTACGCCGTCAACAATACCCGTGAAACCGGATTTCTTCTGAACTGACGAAGGTACATCGGTCGCTTCGGGAGCATTGTTGTTGAAATTCTTGAAATTATATGCACCGGCCCCGTTATCCGAAGATTTGACGGGGATATTGACGCCGGCTTCATCCGTCTTTTTAAGTCCCTGACCGAAGGAGGGATTCTTTTTGATTTCCGCCTGTTTGTATACGTTATATTTTTCAACAACGTAGGCGAACATATCACGCACGGTCGCACCGTCAATGTAAACGTCCTCGGCGTCACGCTTGAAGACTCTGTTGAGAACGGGATACTGTGCCGATGAAACAGTTAAGGGCGCCTGACTTCCCGAATCTCTGAAGATGATTTCCTTTGCTCTTGAAAGAACGGAATTTGCCGTGCTTTCGGAAACATTAAGGTATCTTGAAATAGGACCTACGGGCATACCGCTGAAATAGTGGAGAACAACCGCACTTCTCATCTCGGGACTGAGGGAAGCAACGGAGTTGACTGCCGCAGCCGCCTTTGCTTCGTCTTCGTAAACGTCCTCGGAAAGGAACTCGAGAGCACTCTCGGGAACGTCGGAAACGGCATCCGTAAAGGTGAACTTCTGCGTTTCCTTGTAAACGGCGGCAATATTTTGCCTCATATAAATTTCAAATGCTTCGGGCTTCTTAAGCCGTGCCACGGTGCAGAAAACCCTTGCATAGGCATTCTTTGTGATTTCAGCTGCTTCATCTGCATCGTTACTGAGTCTGAGAGCAAGGTAGTAAGATGATTTTAACGTTTTTGCGTAAAGCTTTCCGATAGCTTCGATGTCGCCCTGAGCAGCGGCGGCAACGTAGCGGGTAATATCTTCGCTCACGTAAATTCACTCCAATCCATAAAAATTATTAGCCATCTTAAACAGTATTCTATAATAAAGAGCATTTTTTGTCAAGCATATATAAAAATAAAAGTTGATTTTTGTGAAATCCGGGTATAAAATAGCCCTGAAAAAAACAGAGAAGAGGAAACGGTTATGAGTTACAGATTTGATATACACGTTCACACGAGCGAATCCAGCGGCTGCGGAGAGGTATCCGCGGCGGACGTTGTTGAAAGATATATACGCCTCGGCTACGACGGCATCTGCATTACGGACCACATGAACGTACACAATGCAAAAAAGTTCGGCAGCACCTATCCCGAGCAGGCAGAAGCATTCCTCAGAGGTTACCGTACCGCAAAGAAAGCCGCAGGTGACAGACTGAAGGTCATACTCGGAATGGAAATACGCTTCCTTGATTTTGATAATGACTATCTTGTATTCGGATTTGACGAGGATCTCATATTCGGAAGAGATATGACAAGGTTTGAGGAGCTTGAGCAGTTCAGGCCCTTTGCCGATGAAAACGGACTCGTTATCTATCAGGCACATCCCTTCAGGGACAATATGTCAATCGTGGACACCTCCCTGCTTGACGGCATTGAGGTCTATAACGGTCACGGCGGTCACGACTCAAGGAACGATATGGCTTACGCCTGGGCAAAAAGAAACGGAAAGAGAATGTCCTCCGCTTCGGATTTCCACCGCGAAACGGGAATGGAGCCCGGCGGCATCCTACTTGACGGAATGCCGGAGGATTCAAAGGACTTTGCCCGGATGCTCATCAACAACGAATACAAGCTGAAAGTATTCGTGAAATAAGAAAAAGCGGCAGACATCTGATGATGCCTGCCGCAATTTTATATTCTGAAATTACCAGCGGTTTTCAACGTATTCGCAGAATGCGTACATATCCTTGATTTCGAGAACAGTGCCATCGTCAAGCGTAGCCGTGCCGTTCCATTTGCCGTGTACCTGATGGCTGTGCATTCGCATTACCTTGACGTCAAGGTCAAGATGATTGTCAAATACGGGTGTCATGGTCATATTGAATCTGCCGTCTTCGGAAACAAACTTCCAGGGTTCCATATATTTGTCGGGCTTGGGGAAGGTCTCAACGTCAATCGCTCCGAACTTGTGGGCTTTGCCATCATAGAAAATGCAGGTTTCGGTGGCGTTGCTTTCGTTGCCGATACCCCATGTAATTTCAAATCCGAAGGTATGCTTTTTGCCGTCGGCATCCTCAAGATAGGTCGAGCCGTTGCCCCAGTACCATACCATCTTATAAGGAGTACATACTCTGCCCCAGTCAAGAACGGTGAAGGTATCTTCCTTTGAAAATTCGTAAGTCTCGCCGCCGCACTTGAAGAAGCCGGAGGTAGGCATACAGTTGAGTTTGGTGGTCATAAAGTATCTGTCGGGATAACCGTCAAAGGGAAGAACGGTGGTGATATTTTCGTGACCGGGAAGCATATCCATAGTGAACTGAGCTTCGGTATCATTCATCTTGAAGTAAAGAGTACGCTCGGTTTCCTTGGTAACGAACTCAAAGGTCGCCTTTCCGACCGTATATGAAAGGCGTGAGGGCTCGTCACCCTTGGGGGGAAGAAGATATTTATTGGTCTGACCTACAAAGGGAGCCATTACGTTACAGATTTCTCCGCCGCCGGTAACGTCAACGAGAACAGCATTGATGTATCCGCCGAGAGTGATATTGGCAAAATTAAGCTGTACCATATATTTGCCGTTGCTGATCTGATAAAAATCCCATTCCTTACGGTGCATTTTGGGTTTTACCTTATTGCGGTCGTATTCAAACACATTGTGCTTTGCCCAGCCCGCCGCAAGAAGCTTGCCGTTATCATCAAAAAGAGGAGTCTTTTCGGTGTACTCTGTCTGCTTGCTTTTGTAACCCCAATCCTGCCAGGGCTTATAAGTTCTTTCCATTATCATATCTCCTTTCATTACTGACAAATCAATATTAGCACACAACAAACACGATTTCAATATCGTTTGATTTTATTTTCAATGAATCAGCCGTCATAGTGCTTGATTGCATTGTAAATGTCAAAAAGGTCTTCGCGGGTAAGCTGTACACCGTCACGGTATGCGGCGACAAAGTCGGGTACGGAATCATTGAAATATTCGTGAAGGAAAGAAAACGCAATCATGTGGTAATACTCTTTTCGGGTAATCCGTGCGATTACGATGCTGTCGGAATTTACCAGAAAATCCTTGTTGCAAAGATTTTTCAGAACGGTATATCCGGTAGATTTTTTCCAGCCGAACTTCTCCGTTGCAAGGCGGACAAGCTCGCCCGATTTTACGGGTTCATTCAGCCATACAAGCTCTGCAAATTTCAATTCCGAGGGTCCGATGACGGAATCAAACACAAAATCAGCTCCTTCTGTTGCATAACAAGGGTTTCGGGGGTCGGTCTATGCTATTAGACCGTTTTAGTCTAACACACATAGACCAAAATGTCAATATTTATGTTTTTTCTCCGTTTCAGCGGCAAAAACGTCAAAATTCTGCAAATTTGAAAGAACGGATTGCAAAAAATATTCACCCAAAAACAGGCGGATTTTTTCTGATTTTGCAATATTTTCAGTAGTAAAGTGAAAAACTTTACTTTTTTATTTCTATTTCAGCAATTTGCTTGCGATGTTTTTCACATTTTTCACCGAGTTTTTCACATTTGAAAGGTGGTTAACTTTACAATTTCGTTCTGTAAAGCCAACCACCTTGACATGTCGCATTTTTGTATATTTTTAAGCCGTTTTGAATATAAAAATCAATTTTGCAATTTTGCCTTCAAAATACTCTTTTACCCTTCACATAGGTTTCATATACACGGGAAAAGCAATTATCGGTGATAAAAAAGTCCGCATTTTTACCGGCTTTTATACTGCCGGTCTCACGGTCCGCACCGATGACCCTTGCGGGGTTTATTGAAACGCTCCTGACTGCCTGCTCAAGAGGAATTCCGAAGTCATTTATGAGGTTGCCGAACTCCTCAAAAAGGTCTGTTGCAGAGCCGGCGAGAGTACCGTCCGGAAGTCTTGCCGCATCGGTTTTGATTACTCTCTGACCGCCTAACATATACTCCCCTTCGGGTAGTCCCGAAGCCATCATGGCATCGCTGATTACAACCGTTCTGTCCTTGCCGAGAACTCTGAAGGCAACTCTGAGAGTAGCGGGCGAAATGTGGATTCCATCGCAGATAAGCTCGGCGGTCACGCTGTTGTGATCAAAGCAGGCGCCTACCAATCCCGGCTCTCTTGAGGACAGACCCGTCATCGCATTGAAAAGGTGGGTGCAATGACTGATGCCCCATTCAAAGGCCTTCATTCCGGCTTCATAGCCTGCCGTAGTATGTGCGGCTGATACAGTGCATTTCTTTTTTGCTTCTCTGACGAATTGCTCTGCTCCCTCGGCTTCCGGAGCTATATCCGCAAGAAGTACGGGGCATATATCATATAATTCATTAAATAAACCGATATCAGGAGGAATGATGTTTTCCTCTGCCTGTGCTCCTTTTTTTTCCTTTGAAATGAAGGGACCTTCCATATTTATACCTTGTATATATGCGCCCTTTTCCTTACCCATTGCGTCGCGGATATAACCGAAGGACTTTCTGATATCCTCCGCAGGTACGGTCATGGTTGCAGGGCAGAATGAGGTCACGCCCCTTCCGGCGAGATATTCACTCATTTTCAGCACGCTGTAGGGATTGCCGTCCGTACAATCGGCGTTATTGCAGCCGTGTATATGAATATCAATAAATCCGGGAAGGATGACCTTATCGGTGCAGTCAACGGTTTCATCGCCGTCAAATCTGCCGATTCCGACAATTTTGTCTCCCTGCGTTTTAACGTCCGCTCTGACAAAAAGGAAATTTTCATCGCAGACAATTCCGTTCTTAAAAATCATATTTTCTCCTGTAAAAAAGACCGTAATATCCAGGATATCACGGTCTTTTTCATTATTTATTTTCTTCTACGTAATTTGCAAGATCACCGACGGTCTTGAGCTTTTCAATGATATCGTCGGGAAGCTCCATTTCAAATTCGTCTTCTATTGACATCGCAAGGTCAATCATGTCAAGACTTGTTGCCCCAAGGTCGTCAACGAGGAGAGAAGTCTCCTTGATAACTGCCTTATCAAGTTCAAGCTGTTCACTGATGATGTCAACAATCTTATCTAAAACCATTTTAAGTTTACCTCCGGTTTTAACCAAACCGCTATTGCGGAATCTTTACTTTACGGGTGCTTCACAGCATGAGCAGGAAACATAGTTTTCTTCTGAATCGGCAGAAGCATTCTTCTTATCAAGAATCTTCTTAACAATAATTACCACACCGGCGATAGCGGCAATGATAGCAATAATCTTAAAAATCTTCTTTAATGCATCCATGTTATTTCCTCCTGATTAAATATAGTACACACCTCTGTGTCAAGGTGATTATATCAAAACCTTACGGGGTTGTCAATAATTTAACAGCCGTGGTCAGAAAAAAATCAATAACCACGGCTATAAACACAAATACAGTAAATTATTTTACAAGATTTGCAAGAGCTGACTTCTTGTGAGCAGCATTATTCTTATGGATGAGACCCTTGGCAGCAGCCTGGTCAACCTTTTTGATAGCTTCCTTTACGAGAGCTTCTGTCTCGGGAGCATTTGCAGCTGCAGCAACGTTAGCTTTTTTGATAGCGGTCTTAAGAGCAGTATTGCGAGACTTATTTCTTGCAGCTCTGGTCTTATTAACGATTACTCTTTTCTTAGCTGACTTAATATTAGGCATATAGACACCTCCTTCTTCATACAGTTCAGTATAATATCATACTTTTTGAAGGATTGCAAGATTTTTTTTGAAAAAGTTATAAAATTGCCGAAAACCGCCGAAGCCGATATTTTTCAGGCGTTCGGCCCCTCTGCGTGCGCTCCGGATACCGGTCAGCCGAAGGCGGATTTTATCCCCCTTTTGTCCCCTGAACGTTTCCTGCCGGATCCGATGATTTCTGCCCGTCTGATACATAAAATACGCATTTTT
>JAZLLW010000044.1:0-30413 GCA_045598305.1 Acutalibacteraceae bacterium
CAGTGCCGAAAATACTTGGAGGGCAGCCTCCCGGGAAGATAGGTCGACGCCGACATTTCTTTTAAGCCTTAATAGCTCAGTCGGTAGAGCACGCGGCTGTTAACCGCGGTGTCGTAGGTTCGAGTCCTACTTGAGGCGCCAAAACCGTATAACTCGAACATAGTTCTTGTAGGAACTACGTTCGGGTTATATTTTTTTATCTGAACAATTTTGCAATGGCTTGACAGACACAACACCATCATAAAGCCCTTGAAAATCATCATTCCCTGACCACCGCCGCTTTCTACATTGCTTCTTATTTCTTTACAGCGTAAGATATGAAAGAAAAGAAGATATGATTTCGTAAAGTCGGCTTTTTTGTCTGAAGCAAATATAATTATGTGCAGTTTACCCCGACCTGTTCATTTTGAGTAGGTCGGGGTAAATATTTTAGACTGTTTCTGATTTTTTTAATTCTTTATCACGTTCGACAATCATTTCATCGGATCTTACCGGAATACCAGCATGAAGTTCTCCCGGCTCCATGAAGTCAAGACCGCCCTCGTATTCATTGGGATAATATCCTTCCGCTGCCAGAGCTTCTCTCTGTTTAAGAACCTCCATGACGTATTTGTGCTGAGGATTGTTGAAATCCCAGAATATGTAGGGGACAATCATCAGCAGGAATCCGATAAGGTCAAACAGCAGGGGAACCGCTACGATATTGAATCTTGCAGAGTCAATATACAGGATGTCCCAGTTTGAATTAAATCCGTTTTTAAGAATGATTACTGGAATTATCAAGCTTACAAACGTGGTTACGGGTGAGATAATCCAGTTGAATACACCGCTCGAGTTTTCAAGACGTTCACCGGAAAGATACATCTGATAGTCGTTCTTTCGTATGGTCATATCCGCATCCGCTACGCCGGGAATGGAATTTGCAAATCCTTTAAAGAATTCGCAGGCAAAGATTACTATACCACACATATTCTGCTTTGTCGGGAACGCCATAATGGTAAGCATTTCCGCAACTGAGGATATTGCGCTGACAACTAACTTCGTAATCTTGAGCGATCTGTATGAAAATTTTCTGACAAAGTACGGCGCAACGAAGCTCAGCGGAGTAGAGTTGAAACTCATAAGTGTTTTCATCAGACCGTAGACAACGCACTGAGTATACATTCTGAAGGAATAGAAATACATTACGTTTGTAATGTTTATCATACCGTTGCCCAATGAGTCGAGCAGAGATGAGATTGTATTGAGCCAGTTGTACTTGTTTTTCATAACCTGAGAAATTCCGTACCAGAAGGATATTTTCTGCTTCTTTTCAAGAGGCGGCTGGGGAATTCTTTCGGTAATGTTCTTTGTTGCAAAAAGGGTAATTGCACCCATGGGAATAAATACAGCCGGAATGACGTACTTGTAGAATCTGATATCGTCGAATGCGATTCCGAAGAGGGGTACAATAACGTCAAATATATTTTTGACAAAGTGAGAAAGCTTGACGGGCCAGGTCCTTATCATCATTCTTTCATGAGGATTGGGCGAAATGTTCTGGGTACAGTTTTCAATAACGTTATCAAAGGCAAACATATCAAACAGCATAAACAGCAGATATGCCATCCACATTCTGTCTTCAACGTTCTTTATATTGTAAATGGGAAGCCAGCCGACAAGGATAATCATTACCGATTTCTGTACAAAGTTTTCATAAAGCGAGAATTTATAGCGACCGTATTTCGGAACAAGTCTTCTTTTCCAGAGAATGTTTCGTAATCCGCCGTATGCATTGACAAACAGCTGAATTGCAAAAATTTTGAAAAAGCTGCGGGCACTTACACCGTTGATACCGTTAAGCAGATTCCTTAGGGAATCGGGAATAATCAACGAGGTATCAAACAGTATCATTGCCAGGCCCAATACTGAAACGATACTGTAAAATGTAAGAAATTTTCTTTCGGTTTTCTTATCAAGAATACCGAGATTGTCGTTTACTACCCAACTGAGAAGACTCCACAAATAACTGAGTGGCAGACCGATGAGGGTAATTACCGAAAACGCAAGATAAGGAAGCTTGTAATGATACATTATAAGGAAACAGGAAGCGGAAAAACCGAGATAACTTAGGGGTGTTCTGGTACTGTAATTCATACCGACTCCGAAGAATACCGTAAGGTATTCCTTGAAGGGAACGTAGTTTCCTTTTTCTCTGTCCGGCTCGTTCCAATGTTCCTTTATATTGGTAATAAACGCTTTTGCCTTTTCGCTTGCCATCAGTCAACACTCCTTTCCTGTCCGTATACTGCCTCAACGTCTTTGAGGGAACGGGTATCTTTTTTGGGAAGCCAGTGCTCACCGGTTTCTACTGCATCTTCATTCGGAGCGCCGAGATAAATTTTTTCGCATCCGAGGTCACCGTAGAATGCATGGTGTCCGATTGATTTTACACTTGCGGGAACGAAGATGTATTTTACCTTTTCACAGTATGAAAAACCGTCTGAACCGATTGATTCGACCGCATCGGGTATGTCAATTTTTTCAAATTCCTTGCATTTGAAAAACGCAAGACTTCCGATTGATTTGACGGATGCTGGAATTTCAACGTATGTGAGCTGTTCACAGTCACTGAAACAAGAATCGGCTATGACAGTAACGGTTTCGGGAATTTTATAGACAGAGCATGAACTGAACTGCTTTGAATACTCTTCAACATTATCCATTGTTTCTTCGCCGAATTTTTTTGTGAACTCCTCAATAAATGTTTTTGCGGATTTTTCATCGACAGGAGCGGCTATTCCGCTTTCAATGGCGGCTCTATACTGATTATTCAGAATGGGATGAAGAACAATTTCCGTCATTTCTTTGTTAAAAAGAACACCGTCTACGGAAGTGAAATATTTATTGTCGGGGTCAACGATTACGGCTTTAAGATTTTTAGTGTAATAAAAACAGTGGTTTTCAAGCTCTTTTACGTTCTTACCGATAAATATGAACTGTATATATTCGTTACAGCTCATTGCAAATTCGCGTACGGTTGAAACGGGCTTGCTTTTATCTGGCTTTCCGTTTTCGTCCCTGACATAATCGATATGAATGGTTGTATCCGTTTCTTTACCGTTGAACTGATAAAGCTGCCAGCCGTTTTCCGTTTGTTTATACGTATATGTGTCCGCGCTTATTGAGTTGAAACTGAGATAGAGAGATATACCAACAAAGATTACAATTATAATAACGAATGCAATCTTGAACAGAAGGTTCTTCTTACCTTTCATTTCAACGTCGGGCTTATTTGAGAAAAGCGGGTCGTAAAGCAATTTGGTTTCGCTGATTTTCAAATTGTTGGCCATATCATTTCTCCTTTGCACGTATATATCTTAATTATATGGTTTATTCCTTTTTATTTCAATTATATAAAATAAACAATTATTTACGGTGTGTGTTGATTAAAACGACGGACAGTGATACAATGAATTCGTTAAATCAGTAATTGATGGGGTAAATATATGAAGAAAAAACGTTTAATTCTTATTATTTCCGGTGCCCTCACTTTAATTATCACGGGTATAATGAATCTGCTCCTTTTCCCTATTGTTGAAAGCGGTACTTCGGGAATGCGGTTTTTTGATATGAACACGATGGGTTATTCCGTAAAAACGTGCCGCGAGTTTTTATCTTCATTATCAGTTCAGGGCAGGGGTGTAGCTCTTCATATTCAGCTTCCGCTTGATTTTATCTATCCGGTAATATATACGGTGTTTTTCGTTGCGGCGATATCGGCTCTTACCGGTAAGAAAGGTAAATTGAATCTTCTTCCGTTTTTGCTTTTTATAACGGATTATATTGAAAATATCTGCTCCGTAAAAATACTTAATTCATCAATGCCTTCAGATAATATTATTGAATTCGCAAGTACCGTAACCATAGTAAAAAACGTTCTGATGTATCTGATTTTCGGCTTTATCGCAGTGCTTTTTATTATTTTCCTTGTGAAGAAAGCAAAAGAAAAACAGGTAAAGAAATAAATGATATCCTCCCGAAACGGCGAACTTACCGATCGGGAGGATATATATTTATCTTTTTTTGTATATCAGAAGCTCCGGCTTACTGCCGTTGATACCATAACTGCAAACGAGAATAAAAGACGTATCGGCGACTACGCCGTAACAAACGCCTATATTTCCGAATTCAATCTGAGTTCCCAGATAAACCTTTGTGTCGTCAAGTATTTTGATTTCTTCTCCGCTCGGAATTGGATAGGCCAGATTTACGAAATTTCCGGGCAGCTCATTCAATTTATCTGCTTCGGGCAGACCGTTGGATTTCAGTAAACTGTTAATTTCATCAAGTAACGATTTTTTGAATTTCTCGTACGCTTATTTGCCTCCGAGCTTAATGTATACCGCTGCGATGCAACTGCCGCCGAACGGTTTACCGCAGGTGGATTCACAACCTTTACAGTTTTCTTTGAAATAACATTCGTCACATTTGGCAGAACAGATACTCATAATTTAATCTCCTTCGGATTTTTGAAATGTAATGTATTTTAGCAATGGATGAATAAATAGTCAAGTCGTTAATAATTGAATTTCCCGTTAACTTGTGATATTATGAAAATACAGTATTTATGCAGGGAGGAAATAAAATGAAAAAATCTGTTTCAATAGTGCTTGCTGTCATTCTTATCATTCAGTGCGGTTTTGTCTTTGCCGGCGGATTTGACAGTATGCCCCTTGATGAAAAACAGTGGCAGGAGAGATATGATTCTTATATCAGTTCAAATACCCTACCGCTTCTTTGTGTCGGTTCAGACCAGACAAAGCTCAACCTTACGTGGCACGCGGCAAAGGATGCGGCGTATCCCGAAGTCCGTATTTCAAAAAATGCCGATATGTCTGATTTCACCGAATTCAAAGGTGAAACCGCTGCGGCTGAAAATTATGAGCAGCTTGTTTGCAGAGTAACTATCTCCGGCATAGAGGAAAACACGGTATACTATTATCAGTATCATTCCGAAGAGGGATGGAGTACGCCTGCGAAATATGAATCAAAATCATTTACAAGTTATAAAATGATGGTTATCGGAGACGTCCAGATTGGCGGACAGTCGACTGATAATCCCGATGAGCAGTCTAGAATCGGGTACGTATGGCAGAGTGTTCTTGATGAAGCTCTTACTGAGAATCCCGATATATCATTCCTTCTTTCACCCGGAGACAATACCTCTACGGGTAAGAGTGCAGATGAATGGCAGACCTTTATGATGCCGACGTATATTCAGTCGCTTCCCATGGCTCTTGCTATCGGCAATCACGATAAGAAGGGCTTAGCGTATAACTACTATACCTATATGCCAAACGAGTATTTCGGCGAGTATTTTGAAGGACTTGATCGTGATTTCTGGTTCAGATACGGAGACGTCCTTTATCTCGTATTTGATGCTACGTCAGGTGATGCCGCTGACCACAGAGCTATGGCTGAGGAAGCGATAAAGCTTAATCCCGATGCCAAATGGCGTATCGCTACAATGCATCAAGCACTTTACGGAGCAGGATATTCCGTACTTGACCCCGAAACGACAATTTTGCTTAACGGTGTATTCCAGCCGATTTTTGATATGTATGACGTGGATTTCGTATTTACCGGTCACAGTCACCTTCAGTCGCGTTCAAAATTTATAAAGAACGGTTTGATTGTCGGTGAAGCAAAGAGCGGTGAAACCTATACAGATCCCGAGGGCATCGTATATCTCAATACAAATGCCTGCTGTGATACAAATCCGTCTTCAAGAAATTTGTTTTCCGCCTACACCTTTGAGGAGGGCGACGTTACCACCTATTCAACCGTTGAATTCAGCGGTAATTCAATGACCGTAAAGACCTTTAGGGGAGATAACAGCGAGCTGCTTGACAGCATTACAATCGTAAAAACCAAGGAAAATAACAAGCTTTCCTCATTTACACTTCCAATCAAGAAGCTTATCTACAAACTTGTAGAGATCCTCGGTCTTATTTATATGAGACTGGATGCTATAACCGTTAAAATCCGCGGAGGTCACTTTTAAGATATATTAAAACCCGCCTTTACCGAAGGCGGGTTTTTGATTATTTGTTTACGATTATTCCGTTTGTTGCTTCGTCATATTTCAGATAACGGGGATAGAATGAATAACTGTCAACGTTTGCCTGACCGTCCGTATAAAGAAGAGTTCTTACAAAATCGTCAAATTCTACGCATCCCTGGGCGTGAGAGAAATCGCGTATAAACCACGTCTGCTCCGGGAACATACAGGTTGAAGCGTCAATATTTCCTTCGGGGGATATATATTCGGCATCCGTATTTTTGATTTCTTCGGCAGAAAGCTTTTCTCCGTGCGGGGCAGCTGTTGCGTGGAAAGAAGCGTGCTTCAAGTCTATTGTCATATCGCTTTCGTTATGCCAAGAGGGGGTCATAAACATTGCCGAATAACCGTATCTTGCAATAACGTAGAGATTTGACGTGTCGTTGATTTCTTTGAGAGTCTGTTCTTTATAAGGTCTTATACGTGAATTGAAATCATCAATTTTTGCTTTCAATCCGCTTCTGTCGGTTGTGTCCTCATCGTAGCAGTAATCAAATACGAATTTATATGCTTCATCGATTTTTTCATCGGGAATCATTGACCAGATACTTAACCAGCCGCCGAACATCGGAATTATACCCTGACTGAGCTTTTTCATCCCGATTTTGTCAATCATCTTGTTGACGAGCTTACACGCAAGCTTTGTTATTCCGGTTTTATACAGCGCACCGAAAAGGAAATCCATACCTTTTTCGTTATCGGCGTGGTCAAATGCGGCATCAAGATAGCTCGTAAGTGATTCCGCATCAAACGTTAGCTTACCCGTAAAAAGGTCTCCGTTATAGTCCTCTCCGAAAACGGCTGTTGAATTGAAAACCCAACTGCGTACCTTTGAAGTGCCGAAAAGCTTTGCGTAAGTGAGAGAAACAACTCCGCCGTAGCTGTGACATTCAAGAACAACCTGATTGCAGCCGGAGGCATCAAGCACGTAGTTTATAAAATCGTTTAGGTCAGGTGCCGTCTGAACCGGGTCAAGACGCCAGTCATATACAAAATCAAGCTGAGAGTTTTGGGTAATGGTTGACTTGTCGGGATATTCCCAGCGTACACCGGAGCCGTCGTGAACTTCTCCGTCGGGAGAGAGATATGAGGGACTGAAAAGAATACCGCAGATTTCGTTTGCCTTATCACCGAATTTTGACCAGTTATGAGTAATCAAAACGCTGAGCAATGCCGGAACACCTTTGAAAACGGCTTTCTTTATAGCATCACCGGAGGGAGGAAATATTGCCTCGGAATTTTCATCATCGGGATTTTTATATACGGTCGAGCCCATAAATCCGTGAACGAAAATATAGGGACAATCAGCAGTATATTCACCCTTTTTAACTTCTTCGCCGTTGGCGACAATGCATGGTGATATACATAGAATAACAGCGATAATAAGACTCAACGTCTTTTTGAGAGATAATTTTTTCATTTGCCTTTCTCCTTAAAAAAATAACAGAGAAATTATAAATAAAATGTGCCGAAATGTAAATAGTCAATTGGAATTATTAATGAAAAAACAGGGAATTGCAAATTGCAATTCCCTGTTTTTTATTGAAATCAGAAATATCTCTTGAGCAGACCCTCAAAAGCCTTGCCATGTCTTGCTTCGTCTCTTGCCATTTCGTGAACTGTGTCATGGATAGCATCAAGGCCCTGTTCTTTAGCCATTTTTGCAAGCTCAAACTTGCCTTTTGTTGCACCGTTTTCGGCATCAACTCTGAGTTCAAGATTCTTCTTTGTGCTGTCGGTAATGACCTCGCCGAGAAGCTCTGCGAACTTTGCCGCATGCTCTGCCTCTTCGTATGCTGCCTTTTCCCAGTAAAGACCGATTTCGGGGTAACCCTCTCTGTGAGCAACTCTTGCCATTGCAAGATACATACCTACCTCTGAGCATTCGCCGTTGAAATTATCTCTGAGACCCTGAATGATTTCGGGTGATACACTCTTTGCTATGCCGACAACGTGCTCGGCAGCCCAGGTCTTTTCTTCATCCTTTGCTTCGGTAAATTTTGAGCCGGGAACCTTGCACTGAGGGCAGAATTCGGGAGCTTCATCACCGTAATGTACGTAGCCGCATACGGGGCAAATCCATTTTTTCATAATGTAAAATCCTCCAAGTTATATATTATTCGCTTTAAGCGAATTATTTACACATTCTTCACAGTAGCCGCTGCAGATTATCGTTTTTCCCTTAACGATTCCCTTGAAATCCTTAATGACGATATCGGGGAATGCTTCAAGTGAAATGTCGGTTATTTTTCCGCATACGTCACAGATAAAGTGACAGTGCTCCGAAACGTCACCGTCAAATCTGTCACAGTTTTCGCCTCTGATTCTCAGCACCTTACCTTCTCTTTCAAGCAGGGTAAGGTTTCTGTAAACCGTGGCAAGGCCCAGTTTGGGAAAGTCATTTTTCAGACTGAGGTACAGTTCATCTGCCGTGGGATGGTCTTTTCTGCTGCAAAGCTCGGCATAGACCGCATCTCTCTGTCGGCTGTGCTTTGTCATAACTGCCTCCAAATGATAATAATAATTATTATCATTATTATATCTTTACTTTTCGGATTTGTCAATATGCTTCGGGATTATTTCGTAATTTCTTTCAGTGAATCAATTATTCTCAATCCGGTTTTGTCCAGCCGTTCTCTCATTTCATGGCCCGTTGACAGCAGAACGCAGTCGGCGCCGATTTCCTTTGACATTTCCGCATCGTGTACGAGGTCACCTATTACAAGTACCTTGCCGTCGCAGTGCTTTTCAAGATACTTTATTGCTCTTTCGATTTTTGACGTTGCAAGATAATCCGATGCGCCGAGAATTGTGTCAAAATACTCATATATTCCGTATTTACGTATGTTTGCCGTAAGCTGTTCGTTATTTGATGACGATACTATTAGCTGAGTACATCCTTTTGATTTGAAGTATTCAAGCGCATCCTTTGCACCGCCTGACAGCGCAGTATTCTCAAGATGCCTTAGATATCCCTCGTTGTATTCTTTCAGTATTTCGCCGTAATCCTCGTTTTCAAGGTCAAATACCTTTTCATAAAATTTTATTATCGGTACACCTATATATTCTCTGTATCTTTTCATATCAAGAGGAGGCATATTTCTTTCTTTCAGCATATCGTTTACCGATGACATGGCGGCGCCCGCATCGTCAAGTAATGTACCGTTCCAATCCCAGATAATATATTTGTAGTCCATAGTGTTCCTCTCTGATCAATCATTCTGATTTATGTTAACATATAGCGTACTTCTTTTCAAGTTTTCAATATAATGTTTTACATTCAAATATATGTGTGATATAATACTTCGGGTGATTATTATGAAAAGACAAAGCGGAATCCTGATGCATATTTCCTCTCTCTACGGCGATTATTCAATCGGCTCTTTCGGAAAGAATGCACTTGATTTTGTTGATTTTATCAAAGATAAAGGCTTTTCCGTTTGGCAGGTGCTGCCGTTTACCGTAACGGATGATTACAATTCCCCGTATAAATCTTTTTCCGCCTTCGGAGGCAATCCTTACTTCGTTGACCTTGAAACACTTCACGATGAAGGATTGCTTACTGCATATGAATTGAATTCGGCAAAGCAGAATACTCCCTGGGCTTGTGAATTTGACCGTCTTCATAATGAGCGTCTTGCTCTGCTTGGTAAAGCCGCATCAAGATATAAGGAAAAAGATAAGATAGAGAACTTTATGTCCGCTCATCCGAGAATTGAGGCATTCTGCCGTTTTATGACTCTCAGAGAGGAAAACAATCGTCTTCCCTGGCAGGAGTGGAAAATAAAAGAGATTACCGATACACAAACTCTTGATACCTGGAAATTTACTCAGTATCAGTTTTATACTCAGTGGACAAAAATAAAGAAATATGCCAATTCAAAGGGCGTAAGTATTATCGGTGATATTCCTATTTACGTTAATGACGACAGCGCTGACGTATGGGAAAATCCCACTCTCTTCAAAATAAACGAAAAGGGATATCCCAATGAGGTAGCCGGTGTTCCGCCCGATTATTTTGCTGCTGACGGTCAGCTGTGGGGAAATCCTTTGTATAATTGGGATGAACTGAAAAAAGACGGCTTCGGTTGGTGGCGTGAAAGAATTGACCACACCCTTGAAATGTTTGACGGTGTGAGAATTGACCATTTCAGAGCCGTAGAAGCTTACTGGTCTGTTGATGCAAAGGAAAAGACCGCAAGAAACGGCAAGTGGGTCAAGGGTCCCGGCATGGATTTTGTCAAAGCCATCAGCGAGGGCCACGAGGATAAGCTGATTATTGCCGAGGATTTAGGTGACATTACCGACGAGGTCAGAGAACTCGTCAAGGAAAGCGGATTCCCCGGAATGAGAATTTTACAGTTTGCTTTTCTTGATGACGGCGACAGTCTTCATATGCCTCATAATTACATTGAAAATTCAGTTGCATATACGGGCACTCACGATAATAATACGATATTCGGTTACCTTTGGGAATGCAGCGATGCAGAGAGAAAGAGAATGCTTGAATACTGTAATTTCGGCGGCGGAGACTGGGGCAAGGCATCACCGATACTTATTCGTCAGATTTTTGCAAGTGTCAGCCGACTCGCAATTATCCCCATTCAGGATTACCTCATGTACGGTTCAGATTGCCGTATCAATAAGCCGGGTATTGCGGAGGGTAACTGGAGCTACCGCGTAACCCGTGATCAGCTGACCAATGCAGACGGTCAGTTCTTTAATGACCTTAACAGAATATACAAGAGGTATTGATAATGGCATTTTTTGATTTCAGCAAAAAGATAATTGATGCAGGCAGTGCAGCTTCGGTTAAAGCGGAGAAGAGCTTTGCTTACATTGATGAAATTAATGAATATAATCAACAGAAGGTACTTGCTTCTTTTATCAAAAACGGAGTAACGGAAGCGGATTTCGGCGTTACAACCGGTTACGGTTACGGTGACAGAGGCAGAGAAAAGCTGGACAAGCTTTATGCCGATATTTTCGGAGCAGAAGACGCAATAGTACGTCATTCCTTTACCTGCGGTACACATACACTTACGGTTGCTCTGTTTGGTATCCTTCGTCCCGGTGACACAATGCTCTGCGTTACGGGTACGCCCTATGATACCATTCACGGAGTGATTGGTATTACCGGCGAGGGTATGGGCTCTCTTAAAGACTTCGGCGTTAAATATGCGCAGGTTGACCTTGATGCAGACGGAAAACCCGACCTTGATGCAATTAAATCCGCTCTTTCTGTCAATCCGAAAATGGTATATATTCAGCGTTCGCGCGGCTATTCACTCAGACCGAGTCTTTCGGTAGACGAAATAGGTGAAATCGCAAAACTTGTTCATGAAAATTCGAATGCAATTGTAATGGTTGATAACTGTTACGGTGAGTTTACCGAAAAGACAGAACCCACCGAAGCAGGTGCCGACCTGATAGCCGGTTCACTTATTAAAAACGCAGGCGGTGCAATCGCCAGAACGGGCGGCTATATTGCGGGCAGGAAAGACCTTGTTGAGCTTTGTGCATACAGAGCTACTACTCCCGGTCTCGGCAAAGAGGTAGGATGCACACTCGGCGAAAACAGAAATATGTATATGGGACTTTTCAATGCTCCCAACGTTGTCGCCGCCGCTCTCAAAACTGCGGTGTTTGCCGCCGCCTTATTTGAGAATTTCGGCTTTAAGGTCACACCACGAAGCGATGAAATAAGATGCGATATCATTCAGGCGATTTGCCTTGAGACTCCGGAACGTCTTTGTGAATTCTGCAAGGGTATCCAGTCGGGTGCTCCGGTTGATTCCTTTGTCGTTCCCGAGCCCTGGGATATGCCCGGTTATGACAGCAAGGTAATTATGGCTGCCGGTTCCTTCATTATGGGTGCATCGATTGAGCTTTCCGCAGATGCACCTTTGCGTGAGCCCTTTGCAGTATGGATGCAGGGCGGTATCACTTATTTCACGGGTAAGACTGCCGTTATGCTTGCGGCGGAAAAACTGTATAAGGCGGGTCTTATCTGATGAAATATAACGGAATAACAAGAGATACACTTTTCCTTTTGTCCGATAACCGATTCAGGGACTCAAGAGAATTTTATGAGGAACATAAAGAAAAACTCAAAGCGGGAATAACCGTTCCCATGCGTCAGATTGCATCAATCATAGGTGAGGAGCTTTTGCCTCTTGATGAATTGATGAACGTCAATCCCGTAAAAATGGTTTCAAGGATATTCAGAGATACCCGATATACTAAGGATAAACGCCTTTACAGAGATAATATGTGGATAATGTTCATGCGCGATAAACATCAATGGCAATGTTATCCCTGCTTCTGGTTTGAGGTTACTCCATCCGAATATACAATGGGTATCGGTTTCTTTGGCAGTGAGCCGGGACTTATGAATATTTTCCGTAAACATATCCGTGAAAATTCCCTTGAATTTAGGAGTATAGCCGAAAAATGCGAATCCGCAGGTGCGGAATTATACGGTGAAGAATATAAAAGGATGCCTGCTGATTGTCCCGACGGTATGGAAAGATACTGGTGCAAAAAGCATTTCGGATTCATTTTTGAATCGCAGAATACGGATGACCTGAAAGATGAGGGTATTATTGATATTATCAGAGATAAATTTGATAAATTTTCTCCGCTTTATTCATTTATGCTGAAGGTATCCGACGAATATTTCTCAAAGGGGGAATAACAGTGTTTGCAAAAATCGTTGCCGCAATTATGTCCTTTCTTGCGATGTTCACTTATCCCGAAAGAACACCCGTTACACCGGTAAATAATACCGAAAACCCCGATATTACGGTTACTCAGGACGTTATGGCTATGACGTATAACGTAAAAGTTTCGGGTATCGGAAAATATGCTCCCAAAAATAGAGCAGATAATCTTATAGCCAACGTACTCGCTTATCATCCCGATTCGGTCGGATTTGAAGAGGTAAGCCCGGATTGGTACGGTTGGCTCAGAGACGGACTCACCGATTATGATTGTGTCGGTCTCGGAAGGGATAAAGACAACAAGGGCGAAGCAAGTCCCGTGTTTTATCTGAGAGATAAGTATAATCTTATAAATTCCGGTACTTTCTGGCTTTCCGAAACTCCCGATGAAGTTTCAAAAGGGTGGGATGCAATGAACAGAAGAGTATGTACCTACGCAGTCCTTCAGAATAAAGAAACCGGTTTTACTTATGCTCATTTTTCCGCTCACTTTGACCATATCGGTATTGTTGCCAGAGAAGAAGCGGCTTCACTTATTACCAAAAAGATTGCTGAAATCTGTCCCGATATTCCCGTTGTATTTACCGGAGATCTTAACGATGATCAGGGCAGTAATATGTACAATATGATTCTTGATTCCGGTATGAGAGATTCAAAGTTTCTTGCCGATGAATCAATGGATACTCTGACATATCACGGTTATTCATCCCTTACCGAAAAAACAAGAACCGCACCTATTGATTTCATTTTTGTTAACGCCTATGTAAAATCAGTTTCAAGTTATAAGGTTGATTTTACAAAATATGACGGAATTTATCCATCAGACCATCATCCCGTAATAGTAAATATGACTCTCGGAAATTGAAAGGAGATAACAATATGTACAGAATTTTATCAACAAACGTTCTCTGCTGGGGCAAGGATGAACACTGCATTGAAAGCAGAATACCTCTTGAAATCAAAATGATCAGGGAATTGATGCCCTCTTCATTCGGTGTTCAGGAGGCACATATTCAGTGGATAAATGCTCTTTGTGAAGGATTGCCCGAGTATGATTACGTGGGTGTCGGAAGAGAAGACGGTAAAGAAAAAGGCGAGTTTGCGGCAGTATTTTATCTCAAAGATAAATTTAAAGCGTCAGACAGCGGCAATTTCTGGATTTCGGAAACCCCCGATGTACCCTCAAAGGGCTGGGATTCAGCTTGCATCAGAGTTGCTACCTATGTTAAACTTACCGATAAAGAAACGGGCGAAGAGTATATTCATTTCAATACTCATCTTGACCACGTCGGAAGAATTGCACAGATTAACGGTGCAAAGATGATTCAGGAAAAAGCGGCATCTTTCGGCGGTGTTCCCGTAGTTTGTACCGGTGACTTTAATGTTGAGCAGGGCTCCGATTGTTATCAGACAATGGTCAGCGCAAATATGGCAGACGCAAGACTGCTTGCTCCCGATACCGATGATTCGTTTACATTCCACGGCTTTAATCCCGAAACAACACAGTCAATTATTGACTTCGTGTTCGTAGATAAGGCAACCGTAAAGCCCGTAAACTTCAAGGTGGTAAACAAGAAGATAGACGGTCAGTTTTATTCCGATCATTATGCCGTTTATTCGGATGTTGAACTCATAAAATAAATATTATAAGGAAAGTGCCGTCCCATAGGATGGCACTTCTTTTTATCTGTTTGTATCATTCATATAGTTATAAAGGGTTCCGCACCAGTCTGTCTGAATGATATCGAATTTCTTATCAATCAGCCAACCCCAGCCCTTGTCGGGTGATTCGCTTACAGAAGTATCATCACTGTGACCTGCCGCAAGTTGTGTCTTATAATTGTAAATGATTGCGTTTGAAAATACCACTCTGCCTTTGTCATGCATTGATTTAATGTATTCATCTGAACAGACTTTTGCATTTTCATTGTCAAAGCATATCTCTGCGCCGATACAGTTTATTCCCATTTCGACAAGCTTATCCGTGATGTTGTCTTCATTTTTGACAATGGGAAGATACATAAGGTCGCTTGCATATTTTTTGATTTCTTTGTAGTATTTTTCGTTCAGAGGAGTTTTAACTATTACCTGCTTTTCAACTCCGCATTTCCTTATGCATTCCGTAATGCCTTCAACATCAGTCCAGAACTTATCAACATTTATATAGCATTTGTCCTTGAGCATATCAAAGATATCTTCAAGCTTTTCAATATGAAACTGTGTTTTGTCATCATCCTGATTAACGAAATAGGTGCTCTCAACCTTTGAACCCTTCATTGTATTCAGCATTCTGAGTGAACGAAGGTGAGCCCGCTCTTTACCAGGATGAAACACGTAAAATTTACCATCATGGCTTTTAGTTACATCAAGCTCTATCATATCTGCGTGTTCAAGCAACGCTGCTTTGAATGCCGCGGATGAATTGCAGGGAATATTGCCGCCCGAAAGTCCTCTGTGGGCACATATGAGAGGTCTGGTACCGATATTTTCGGTTATTTTCTTATCAAAATCAAACATTGTTTTCACCTGTCATTTCAAATTTAAGAGTACCGCCGGAAAGAAGCTCGTCGGCCTTAATCCTGTAGTCTGAAATTTCTTTTCCGTTGAACGTTACTTTTCTGACGTAGATGTTTTTGTCGGAATTACCGTTTGCTTTTATCCTGAGAACTTTCCCTGAGGAAAGCAGAATCTCTGCGCTGTAAATAACCGGAGAACCGAGCAAAAAGAGATTTTGCCCCGCAACGGGGAATATTCCCAAAGCGGCCATAACATAGTAGGATGAAAGTGCATCCGTATCGTTGTTTCCCGGAAGACCTCCTCTGCCTTTTGTAAACATATATTTCATGCCTGCACGGATTATTTCACACGTTCTGCCGTGCCTGTCTGCATAAATATATGAATACGGCGTTTCCGTATCGGATTCGTTATTGAATCCTTCAAATCTACCGAGGTTTTCCCCCGCCTTCATTATTTCCTGATTATGGGGGTCAACGGGCTGAATTACGTCTGGTTCGCCATACCCGAAGAATTTGTCCAATAATTTCGTAAATCTTTCTTTGCCGCCTGCGATATCAATCCGCTTATCCATATCCAGCATTTGACGGAATGAATAATTCCAGAGCGTGCCCTCGTAGTAATCCGAATCGGCATCGAGCAGGCCGGTTTCCTTGTCAAAGCATTTTTTCCACTGCTTTGAAAGGGGACGAAGACGGTCGGCAATTTCATTTTCACCGATTTTTTCCGCTATTGCAGCCGCATTACCGCAGCAATCAGCCATATCCAGCATCCATGTGTGGGATTTACATTTTCCTTCAACGGTGAAATCTGTTTTGTTCGGTGCAAAAATATCGTTTTCAATAGCTTGGAGCATTCTGTGTGGGTCTATATTGATTCCGTAATGATAAGCGGTCATAAGTACATAGGCACCGAGTGTTCTTGCCTGAGTTGAATGCTCAAGATATCTGTCGCAAATACCGAAATTATTCGGTATTTCACCAAGCTTTTCACAAAGCTTCAGCAGAGTTTCACAGAATATTTCCGCTTCTCTTTTGAAAATCATGCAAATCATGGGAAGGGCTGTTTTATACATGTCCCAGAGTGTTGCAAAATCTACCGCAAATTCGCCATCGCCGTATACGAAGCTGTCGTTATTTCTTATGCAGGGTTTGACGAGGGAATGATACAAATTTGAATAGAAAATTTCTTTTATATCGTCAGGCGCCTCTATTCTGATTCTTGAAAGATATTCGTTCCATTTGCGATAAGCATCAGATCTTACTGAATCAAAGTTGCTGCCTTCGTTGAGAAATTTCAGAGCATTTTCGGCACTTCTTGTTGAAACGGAAATTTTCAGCTCCGCCGTTTTCCCGAAACCGTCAATAATAACGAGATTTCCGACTTTTTTGAAATCACCGTTACATTCGGCGGCAAAATACAATTTGATTCCTTCAGCGATTATTGCAGCGGTCAGCTTATTGCCGTCACAGTTGATATCAATTATTTCCGCTTTTTTCTCTTTTTCGTCTTTGACGTGAAGACCGTTATTTGAAAAGTCTATTTTGGTATAACCGTTATCCGAGCCGAACGAATATCTGTGAAAAGCGGTATTTGCCGTTGACGTTAATTCACATCTTATATTCTCAACCGTGCAGGAATAATATCCCGGCTCTGCAGATTCATCCGTAAATTCTCTTCTGACGGGAGAACTATTGTATTCGGGTACGGTCAGAGCATAGTTGTAATAATACCCGATATAACCCGTACCGCTTTGCTGAAGATGAGCAAAACCGAGTAATTTGTTGCAGTTATCGTCCTTTTCGGGACGGGCGTGCGTATTGACTTTGTGATTTCCGTAGCCCGTAGGATATGCACCCGTATAAGGTGCGACACTCATGCCGCCGAATGGAGTAAGAGCCGCAGGGCTTGTATTTCCGCATTGCGCTTTAAGGAAAAACCACTTGGCGGCAATCTCTTTCGGATCGGGCAGGTCAATTTCACCGCATCCCTGGAATATATTTACATATTTGCAGTAGTCCATTATAATCACCCGAATGTATTTTAGTTTTATTTTACGCCGTTGTCAATGTTTGCGTTTATATATTGAATGTAAAATATAAATATGATATAATTATTTTGTTATTTTACAGATTTTTTCAGAGGTTTTCGTATGATTATTCTTATAGGCGGAAGCAGTCACGTCGGCAAAACGCTGCTCGCACAGAAGCTGCTTGAAAAGTATAAGTATCCTTATGTTTCTCTTGATCATCTAAAGATGGGCTTCATCAGAACCGGTAAAACGGAGCTGACAGTTGAAGATGATTATGAGATGCGTTACTTTCTGTGGCCGTTTGTGGCAGAAATGATAAAGACGGCTGTTGAAAACAAACAGAATATGATTGTTGAGGGCTGTTATATTCCCGGCGAATGGAAAGAAAAATTTGATGAAGAATACCTGAATGATATAAGATGTATTTTTATCACAATGAGTGAGAAATATATCAGGCAAAATATTGAATCAATAAAAAATAAAGCCGATGTCATTGAACGTCGTATAGAAGATGATCCCGATATGGAAAGACTGATTTATTGCAGTGAAATGTTCAGAAATGAATGCAGAAAATACGGGATTGCCAATCTTGATATTGGATGTAAATATGATGTTGATGAAATTGTTTCACAAGCGGAAAGATTGCTTGAATTAACCTGATTCCTGCAGGAGGTGAGAACTTGTCTGATATTTGTAATGTAACAATAAAAACAGAAACCGACGTAGTTTCCGTTCAAGTAAAGAGAGGTTCGCACCTTTACGATATCATAATCGCAGAAAATGTTCATTTTGACCATCCGTGCGGAGGAATGGGCAGATGTAAAAAATGCAGTGTACTCATTAACGGGAAATCAGAGCTTTCCTGCAGATATATTGTAAACGAGGATATTATCGTTGAAATCAATGCAGACAGCGGATTGATTCAGACAGCCGGAGTGTATTCTGTCGGAAATTCCTCCGGGCAGAATTATTCTTTAGCTCTTGATATAGGTACAACTACCCTTGCGGCAGCCGTATTCAACGGTAACGGAGATATAATCAAATCAGGTACAAGAAACAACTCGCAGAGAAAATTCGGGCCTGATGTAATATCACGAATTGCATTTTGTGCAGATAACGGACCGGGATTATTGCAGTCGGTGCTCATTGAAGACGTAAAAGCGTTATTTAACGAATTATTAAGTGATATCACTCTCAAAAGAGCAAAAAAACTATATGTCGCCGGAAATACAACAATGCTTCATACCTTTCTCGGTATTGACTGCTCTTCAATCGGTGTATCACCGTATACTCCCGCTTTTCTTGATATGAAAGAAACAGACGGAATGAAAATCAGCCTGGACTTTGCTGAAAAGATAATTCTCCTTCCCGGTATTGATTCTTTTGCCGGTGCCGATATAGTATCCGGTCTTGTTAATATGGGAATACCCGATAACAAGGAAGTGAATATGCTTGTTGATTTAGGGACTAATGCTGAGTGCGTAATTTATTCAACAAGCCGTATTTTGTGTACCTCTGCTGCGGCAGGCCCTTGCTTTGAAGGAACGAATATTACTTGCGGTATGAGTGCCGTAAAGGGTGCTGTTTGCTCATACAGATCTGACGGCAGTTACGACGTAATCGGAGACTGCGTTCCAGTAGGAATCTGCGCAACGGGTCTGATTGACGTGGTGACCTGCCTTATTGAAAAAGGCATAGTTGATAAAACCGGAAAAATGACTTGTGAAAGATTCAATATTTCGGATGACGTATATATCACTCAGGAGGATATCAGACATTATCAACTTGCGAAATCGGCAGTAAGTTCGGCCGTTTCGGTTTTGATTTCGCGTTTTGGAATTGATGTAAACGAGATAAAGAACTTTTATGTTGCAGGCGGCATATCATCTCGTCTTAATATTGAAAGTGCCGTTAAATCCGGTTTGTTTCCGCCGGAAATTACGGATAAATTTGTTCCCGCAGATAACAGCTCACTTTCGGGTCTTGTGAAATATGCAGTATCCGAAGCTGATTTGCCTTCAATTATCGACAAATCGGAATATGTCGACCTTGCCTCCGATGCGGGATTTTTCGAATTGTTTATCAATAATATGCTGTTTAATTGAAACAAGCGCCCTTGAAGGACGCTTGTTTTTATTTCTTTGAAACACGGTTTTTTAATGCAGAAGTTTTCAGAATGTTATTTTATCATATCGTGCTCTTTGATGTATCTGATTGTCTCATCGACTGTTGTGAATGCCATAGCTACTACGGTATCTGCTCCGCCGTAATAGATTGCAATTCTGCCGGTCTCGCTGTCGGTAAGTGCGGCGCAGGGGAATACTACGTTTGGAACGTCGCCGACCTGCTCATATAATTCGTGGGGAGCAAGCAGGAAGCAATCTGCTCTGTGAAGAACTTTCCAGGGCTCGTTTATGTCAAGAATAGCAGCACCCATTGAGTAGGTGAATCCGTTACAGCTTGTCAGAACACCGTGGTAGAAGAGAAGCCAGCCCTCATCTGTCTTAATGGGAGTTGGGCCCGCTCCTACCTTTGTCATTTCCCAGTTTTTTACGGGAGACATAACGAATCTGTACTTGCCCCATCGTTCAAGGTCCTTACTCTGCTGAATGAAAATGTCACCGTAGGGAGTATGTCCTCTGTCGCAGGGACGGATAAGAAGCATATATTCATCGTTGATTTTTTCGGGGAAGAGGACTCCGTTTCTTGCTACGGGATAGCAGGCGTCCTCAAGCTCTGTCCAGCTTTTGAAATCCTCTGTATATGCAAGACCTATTGTTGTACCCTTCGGAGTGAGCTTAACCCAGGAAAGGTAGTATTTGTCGTCAATCTCACAGATACGCGGGTCATAGCCCTGAAACAGCTCTTCTTCGTTAAGATTCCAGTTGATTCCGTCTTCACTGAAGCCGGATACGATAATCTGATCCCTTGTTCTCGTATCTACTCTGAATACACCCGCAAACTTACCGTTGAATGGTACAACGGCAGAGTTGAAAATGCTGTTTGCAAAATAAAGATTATCTCTTGTTATTACCGGGTTTGCATTATATCTCCATACGGGATATTCGTAGCCCTCGGGTTTATCCTGCCAGGGAATATTTTTTAATGGCTTTCCGATTATTTTTGACAATGTGATGCACCTCGATGTTGATTTTTTATTTGATTGATATTATACTTATTGTGTATTGTTTTTTCAATATGAATAAGAGAAAATTTGGTGAAAAATATGGCAAGAAACGATAGGACTCCCGTGCGCAGCGAGGAGTATCAGCCCCTCAAAAAGAAAAATTTTAAAGAAACCGTTGGACTTGTGCGCCGTTTTCTTCCTTATCTGAAGCCGCATATAGGAACTCAGGCACTTGTACTTTTTTGTACAGCGGTCTGTGCCGTATGCGAAATTGCGCTTCCGCTTATTGTAAGGAAAATTACTGATTATGCGACGACCGATATTTCATTACTTACGGGTAAATTTATTATTTCAGTATGCATTGCTTATGCCGGAATCAAAATTCTTGACAGTGTCAGCAACTATCTTGAAACCTATTTCGGTCATGCAATGGGTGTAAAGATTGAAAATAAAATGAGGGAGGATTTGTTTGATCATCTTCATATCCTTTCCTTCAGCTTTTTTGATAACACAAAAGTAGGCCAGCTTATGAGCCGTATGACTTCAGACCTGTTTGACGTAGCGGAGTGGGCTCATCATTTTCCCGAGATGGTTTTTACGGCTGTTATTAAGTTCGGAGCAGGATTCTATATTTTTTACGGAATGGATTACAGATTTGCGGTTGCGATATTTGCAATGCTTCCGTTTATGATTATCTTTACGAAGCGTACACGTTTCCAGATGAAGGAAACGTTCAGAAAGAGCCGCTATCAGGTCGGTGAGATAAACGCACGTACCGAAGATGACCTTCTCGGTATCAGGGTGGTACGCTCCTTTACTGCAGAAAAAAGCGAAAAGAAAAAATTTATGCAGGGCTGTAAGGAATATGTTGTAATCAAGCTTAAAAACTATAAGTGGATGTCCGAATTCCATGCGGTTGTCCGTATTGTTGACGGACTGATGTATGTGGCTGTTGTAGGGCTCGGTGCTTACTTCCTTGCAAAGGGTGATATTTCGGTCGGTGATTTTACCGCAAGTCTGCTTCTTGTCTCAACGCTTCTTGCCTCTATAAGAACGATTATTGATTTCAGTGAGCAGTTCAGCCGCGGCGTTACCGGTGTTGAACGATTTGAAGAGGTTATGAACGAAGTACCCGAAATCGTAGACAGTGAAAATGCGGAAGAACTTAAAGACGTAAAAGGCGGTATTGAGTTCAGAAATGTTACTTTCAGCTATGACGGTGACAAGAAAAACGTTCTGAATAATCTGAGCTTTTCCCTTGAAGCAGGTAAAAATCTCGCGATTGTCGGTCCGAGCGGTGGAGGTAAGACAACGCTCTGCAATCTTATTCCGAGATTCTATGAAACAGACAGCGGCGAGATTCTTATTGACGGAAAAAATATCAAAGATATTACGCTTAAATCTCTGAGAAGAAATATAGGTGTTGTTGCACAGGACGTATATCTTTTCTCGGGTACTGTCCGCGAAAATATTATGTACGGTAATCCCGATGCTACCAATGAAGAAGTTGAATGGGCGGCCAGGCAAGCGGGAGCTCACGATTTTATTATGGCACTTCCTCACGGATATGATACATATACGGGAGAAAGAGGCGTAAAACTTTCAGGCGGTCAGAAGCAGAGAATTTCAATTGCCCGTCTGTTCCTTAAAAATCCTCCAATTCTGCTCCTTGACGAGGCAACCTCCGCTCTTGATAACGAAAGCGAAAAACTTGTTCAGGAATCACTTGAAAGACTTGCAAAAGGCAGAACGACGCTTACCATTGCACACCGTCTTACGACTATCCGCAATGCAGATGAAATCATAGTCCTGACGGATAATGGTATTGAAGAAAAAGGCACACATACGGAGCTTATGAATAAAGGCGGCATTTATTCTACTCTTTACAGTATGTATGCCGTAATGTAACGGAGATAATTATGACGGATAAGCCAATGTTGAAATTTGATAAAAACGGAAGATTCAGAATTCTGATGATTTCCGATTTCCATTCATACAAAAATCCCAAACTTTCAAAAAATTATAATGATAAGATGATGGCCGGTGTAGATGCACTTATTGAAGAATCAAAGCCGGATATGGTGTTCGTGGGCGGAGATCAGTGCATTGAGGGCTCGTCCGTAGAAGAAGTCAGGGACTTTATGTCTTATCTTATGTCTCCTGTGATTTCAAGAGGGCTTCCCTGGGCTGCTGTTTTCGGCAATCATGATAACGAAATGGGAATTCCCGTTTCTGAAGAAGAAAAAGCTTACGAAATGATACCCGGCTGTCTTAACGAAGCCGGCCCCGCCGAGCTGGACGGAACGGGAAACTTCCGTATTCCGGTCATGAACAACGACGGTACCGAGGTCATGTATAATCTTTTTGCTCTTGATTCTCACCGTGAGATAAAAGACCTTATTGAAAAATTCAATCTGCACGAAAACACAAAATTTATACTTCCCCGCCATTTCAATGACGGACAGACCGGCTGTATGCCTACCTTTGAGCAGGTAATGTGGTATTACAACACTTCAAAAAGTGACGAAGTAAATGCAGGAAAAAAGATACCGGCAGTAATGTTTATGCATATTCCGCTTCCCGAGTATCTTCAGATTCTCCGTAATCCGGAGGATTGCGATGCAATCGGTTCAAAAAGGGAAAAGGTCGGATGCTGTGAACTTAATTTCGGCATGTTTGCCGCCTGTCTTCAGCGCGGTGACGTGAAAGGTATATTTTTCGGTCATGAGCATTTGTGTGATATTCAGGGTAAATATTGCGGTATTACCATGGCTCAGGACGCGGCGGTTGGATATAATATGTCTGCCCATGACGACCTCAGGGGAGGCAGAGTCATTGATTTATATATTGATGGCTCTCTTGAAACTCACACACTCAAATTTATTGATTTACTGGGTAGAGAGGCAATGAGACGCCCGGATTATTTTGAAGGCGGATGTAAGTATTTTATCAGAGATCTGTGAGGTAAAATATGACAAAATATAATCCTTACTTACTTACTCTTCAGGCAGATGAAATAGATCATCTTACAATCAGATACACCGATTTCGGCGAAAAGCTGAATAGGAATAAAGCGAGCGAAATGATTCATTTTTATGTGTCGGCTTATGATTCGGTTTCGGATGCATTTAAAAACGAAAACACTTGTTTTTCTTCTCTCTGTAAAAAGGAGGAAAAGGAACTTTACGATATGCTTGTCATAATCAGAACAATCCTTCTTGATATGGTATTTGAGGAGGAAAAGCAATGCTGAAAACTCTGATTGCCGTTTTTCTTATTCCGTTTAATATTTTTTTATCGTTATTTTTTGTGCCTGTTGAGAAATATGCTGTTCCAGAATTTATTAAAGAGGAGACTCCGCCTGTGAATTCAAATCAAACTTACGATAAAATTATCGGCAGCGGGTGTGAATTTTATATCACAAGACCCGTATCGGAAAATTTGAATGTCATTCATTCCTCGGATTTCGGTATGTCCGAACAGTTGAATGATAATACCGATGCCCTGAATTCAGCTTTCGCCTACTGCAGAGATAATCCCGGAACAAAGCTTGTTATTGATGAAGGGGTATATAAGTTTTCCGTGTCAGACAAGCTTGTTATGGATAAGCTTGATACCTGCTTTATTGACGGCAGCAAGGCAAAATTTATTTTTTCGCAGGCAGGTCTGTTTTTCTCGGTCAGCAGATGTAACTGTGTTGAAATCAACGGTCTTACCGTTGACGTTGACAGAATCAACAATCCCGTAGATGATGTCGCTGAGGCAAGAAATGTCAATAAAGAAAACAATACGTTTGATTTGGTCTTTTTTGAGAAGGATGACGTAAATCTGGATATGGAGTTTCAGGCAATTTCTCAGTGCGACCCGGAAACCCTTACTTTCGGTGCAAAAGGAAGCAATAAAGAAAATTATGTATATATGTCACCCGAAAATATAGTAAAGGTTGAGAAAATTTCAGGTAACGTACTTCGTATTACTCATGACGGTGCTATGAGTAATTATGCAGATGGTGACAGGTTTATTATACGTCATCACGTATATGACGGTCAGGTATTTTCCGTGAATTCAAAATCCGAAAATATTACCTTTGACGGTCTTAGAATATACGGAGGATACGGTTCGGGGTTCGGCGGGGGTGACCTTGCAAATCATTATCAGATTATCAATACATATATAGGTGTTGACCCTGAGGATAAAACCGGTGCTCACGTTTCTCTTGGTGCCGATGCGATTCATATTGCCAATTCGGGTGGATTTTTCAATCTTGAAAACTGTGATATTTCGGGTCAGGGTGATGATGCACTCAATATTCATGACGGACTCGGATATGTTTACGACGTCAGTGGAAATACTCTTAAAATTTATGCTTCCGCCTGCCGCCTCAATGTGGGAGAAAACCTTGCCTTCAAGGATACGAATTTTGTTGACATGGATTATTCGGCAAAAATAATTTCCTCCGTTCAGGGAACTGATTGCAGTACTTCAAAGATGATAACTTTTGATAAAGATATTTCCGATGTTATAGCACCCGGATGTATTGCGTACAACGCTGCGGCTGACAGCGGTAATTATGTTATCCGGAATAATTATTTCCATGAAAACAGGGCGAGGGCTCTTTTGCTTCAATCCGATAACGGTCTGTGTGAGAATAACAGATTCTATAAAACGGAAATGCAGGCAATCAAAATAGTAATGGATATCAGACCGACTCTCTGGCAGGAAGGTACCGGGGTAAATAATCTGATAATCAAAAATAACACGTTTGATATGTGCGATTATATAAACGAAGGTGAACAGATTACGGTTGATACCTATATTGACGGTCATACTGCCGAATGTTACGTTTTCAAAAATATTCAGATTACCGGAAATACCTTCCGTAATTTTACCTCAAAGCTGATGAAGGTTATGAATGTGAACGGGCTTGATTTCAGCGATAATGAAATTGAAGCCTGCAATGCCGAAAATTATATTGAAATGCTTGATTACTGTGAAAATGTAAATCTTAATAATCATTTTACCGGAAAGTTCGGCGATATTGCATCTGTTGTAAGAGGAAAATTCAAAAATGTTGTCCTTTACAATAAGATTTAATCTTGACATTTTTCTGATTGAGATTATAATTTAATAGTCAGAGGTGCGATTGCCATTTCGGTAAATTATTCGGTCGGCAAGCTATATTTCCCGGAAGGACCGTCGCCGAAGCTTATCTGCTTTGCCGGGCAGATGTGCTGGGGGAGTACAGAATATGTGCTTCACTGTCGTAAGATATTACGGAGAGCTGTCATTATTATGACAGTTCTTTTTTACTGTCTTACGAAAGGAGCATATTATGAAGAAAAAAATAGCACTTTCAATTCTGATTGTTGCTTCAATCGTCGGTATCTGCTGGCTCGTTTACGGTAATGCGCTGGATGATTATGTTTTTATCGGCACGGCCTGGTCTCTTGTACCGCCGGTGGTTGCGATTGTTCTGTCTCTAATTACAAAGGAAGTTTACTCTTCCCTTTTTGTAGGCCTTGTATCAGGTGCTTTGCTTTACTCAAAATTCAACACCATTGATACTCTTGAATCCGTATTTACGCATGGTATTCTTTCGGGTCTTTCGGGTGACAGCAATATAGGTATTCTTACCTTCCTTGTTACGTTGGGAATTCTTGTTGCTCTGCTCAGCAGGTCTGGCGCAACGGCTGCGTACGGAAATTGGGCAAGCAAGCATATTCATTCCCGCAGAGTTGCGATGCTTTCAACCTTTGCTCTCGGTATTGTGCTGAGCGTTGACGATTATTTCAATACTCTTACGGCAGGTAACGTTATGCGCCCGATTACCGATAAAAACAAAGTTTCCCGCGCAAAACTCGCTTATATTATTGATGCTACGGCTGCTCCGATGTGCATGATAATGCCGATATCAAGCTGGGCTGCCGCTGTTTCGGCAAACGTTGAAAATGTGAACGGTGTTGAAATGTTTCTCAAAGCGATTCCTTTTAATTTTTATTCGCTCCTTACGCTTGCCATGGTTTTTATCACTTCAGCTTTTCAGTTTGATTTCGGACCGATGAAAGTTCATGAAAGAAATGCAATAAACGGTGATGTTTTTACCGTTGACGAGCCGGAGGAATCGGAAAGTGCAGATTTCGGTAAGGGAAGGGGCAGACTTCCCGATCTGATAATACCGGTTGCTTTACTGATAATATCATGTATTGCATATATGCTTTATACCGGCGGATTTTTCAGCGGTGTTCCTCTTATTGATGCTTTTGCCGATTGTAACGCATCACTTGGCTTGAGTATGGGTGCGCTGGTTTCCGTGGGCGTAACGATATTCTATTACTATATGCGCGATTTGCTTTCCTTCAAAGAATTGATGGAATCGGTTGCCGCGGGATTCAAAGCGATGGTCCCCGCAATTCTTATACTTATTTTTGCGTGGTCCCTAAGCGAAATTACCGTACTTCTCGGAGTAAATGATTTTGTTTCCGGAGTGTTTTCCGGCAGTGCGTCAAGCTTTTCTTCATTTCTTCCGGCAATAGTATTTCTTGTTTCTACAGGACTTGCTTTTGCGACGGGTACTTCATGGGGCACGATGGGTATTATACTTCCCATAGTTGTAGGCATCGGGCTTGACGAAAAAATGACGGTAATTTCAATTTCTGCATGCCTTGCAGGAGCGGTTTGCGGTGACCACTGTTCACCTATTTCCGACACAAATATCATGTCCTCAACAGCTGCAGGATGTAATCATCTTGCTCATGTTGAAACTCAGCTCCCGTATGCCGCTGTTGTGCTTTCTATCTCGTTTGTATCTTATATTCTTGCAGGGTTTATCCGCAGTGCGGCAATTTGTCTGCCGATTGCGTTTGCCGTTCTGATTGTTTCGCTGTTTGCGGCAAATAAAATTTCCAATATAGAAAAAGCGTAAAAAAATGACTGCTTCTTAGTTGAAGCAGTCATTTTTTTGTTGATATTTTATGGCATTAATGATATACTTTTTTTAATTTTTTATAAGGAGAAAAAGTAATGCTTTGGTTTTGGTGTTCTATCATCGCTCTGATTTGTTGGAGCGGTTCTGATTTGTTTTCAAAAATAGGTTGTGCAGACCCGAATGATAAATTCAGCCAATATAAAATGGTTACGGCAGTCGGTGTCGTTATGGGTATTCACGCCGCGTATGAGATTTTTATTGCCGGAGTAACGATTGATTTTTATTCCGTCATCAGATATCTGCCGGTTTCGGTTTTGTACATTCTTTCAATGGCTATCGGGTATATCGGACTCAGATATATTGAGCTTTCCATTTCTTCGCCTATCTGCAATTCATCGGGTGCCATTGTGGCCGTGCTTTGTATTATTACCGGAGAAAAACTTGCCGGTCCTCAGTATCTGGGTGTTGCACTTGTGTGTATAGGTGTAATTGCTCTCGGATTTGTTGAAGCAAACGAAGATGATGAACTGAGAAATCTCAGGCAGGAAAAGGCAAATTACAAATATTCAAAATCTGCTTTGGCTATTGTAATTCCTTTAATTTACTGTTTGCTTGATGCTCTCGGTACGTTTGCCGACAGTAAGGTGCTTGAAACTCTTAACGAGGATGTTGCAAATGTTGCATACGAGCTGACTTTTCTCTGCGTAGGAATTGCGGCATTCATTTATGTTAAGTTTATAAAAAAGCAAAAATTCCTTCCGAAGAAGGAAACACCGAAATATGTAGGCGCCATATTCGAAACGGCAGGACAGCTTGCGTATATTTATGCGATAGGTGATGAAAATCATGTTGCCATGGCAGCACCGATTATTTCGGCTTATTGTCTAGCTTCCGTTCTGTGGGGAAGAATCTTCCTTAAGGAAAAATTATCAATAAAGCACTATATTACAATTATCGTTGCAATCGCAGGCATTGTAATATTGGGAATATATGACGCGTGAGAGGAAAAATATGGATAAGTTTGTAAGATTCAGATATATGCCTTGTAAACCTTTGGGGGAAGACGGAAGACGTGTAACCGCCTCGGATAAGCATATTGCTTTATCAAAAGAGGCATCATCCGAAGGTATCGTAATGGTAAAAAACATAAACCGTACACTTCCGCTTGATAAAAATGTAAGACTTGCTCTGTTCGGTAAGGCAAATATTGAGTATATCAAGGGCGGAGGAGGAAGCGGCGACGTTTACTGCCCTTATGTGAGGAATATCTGTGACGGACTCAGAAACAGCGGATTTTCCCTGTACGAGCCTCTTGTGGATTTTTATAACGATTATATTGAAAAAGCATCTGTTGATATTCCTACTCAGGAACAGATAAACGCCACCTGGGATATTGTCAATAATATGGATTTTTGTCAGAAACGTGACGATATGACATACGATACTTTTGCGTTAATGCATGTGAAAGAGCCGTTCGTGCCTGACAAGATTATTACTGAGTCTGCCGAAAATTCGGATGCCGCAATTATTACCTTGAGCAGATTTTCTGCCGAGGGCACGGACAGACGTCCCGTTGGCGGAGATTATTATCTTTCGGACCTTGAAAAAGAATTGATAGACAGAGTATGTGATAGTTTTGATAAAGTAATTATTCTTATAAATTCGGGTGCGGTACTTGACTGTGAATATTTTGCCGATAATGACAGAATCGGAGCTGTTTTGTTTGTATGGCAGGGTGGAATGGAAGGCGGAAGTGCTATAGCCGATATAATATCGGGTAAAATCAATCCTTCCGGTAAGCTTGCCGATACGGTAGCGAAATCATACGATTTTTATCCCGGTGTCGAAGATTATCTTGTCAGCTTTGATTATGTGGATTATCCCGAGGATATATATGTCGGTTATCGCTACTTTGAAACGATTCCCGGAAAAGATAAGCTTGTAAGATATCCTTTCGGATTCGGTCTTTCTTATACCGAATTTGAATATTCGGTTGTTTCCGAAACCGTTGACGGTGGTAAAATACTTATTTGTTGTGACGTAAAAAATATCGGCGACGTTTCGGGAAAAGAGGTAGTGCAGCTCTATTTTGGTGCTCCTCAGGGTGTTTTGGGTAAACCGAAAAAACAGCTTTGCGCTTTTGCAAAGACAAAATTACTTACGCCAAACGAATCGCAGAGAGTAGAACTTACATTTGATATAAACTCAATGGCGTCGTTTGATGATCTCGGTAAAATCAAAAAATCCGCGTATATCCTTGAAAAAGGAGCTTACTGTTTCTTCCTGGGAACGGATGTAAGAAGCGCATCGGCTGTTGATTTTGAATACGTTCTTGACACTGATATAATTGTATGTGAATGTTCTTCATACTGTACACCCTCAAAACTTGGGAAGAGAATGTTGTCCGATGGCACATACGAAGCTCTGCCTGATGTAGTGAAGGAAAGAAATTATCCCGATAATAAGCCGTTCGGTGTGAATGCTCCCAAGCAGCTTAAAAAGCTTGACGATATCGGCAAAACGGTTACCCTTGAGGAATTTGTTGCGCAGTTTACGATAGATGAGCTTTGTGATTTTGTAGGAGGCAAACCACCGGTAGGAGTATGTAATACCGGCTGCTTCGGTAATCTTCCGAGACTGGGTATTCCCTCGTTTCCGACGGCAGACGGTCCGGCAGGCCTGAGACTTGACACGGAAGCTCTCGGTATTCCCACGACCGCCTGGCCGAGTGCAACTCTTCTTGCGTGTACCTGGAATCCCGATATTATTTATCTGGTCGGAAAAGCAGGCGGAGCCGAAATAAGGGAAAATAACATAGGCATCTGGCTTGCACCTGCCGTAAATATTCACAGAAATCCTCTCTGTGGCAGAAACTTTGAATACTATTCGGAAGATCCTGTTCTTGCGGGAAAATGCTGTTCAGCTCACATCAGAGGCGTTCAGTCGAGCAAGGTTGCCGTTTCACTAAAACATTTTGCCTGCAATAACAA
>JAZLLW010000045.1:0-35548 GCA_045598305.1 Acutalibacteraceae bacterium
GTTTGCGCCGTTTGCTTCAAGCTTGTCGGAAAGCTGTTTTACAAGTGACTGTGCCTGACCGAGTGCCATACCGTAACCGGGAATGAAGATAACGTTCTTCGCGTTATTCAGTACCTTTGCGGCCTCGTCCTCGGGAGAAAGTTTGACCTCTGCCTTGGGCTCTTCGGCTTTCTTTTCCTCTTTCTTTTCCTCAACCGCTTTGGGAGCGGGCTTTGAGGGAGCGGAAGTTTTGCCGAGAAGGATATCAAACAGATGTCTGTTCATTGCACGGCACATAATCTGAGTGAGAATAAGTCCGGATGCACCTACGATACCGCCTACCGCAACCAACAGGGCGTCACCGATTGCAAGACCCGCGATTGAGCCCGCAACACCGCTGAATGAATTCAGCAGGGAAATGGTGATGGGCATATCCGCACCGCCGACTCTGATTGAGAAGAAGTATCCGAAAAGTCCGGAAAGGATAAATGCGGCTGCCAGCAGGATGTATGCGGCTGTTCCCTCAAGGAAGGGAGCGGCAGCACAGCAGGCAATGCTGAGAATAAGGGTTGCCGTGGTGATGAATTTATGACCGGGATAAACCTTGGGTCTGGGGCTGATAAGTCCCTGAAGCTTTGCGGCGGCAATAAGACTGCCGACCAGCGTAACCATACCTACGACTACCGCAAGGATTGAGGTTACGTCTTCAAAGCCGTTATTTGCAACGGTAATTGCACCGACTATTGCGGATGCTCCGCCGCCGAAGCCGTTAAGCAGAGCAACGGTCTGAGGCATCTGAATCATCTTGACCTTGACGGTGATCGCTATACCTGCGGCGGCACCGATAAGTATACCCACGATAACGAAGGCAAGCTGATTTGCACCGAAAACTTCGTATTTGACAAGAACGGTGATAATGGCGAGAGCCATTGAAACAGCGCTGATTGAGTTGCCGGCAACAGAGGATTTTACCTTACTCATAAGGTAGATACCGAGAAGAACGCCGAGAACGAGAACACCGCTGATGATATAATATACCGTATTACTCACTCTTTTCGCCGTCCTTTCTGTTCTTACTTCCGCTTATCATTTTAAGCATTCTGTTGGTAACGCCGAAACCGCCTACAACGTTGATCATCGCAAGAGCAATGGCAAGAACGCCGCATACGGCACGGACCCAGCTGATACTGCTGCCGACCGCTGCTGCTGTAGCGGCGATAGCGCCGAGGACCGTAACACCCGAAAGGGCATTCATACCTGACATAAGGGGGGTGTGAAGCAGACTGGGAACCTTATTGATAAGGAAATAGCCCACAACAGTAGATACGGCAAAAATTGCTACAAGAATTAATTCTTTCAAAACCTGCACCTCTCATATTTTGTTCAAAAGCGGGGGCAACGGTTAGCGTTACCCCCGCTCTGATTGATTTGTATGGGGAATTACATACCCATTGCTTCAAGAGCGCCTGCATGGACGATCTTGCCGTCAATAGTGGTAAGTGCGGACTTGATGATTTCATCGTCAAAGTCAAGAGCGATTTCGCCGTTCTTAACGATGAAGTTTACGAGGTTATACATATTCTTTGCAAACATCCAGGTTGAGCTTGTGGGAAGGATACCGGGGATGTTCTTTGTGCCGATGATTGTAACACCGTGCTTTACTTCGATTGAACCCTTGGGAGTGATTTCACAGTTACCGCCCTGGTCGATGGCTATATCAACGATAACTGAGCCGGGCTTCATGGACTTAACCATTTCTTCGGTAATGCAGATAGGAGCAAGCTTACCGGGAATAAGAGCTGAGCAGAATACGATATCCATTTCGGGAAGAACCTTTGCAAGAGCTTCCTGCTCCTTCTTCTGCCACTCGTCGGGAAGACGGAGAGCATATCCGCCGGGAGCTACTGCAAGCTCTGCGGGAACGCCGAGGTCAACTTCCTTTGCACCGAGACTTCTTGCATTCTCTGAGCCCATGGGACGGATGTCTGCAGCGTGGATAACAGCACCGAGTCTCTTTGCGGTAGCAAGTGCCTGCATACCTGCAACGCCTGCACCGATAACAAGTGCGTTAGCGGGCTTCATAACACCTACTGCACATGAGGTCATGGGGATGAACCAGGGAAGTCTGTCGGCAGCCATGATCATGCCCTTGTAGCCGGCAACCGTGCTCATTGAGGTAAGAGCATCCATTGCCTGTGCTCTGGAGATACGGGGAATAGCATCAAGAGTAAGGGAGATAATTCCCTTAGCAGCCATATCCTTAACCATCTGATGGTTAACGGGTGATGCGGGATGAATGAATGTAATGAGGTACTGACCTGCATGCATCATTTCGATTTCATGGAGACCTTTCTTTTCGTTGAAAAGGGGCTCTTTTACCTTGAGGATAAGATCTGCCTGAGCATAGAGATCTGCAACGTCGGCGATGATTTCTGCGCCTGCTGCAACGTAATCTTCATCTGCACAGTATGATCCGACACCGGCACCGGCTTCAACAATAACCTTAACGCCGAGCTCAACATACTTCTTGACGGTTTCGGGAGTTGCGGATACACGATCTTCCTCGTGCATTATTTCTTTGGGGATACCGATAATCATAATATTTCCTCCTGTTTTTTCGCTTTTAGCGAATAATTTTGTTGTTTTTATAGTATCATACAATTTTTATCATTTCAACAATTTTTATCCGCAATTATTAGGGAGTTTTATACATTTTAATAAAATTTTTTTGATTTTTTTCCGAAAAACCGAAGCGCGTTAAAACGGTGTTTTCCCGTGATTGCAGATTGCCCAAAAAGGAAGAAATCTTTTTGGTAAATCTATCCAAAACCGTATATTTCACCGATTTTTCCCTTATTTTTCGCCGCAGTATTTACAAATAACCGTTAATCCAATATAATGTGTTTCAAAACGGAAAAAGGAGATATACAATGATTAAAATCTTATCGTTTTTTACATCAGTCGTACTTTTTATTACGTCCCTCTTTTCGGGACTTCAGGGACTTTTCGGACGCAGTGACGTGGTGATACTTTACACCAATGACGTTCATTGCGGGGTTGAGGACAATATCGGCTACGCCGGTCTTGCCGCATATAAGAAAGAAATCAGCGAAAAATACGAAAACGTCACCCTCGTTGACTGCGGTGACTTTGCTCAGGGCGGTACCGTTGCCACGGTTTCATCGGGAGAATACATAGTTGACATCATGAATGAAATCGGCTTTGATATGGCGATACTCGGCAATCACGAATTTGACTACGGTATGCAGCAGCTGAATAAGCTCATCGGCATGGCGGATTTTGATTTTCTCGGCTGTAACGTAACCTACTCGGGAACGGGCGAAAATCTGCTTTCCGACCTTGCGGATTACAAAGTGGTTGACTACGGCGACGTGCAGGTGGGCTTTATCGGAGTAACCACTCCGACAAGCATAATCACATCCACACCAAAATATTTTCAGGACGAAAACGGAAACTATGTCTATAATTTCAGTGAAAATCTCTTTGATACCGTGCAGAAAAACGTTGTAAAAGCACGGCTTCACGGTGCGGATTACGTGGTGGTGCTCAGTCATCTGGGTGAGAGTGAGGAATATTCTCCCTGCTCCTCGGTTGACCTTATTGAAAATACCCGGGGAATAGATGTCGTGCTTGACGGGCACACTCATCACGTCATTGAAAGCGAAACCGTAAAAAACAGCAATGGCGAGGACGTTATACTCACGTCAACGGGTACAAAGCTGGAAAACATAGGTCAGCTCATTATCGGAGCAGACGGTGAAATCACCGCCTCCCTCATTTCCGATTATGACAAAAAGGATGAGGACACCGTTTCGTTCATAAGCTCAATCAAGGACGAATACAGCAAAGAGCTTCTCAAGGTCGTCGGCTCCTGCGGATTTGACCTTTCAATCACGGATGAAAACGGAATCAGAATGACCAGAAACCGCGAGACCGCCATAGGAAATCTCTGCGCGGATGCGTACAGAACGGTACTGGGTGCGGATATAGGCCTCTGCAACGGCGGCGGCATCCGCACGTCAATCGGTGAAGGCGACATAACGAAGGGCGATATCATCAACGTTCATCCCTTCAATAATACGATGTGTACCGTAGAAGCAACCGGTCAGCAGATTGCAGATGCCCTTGAATGGGGCTCCAGACTGACGGAAAGCGTATACACAAAGGGTGAAAACGGCGGTTTCCTGCAGGTATCGGGTCTCAGATACACCATTGACACCTCCGTTCCCTCCCCCGCAAAGATTGACAGTCTGAATATGTGCGCGGGCTTTGAGGGAGAAAGAAGAGTAAAGAATATCACCGTACTTGAAAACGGTGCATACGTTCCCCTTGATATGAATAAGACCTACACGGTCGCGGGCAGTGAATACCTGCTCGTGAATAACGGCGACGGTCACACTTCCTTTAACGGAGCAAAAGTTCTCTCGTCAGAGGGCGTGCTTGACAACGAAGTGCTCATGAACTATATCACTTCCTTCCCCGAGGGCAGAATAGATTCGCAGTACAGCTCGGTTGAGGGCAGAATTACAATAAAGTAAAAGAAAATCCCGCGGAAAAACCCGCGGGATTTCTGCTTATTTTATTGCGGTGCAAATTTGCTGGACGGTCTGTTCTACGGTGCTGTTATCACAGTCAATGACAACGTCTGCGTATTTTTCATACAGCTTTTCCCGTCTTTCAAACATCTGTTCAAGGGTTTCTCCCTCACCCAGAGCAATTCCTCTTGAGGTAATGTTCTTTATGCGACTCATCATTTCGTCATAGCTGATTTTAAGGTAAATCACCTTGCCGTCTTCCTTCAGATGATTCATGGAGCTGTCGTAATAAACCGCACTTCCGCCCGTTGAGATGACGGAATTATTCAAATTAAGTGAAGAAAGACATTTTTCCTCGCATTCCTCAAAATACTCAAGCCCTTTGCCGTCAATGATATTCTGTAAGGTCATCCCTTCAGCTTGCTGAATGAGCAAATCCGTATCAACAAAGCTCATACAGAGGGATTTCGCCGCAAGCACGCCGCAAGTGCTTTTGCCGCAGCCGGGCATACCGATCAAAACTATGTTATTCATTTTCTCCGCACTTCTCAACTATATCAAAATCAACGTAATACGTTCTTGTTACGTCATTGCTGTGGTCACCGTCTGTCGCCGTGATACTGATATCCTTTGACAGCCGGTACGTACCGGGAACAAGCTTGCCGTAAGTACCGTCAAAATTCACGTCAAGCTCAATACTGCCGTCAAGAGGGATTCCGATTCCCTCTATTGTGAAGAAAAATTCGGGCTGCAGATAATCATATCCGAGATGCTGCATATATTCCTGATACGAAATCCATCTGCCTTCGCAGTACGCCTGAAGATAAAACGGGTTGCCCGTGGTAAGCTCACCGTCGGGAATTTCTTTTTCCGTTGACTGGGTCACGGTAAGCTTTCCGCCCGTGCAGTCACCGACAAACGACAAGGAAACGCCCCACTTATCAAAGGTGTCAATCACCGCAATCCGATTCACCCCCGGGAGCTGTACGGGGTAGGTTTCAACCACCTGACCGTCATAAAATACCCTGACGGTATCGCCGACGCCGATTTCCGGGTCGTCATCACTGCGGGGAATTATGGCTCTCTGAATAAACGAGCCCGTATCCGTATCCACGTTATATTCCACCTGATAGGATTTCTCCTCTGTACGCAGTACGTTCGCATCTATTGTTTCGGTGCCGTCGGGATTTATGCCGCCCGGTCCGTCAATGGGCATATCCTTCGGATTTATCTGCCACCAGAGCTCGTCAATGCTCTTATGAGCATCCTTTCCGAAATAAAAACGGGTTGAATTGTAGCATAAATCGCCCTCATATAATCTGTTCCATTTGACGATTTTGTAGGTGAGCGCCTGAAATTCCCTTGTCCCTCCGTCATCATACGTATCCTTGGGAACGGGAAGAAACAGAACGAGCAGAACAACTGCGATTACCGCCGCTATGATGTATTTTTTCATACTGTCACCTCACGGAGTATAAACTGCACCTTCACTATAAAAGTAATTGTAGGGATTGTCAATACCCTCAAGATAAACGGAAACGTCAAGTCCCTGAGGATTATATGCTTTTCCGTCAGGAGTAATGATTATTTCCACATATCCCGCATAAACGTAAAGCAAGCTCTGACCCTTATGCGCACGAAGGAAGGAAACGTAATCCTTAAACCACGGTGCACCGAAGGCGGGTGAGGAATATATCTTTCCGTTTTCCTTCCAGAGTGTGACGATGGCTATAATGTCATTTCCGTTATAGACAATATAATCTCTGAAATTCTGATTGTAATTAAGATACTCCAACGTTGAGCCGTCGTAGGAAATATGGCCGTAGCCGCTGTCGCATATCCTGACATTATCCGTTTTGACTCCGCTTGACGAAAGAGAGGATACCAGACTTCCTTTGTTTTCCTCCAGATATTTCGCTCCCTCGGCATCCGTCAGCTTCTCTCCGTTTACCTTGATTTTGTTTTTCGGAACAGCGGGAACAAAGGCACCACCGCAACTGTAAGCTCCGCCGTCAGCACTTTCGTTAACGATACCTTTTTCCGTACTTTTTTCCGCACTGTTCACCGCTTCATCTGTGGATTTGACATCCGACGCTTTCTTTGCGGGTGACACATCTGCGGGAAAAACGACGGTTCCGTTTTGCTCTGGACCGTCTTCCTCTTTTTCGGGGGAAGCATCGGAATCCGTAACGAGCAAATCGGGAGCAGTCACGTCCGTAAGATTATCTTCAATCACCGTTTTTTCGTTTGAGTCGGCTTTCTCGCTTGCGGCAGACTTTTTCAAGGTAAATGAATTATTACCCGAGCTCAGAATGACCGCCGCGGCGACCGCGATACAAAGGCAGGCGGCAGCGGAAATCCACTTTACCGCATTCTTTCTTTTTCTCACCGGAGAATTATCCTCCGCTTCACATATAAGGTCCGCATCAACGTAGCCGATGCTGTCAAGTATATCCTTTTTATTCATAATACGTAGCCCTCCGATATAAGGTATTCACGCAGGTCGTTTCTCATACGGAAAAGGGTGGTCTTAACCTTGCTTTCCCCGAATGACATTTTATTTGCTATTTCGGAGACGGAATCCATATAGAAATATCTGCGCATAAACATTATTCTTTTCTCTTTTGACTGTGTATGCAAAAATCTGCTGATTGCCTTTCCGAGTTCCTTTTCGTCAAGATTCTGCTCAACGTTTTCGGATGAGGGGAGGCAGGTCAGAAGCTCCTCTGAAAGCTCCGACACGTATCCGCCTCTTTTCAGAGCCGATTTTTCACGGCATCTGTCAATGGAAATATGACGGATTACGCCTGCAAGAAATGCAAACAGATAAGTCCTCGGCTCGTTGGGTGGAATCAGATTCCAGGCAGAGAGATAAGTGTCGTTTTCACACTCCTCGCTCGTTTCGTTATCATTCGTTATGCCATAGGAAATCCGGCGCAGACGACTGCCGTATTTCGAAGCGGTCTGTCTGATTGCATCCTCATTGCGGGAAAGATACATTTCAACTATATTTTCATCTTCCAAGGGGCTGCCTCCTTTCAGCTTTGTAAAGGCCTTCACCATACAAAGCGTATTTTTTGAGAAAAGGTTACATATTACGAAAATATATTATCACAGAATAACGGTCGGGTCTGTAAACAATCGGTAAACAATGAAAAATACAGACACTTACCATTTGATAAATGCCTTCTTAAATTTCACTTTTTTGTTTGGTTTGTTCTTACACGATAGATTCAAGCGATACGCGCAGAAGATATTATTGCAAGAAAGCCGTTTCTCCGTCGGAAGACAGTATCACGATACGGCGGAGACGGAAAACGGCTTAATACCAAACAACTTTAATTTCTATGACAAAAGCAGACACCTATCTTTTGATAAGTGCCTGCCTTAAACCTTCATTATTCAGTTTGGTATGTTCTTACACAATAGATTCAAGCGTTTCTTAAGGATGCTCGGGTGAATGCAATATTAAAGTATACCTGCACCACCACCGCAAAAACCTCTCTCACCGCAAAGGGCAGATATCCCGTCCAATGTGACTTCGAGGGGAACGAATATGCGGTAAGTCCGTTTTTCTTTGCAAAAGAAGAAGCACGGTACTCATGAAAATCGTTGGTTACGATGGTAATTTCCTTTATATCAATACCGCTTTCTCTGAGTTTTCTGATTGAATTATCAAAATTTTCAATGGTTGAAGCGGATTCGTCCTCAATTATCAGGCGGCTGCCGTCTATTCCCATTTCCGTAAGGCAGTTATACATACATTGACCCTCGGATATATCCTCCGCATCACCCTGCCCTCCCGAAAGAATGGCCTTGCTTCCGGGATTTTCCGTAAGATATTCGTATGCCTTGTTTATCCTGCCGCGCAGGTATATTCCCGGCTGAGTACCTCTGACCTGACATCCGAGTACGATAATATAATCGGTTTTTACGTCCGATTCCATACCGTGCTTCACAACATTCACAAAAGCAAATCCGCCCACGGCTATTCCGCAGACGACACACACTGCAATTACCGAAAGAACGATTTTTCCCGATTTTACCTTCATTATTTTCCCGATTATTCCGTTGATTTTGTCAAACAGAATACCGTAAATAAGAAAAATGGCAGATGCTCCGAGACCGACGATAATACCCACGTTTATCTGTCTGTTTGTAACTACCGGGCCGATATTCAGCAGAAAACACGCCGCCGACACCAAAAACATTGCCGCTCTGATTACCTTTTTCAATCCGTTTTCCTCACTGTCTTATGATGGGTTTACTATAATTTATTATCCCCGTTTTGTCAAGAAGAATGTTACGTGGCTATTGATATAATCATCCGTTAATGTTATTATATTTCATATTGAAAGGCGGTGCGGATATGAAAAAGATTATTTCGGTCATCCTGTGTGCGGCTGTGGTATTCGGCTGTGTATTTACCTTTTCGTATGCCGAAGAAGGCAAGACCTACTATATTGACAGCATATCGGGAAGCGACGAAAACGACGGTCTGTCGGAGAATAACGCTTTCGCAGGCGTTGAGCCCTTGAGAGAGCTTTCTCTTGAAGCAGGTGATAAGGTGCTGTTCCGCAGGGACGGTATCTACAACTGCACCTGCCTCGTGCTTTCCTGCTCGGGAACCGAGGATTCACCCATTGAGATTTCCGCCTACGGTGATGGCACAAAGCCCATACTCACGACAAACGAAAGAGCAGACGTTATCCGGCTTTTTGACTGCTCATATATTACCGTTTCCGACCTGGAAATCACTGCGGCAAACGGCGGCGGAATCTGGATAGATACCCGCGAAGCGGAGAGCCGCGGTATCACTCTCACCGGTCTTACCATGCATGACATTCAGAATACAAAAGCACATTCCAGAGATAACCTGCTCTCACCCACCGAAGCAAGGGCATGCGTTATGGTAAAATCCCTGCCCGCAAAAAGCAGATATGCGGTAAATGACCTTACGATTTCCGACTGTGAAATGTATGACTGCGGCAACGGAATCAGTATCTGGGGTTCCTGGAACGACAAGCAGAATCCCTGGTGTAAAACTGCAGATGAGGTTAACCCCGTTTTCAACGAGAACCTGCTTGTAAAGAACTGCTACTTCCACGATATGGACGCGGAGGCGGCGGTCATCGGCATCTGTGACGGCGCGATAATTACGGATTGCAGATGCATCAACTGCTGTCAGAACAGCGGTATAAATGAGGACGGCTCTTCGTTCTGCAATGCGGCAATGTGGTTCTGGGGCAGTATAAACAGCACGTTCAGATACTGTGAAATCGCAGGACAGAAAACCGTTACCGACGGTATGGCGTGTGACTTTGACTCCTTCACTCACAGATGCACCTACGAATACATCTATTCCCACGATAATGTCCGCTTTGTAAACAACTGCCCCATACTCACGGGTCAGCACGACAACTGCATCAGATACTGTCTGTCGGTAAACGACAACGTTGAAAGGAACAGTCTCGGTCAGGCGGGAAAAATCAACAGAGAATACGGTCTTAAATTCTATAATAACACGATCATCAATCCCTCCGAATTTGCCATTGAGGGCGTTGTCGACGGTCTGATTGCAAACAATATCTTTGTAGGCGATATGACCTCCTCCTTCAGATGGTCAAGAAAATATATTGACGACGATACCGGCGAAAGCTACTATAATGATTTCTCGGGCAGAATGACAAATAACTGCTTCTGGGGAACCTGCATTCCCTCCTGCTCCGAAGACAGCATCGTATCCAATCCCGGATTTGCGGGCAAAGATGCGGCAAATCCCGATTCATTCCGTCTTGCGGACAGTTCAAAGCTTCTCGGTAAAGGCATAAATATCGGAAAAAGCTACGGAAAAGATATTTTCGGCAACGAAATCACCGACACTGTGAATGTAGGATGCTATGCCGGTACCGGCGAAGCAGATGCCGAAAAGCCCGACTTATTTGATTCAATATACAGAATCATAAACACCGTACTTGCAAAGATTTACCAATTCATCGTTGACTGCAACAACAGATACTGGCTCTTCTGAAGCGGATAATGAGGTAATATGAAACATATAGCGGTAATAACCGAAAAGCCCCGCCTCAGCGGTAAAAATTCAATACCGGACGGTGCGGTTGCGGGAAACGGCGACCTTGCCGCCATACTCGGAAACAGCGGAAAGGGTATGAGAATACACCTTGCCAAGAGCGATCTGTGGTACGCGGCAGAGCATCACGACTGCGGAGGAATCAGACCTCTGGGAAACGTGGATATTGACGTTCCCGACGATATGTATGCCGATTACCATGCGTGCCAGGATGCGGACGAAGGCAGGGTTTACTGTAAATTTGAAAAAGACGGCAGACTTATTGAAATAAATCTGACCGTCTGCAAAGGTAAAAATCTGCTCGTTATAGATATCGGCGGAAAGGGTGAGCTTCCCGTTCCCCGTTTGTGTGCCGTTTCGGGAGAACGCGACGGAAAATACGGCACCTCTGAGGACGGCTTCATTTACCGTATTTTTGACGGTGAGGAATGCGTATACAAAACCGAAATCTACGCAAAAATGAAGCAGACAGGCGCAAATCAATACTGCGTTTATGCCGTAACGAATCACGACAACGACAATCCCCGTGAGGAATGCGGAAAATATATTGACTCCCTTGATGAAAATGCCGTTAACGTACTCAAGTCAGAGCATCTTGAGCTGTGGCATGATTTCTGGAACAAATCCCGTATGACTCTTTCGGATGAAAAGCTCGAAAACGGCTGGTATCAGTCACTCTATCTCATTGCCTGCACCGCGGGAAATATAAAATTCCCCCCCGGTCTTTTCGGCAATCTGATTACGGTTGAAAAACCCGGCTGGAAGAGCGACTATCACCTTAACTATAACTATCAGGCAACCTTTTACGCGGTATGCAGTTCAAATCACGTTGAGCTCACCGACGGCTATCACGTTCCTCTTGAGCAATTTATGAAAACGGGTCGTGAATATGCAAAGAAATTCGGATGCGGCGGTATAATACTGCCCGTGGGAATCCTCCCCGGAGGATATATTTCCGAATACACTCCCGGCATCAGATATCCGTTCCTGCGGCTGTTCCTCGGGCAAAAAAACAATCAGCTTCACCCTGCGGATATCATGATTTTCCGATGGAAAACCACACGTGACACCGAATATGCAAAAAATCACGCTTATCCTTATCTTAAGGAATGTCTGCAATTCTTTGAGGATTACGCCGTTTACGAAAACGGCAGATATAATATACCGAGGGATGCCGCACACGAGGTACCCTACTACAAGCCCGATTTTACGGAAGAAAAATACAAAAAGACGGTAAACGACAAAAACAACGTGCTTACTCTGGGGCTCCTGCGTATGGGGCTTGAAGCGGGAATCGATATGGCTCATTCTCTCGGCGTTGATGAAGACAAGCAGGCAAGGTGGAAGGATATGCTGGATAAGCTCGCTCCCTTCCCCACGTTCATCAAAAGAGCAAGACGGGTTTACCGGTATACCGAAAAGGGACAGGCATGGAACGACACGAATTCCGTCGGGCTTCAGCATATTTTTCCCTGCGGATGCATAGACCTCGGCAGCGATGAGAAAACGTTGAAAATCGCAAGGAACTCTCTGACTCTCACTAACAGATGGTTTGACGACAATGCCTCCAATTCAGTCTTCCCCGCCGCCGCAAGAATCGGCACAGAGCCCGCTGTAATCATGAAAAATCTTAGAAAGAATCTTGACAGATTCCTGCTCGGGAACTTCATGCATCTTCATCACGGAGGCGGAATGGAAAACTGCTCCGTCATTCCCAACACGATAAACGAGATGACCCTTCAGAGCAATAAAGGTATTCTTAGATTTTTCCCCGCGTGGGATAAAAGCATTGACTGTGAATTTGAAAATCTCAGGGCAGAAGGCGCTTTTCTCGTCAGCGGCTCAATCAAATACGGCAAAATCGGCAAAATCACGGTCACATCCGAAAAAGGCGAAAATCTCACCTATATAAATCCCTTCACAAATCAAAAGATTACACGGGCAACCTTCCCCGGCGAATCAATTACCATCAGCGAATAAAGGAGACGTTATGAAAATCTACCTGGTAAGACACGGCGAAACAGACCTTAACAAACAGAACCGCATGCAAAGTATTTCCGACGAGCCCCTCAACGAAAAAGGCATTGCTCAGGCGCAGGCGGCAAAAAAGAAAATCGGAGATATGCCTTTTGATGCGGTCTATTCAAGCCCGCTTATAAGAGCGGTCACCACCGCTTCCATTATCGGCGGCGTGGATAAATCCGAAATCATCATTGACGACAGAATCATTGAGGCGGATTTCGGAAAATACGAGAAGAGAAAGTATTATCTCATCGGCCTGCCCATGATACTTCACTGGTGTCTGCCCGAGGTTTTTCCTCCCCGTAAGACCGTTGAAACGGTTGACCATATCAAAGCGAGGGCAAATTCCTTCCTTGAAGACCTTAAAACAAAGGACTACGACAGCGTACTCATAGTCTGCCACGGCAATTTCATCCGCTTTTTCAAGCATATACTCGCAAAGGATTCAAAGCAGGCGACCTGGAAAGATTTTGTTGAAAACTGCGAGCTTCAGGAATTTGAAATATAAAGCAATAAATCAAAACGGTCCGCATCAAAATAATTTATTGCATTTTTATCCTCATATACATATAATATATTATATTCTTCATTATTATCCGGAGATGATGTTATGTACAAGCTTGACGTACCCGCAGGGTACAAATCCATTCTCACTCCCCGCCAGACTCAGCTGGCAATCAAAAAGGTAAAGGATTTCTTTGAAAGAGACCTTGCCATTCAGCTCAATCTTACAAGAGTTTCCGCTCCTCTGTTTGTAAAATCAAACTCGGGACTTAACGATAATCTCAACGGCGTTGAAAGACCCGTCAGTTTTGACGTAAAGGATATTGACGGCGGCAACGTTGAAATAGTCCACTCCCTTGCAAAGTGGAAGCGTCTCGCTCTGGGACAGTACGGCTTTGAGGAAGGCGAGGGTCTCTATACCGATATGAACGCAATCCGCAGAGACGAGGATACGGATAACATCCACTCCATCTTCGTTGACCAGTGGGACTGGGAAAAGCATATCGGCAAAGAGGAACGCACCGAGGAAACCCTGCGCATTGCGGTAAGAGCAATCTACAGAGCATTACGCCATACGGAAAAATACATAGCAGACGACTATGCTTTCGTTGAGAAAAACTTCCTGCCCCGCGAGATTACCTTCGTAACCACTCAGGAGCTGGAGGATATGTATCCGGAGCTTACTCCCAAAGAGAGAGAAAACCGCATTGCCCGTGAAAAGAAAGCGGTATTCATAATGAAAATAGGCGGTAAGCTCAGAAGCGGAGAAATCCACGACGGCAGAGCTCCCGACTACGACGACTGGGAGCTTAACGGCGACATAGTAGTTTATTACCCCGTTCTTGACATTGCCTTTGAGCTTTCATCAATGGGTATACGCGTTGATGAGGACGCTCTCCTGCGTCAGCTTGAGGAAAGGGGCTGCCCCGAAAGAAAGGAGCTTCCCTTCCACAAAGCACTTCTCAACGGTGAGCTTCCCTATTCAATCGGCGGCGGTATCGGTCAGTCCAGAATCTGTATGTATTTCCTTCATAAAGCCCATATCGGCGAGGTCCAGGCATCCATCTGGCCTGAGGGCATGATTAAGGAATGTAAGGAAAACGGTATAGAATTACTGTAAGGAGAAACGATTATGAAGCTTGGTATTATCAACGGCTGGGACGAAGGTAATTTCAGATACGTTAAAGAAAAAGGTCTTGACGCGGTGGAATTCTGTGTAAATCATAATTACGATGCAGACGAATTCCTTGCACGCGCGGAAGAAATCAAGGCGAATAGCATCAAATACGGCATTCCCGTTGGCTCAATGGGACGCTGGGGTATGGAAAGAATAGATGCCGAAGGTAAAATCATTCCCGCCGCACTTAACGCAGATAAAGCACTCATTGACGCCGCTTCAATCATCGGCTGCCCCGTATTCAACGTAGGTGTAAACTATACGGACAGTCTCGGATTTTACGATAACTGTCAGACAGCCATTGCCTACCTTTCACAGCTTATTGACTACGCCGAAGGCAAAAACGTCCGGATTGCAACCTATAACTGCGACTGGGCAAACTTCATATATGATGATAAGGCGTGGAGCGTAATCCATACCGCACTTCCGAAGCTCGGTATCAAATATGACGCTTCCCATTGCCTCAACAGACGCGGTGATTACCTCAAAGAGCTGCGTGACTGGGGCGACAGAGTAGTCCACGTTCACATCAAGGGCGTTCTCTACATCGACGGCGACGGTTACGACGATGCTCCCGCAGGTCTTGACCAGATCAACTGGGGCGGACTTATGGACGTTCTCTATACAAAAGATTACAACGGTATGCTCTCAATCGAGCCCCATTCCCGTTACTGGAAGGGTAAAAAAGGTCAGTGGGGAATAGATTTTACCATCAATTATATGAGAAAATTCATTATGCCCGAAGATTACGAGTATGACGAAAGCCCCTATATGCCGTAAGGGTTTCGACACGATTTTATTACAATAATTTTCAAAAGATTACAAAAAGGTTACAAAAAATTACAAAAAAGGGTTGACAAGTGTAACTTTTGGTGTTAATATACGTACAACAACTCGCGGATGAGTTTTGTAATTGATTAACGAAAAGGAGATTATTGTTATGAAAAAGATAATCGCAATCGTACTCGCAGTTCTTATGGCATTCTCATGCTCAGCTCTTTGCTTCGCAGACGAAGAAGTAATCGCTCCCGCTCCCGAAGCATCAGAAGCAACAACAGCTGCTCCCTCAATCCTTGCAGGATTTACAGGCATCCTTAACCAGATTTCATCTCTTCTTGATGCTAACGGCCTTCTTGCTAAGGTTCAGAACCTTATCAACCAGATCAAGGCATTCATCGAGCAGATCATTTCAGGCGGCAGCGCAGACGTAGCAGGCGCTATTGACGATCTTGAAGCTAAGATCGCAGAGCTCCCCATCGTAGGCGACGTTCTTGAGTATCTTCACAATCTCATCAACACCCTCAAGCAGAAGATTAAGGATTTCTATGCACACGCAGCAGAGACAGCTCCCGTAACTGCAGAAGCTACTCCCGTTGAAACCGGTTCAACATCAGTAGGCCTCGTTGCTTTCGCAGCAGTTTCAGTTGCAGCTGCAGCAGCATTCGTTTGCACAAAGAAAAAGGAAGACTAATCCTTATACGAGTCATTAAGCGGTATACATAAGTATGCCGCTTTTTTTCTGTATGATTCTCAATGTAAATAAAAAATATAAGCTCGGTGATTATATGTCAGATTCAATCGGCATTATCGGCGGCTCAAACGGTCCCACCGAAATATTTGTAGCAGGACAGCCGATCATTCCCGTTATTATCGGAGTGGTTGTCATTATAGCCGCTGTTACAGTCGGAATTATCATGAAAAAGAAAAAGGGTTAAATTTATCCTCTCATATAATGACGGGCTGAATTCCTTATATTTCATCAAAACCGGATATTTTATCCTTTATCGTCAGCACTGATGTGCTGACGTTTTTTTGTTTTTACGCTGATTATGGGGGAGTTAACATAGATTGGAGTGAAAATATGTCGGAAACATCCGCAAATGAAATCGAATCCGCCCTGCGCAATATTGCCTTCGGTTCCCCTGCGGGAGCAATCAGACTGCTCCTTCGCGGTGACGAGCTGACGGACAGACAGATACGCCGTCTGGATCTTAATCTGATTTCGGATATCAAGAAATCAAACGGCGGTATCACGGAAATCAAATTTTACGACCGCATCAAAGCCCTTTCCCTGCTCTCGGATTTTTCGCTATGCTCAAAGGGAGACGGCAGCGGATTTATCAATGCTCTGAAGGTCAGCGCCGAAATGCTCTCCGGAGACAAGGAAAATGAATCGGGTATATAAATCTTTTTCAAGGAAACAGCTCCGCGTACTTACCTGGTGGATAAATAATCCACGGCTTGACGGCATAATCTGTGACGGCGCGGTAAGAAGTGGAAAGACGATGTGTATGTCCGTTTCGTTCATCACCTGGGCGATGACAAATTTTGATTCGTGCAGCTTTGCTCTCTGCGGTAAAACCATAGCATCCGTAAGGCGGAATATTACCTCCCCCATTCTGCCCTTACTTGATGAGCTCGGATTTGTCTGCAGGGAAAAAGTGTCCCGCAATACCATTACCGTTTCCGCCTTCGGTCATACCAACAGCTTTTATCTTTTCGGAGGAAGGGACGAAAGCTCCGCCTCCCTGATTCAGGGAATAACTCTGGCGGGAGTAATGCTGGACGAGGTGGCACTGATGCCTCGTTCCTTTGTGGAGCAGGCACTTGCCAGATGCTCGGTTGAAAACAGCAAATACTGGTTTAACTGTAATCCCGGACACCCCATGCACTGGTTCTGTGAGGAATGGATAAGCAAAGCAAAGGAAAGGAACTGCCTATATATCCATTTCGTGATGACGGATAATCCTTCGCTGAGTCCCGCGGTGATTGAAAAATATGAAAATCTCTACACGGGAGTATTCCGTGACAGATTCATCCTGGGTAAATGGATAGCCGCCAGCGGCTGTGTTTATCCGGGATTTTCCGCAGAAAGGCACGTTGTAAACCCGCCCGGTGATTTCAGCGAATACTACGTTTCGTGTGACTACGGAACGGTCAATCCGTCCTCGTTCGGGCTTTGGGGATTGAACTCGGGGAAATGGTACAGAATTTCCGAATACTACTATGATTCAAAAAAGGAAGGCAAACGCAGAACGGACGGCGAGCATTACGAAGCTCTCGTAAATCTTATCGGCGGCAGAAGCATCAGAGGCGTTGTGGTTGACCCATCTGCCTCAAGCTTCATTGAATATATCAACCGTAAAGGCGCATATACCGTTATACCCGCAAATAACGATGTGACGGACGGCATACGCAAGGTGCAGGAGGTCCTGAGAGAGGGACTGATACTGTTTTCTCCGGAATGCCGTGACAGCATAAGGGAATTCGGACTTTACCGATGGAGTGAAAAAGCGGTAAGCGATACGGTGATAAAGGAAAATGACCACGCAATGGACGATATCAGGTATTTTGTATCAACCGTTGTGTGCCGTAAGAGAGACGACGGCTTCTTTGCGGTGTTTCCCGAAAGAAAGAAAGGATAACTATGGCAAAATTCAGAGGAAAACTCCCCTCAAAAATCGGGGTGCCCGTCATTCAGCAGGAAAACAGACATCCGTTCACGCTGCTTGACGGCTACGTTCCCCTTTGCACGCCTCAGACAAAGCTTTACTATGCCCTCAGAGAGGCGATTCCCGTCATAGATGCCGCCATATACAAGACGGTACGGCTTACGGGAGGATTCTGCGTTAAATGCGGCAGCAAAGAAGCACAGAGAGTGCTTGACGATTTCCTTGTCAACGTCCCCGTCGGAGGCAACAGAACGGGAATATGGGCTTTTACGGAAAGCTATCTTGAGCAGCTGCTCACCTGCGGTACGGCAATAGGTGAAATCGTAACGGATACTATGGGAAATCCCGCCGCACTTTTCAATGCATCCCTTGAAAACATTGAATTCTGCAGAAGCAAAAACGGCTTTGACGTGGATATATTCGTCAGAGACGGTATAAATTCCGTTAAGGTAAGCCGTCCCGATCTGTGCCTTGTCAGCGTTCTGAATCCCGACCCGGGAGCACTTACGGGCAATTCTCTGCTTAAGGGTCTGCCGTTTGTGGGCAACATTCTGCTGAAAATCTACGATAGCATCGGCGTCAACTGGGAAAGAGCCGGGAATCTCAGATTCGCGGTAACCTATAATCCCGGAAGCGATGTCATGGACAGAGCATACGCAAAGGACAGAGCAATTCAGATTGCCCGCGAATGGAGTGAAGCCATGAAATCGGACAATAAGGTGCGTGACTTCGTAGCGGTCGGTGACGTTCAGATAAAGGTCATCGGTGCAGACAGCAGTATCCCCGACAGCTCCGTTCCCGTAAGACAGATGCTCGAGCAGATAATCGCAAAAACGGGTCTTCCTCCCTTTATGCTGGGGCTTTCCTGGTCCACAACGGAAAGAATGTCATCCCAGCAAGCGGATGCGCTCACAAGCGAACTGGAAGCATACAGACGAATTCTTACCCCCGTTATACTGAAAATCTGCTCCTCATTTCTTTCGTCAATGGGATACGGATGCCCGTTAAGCGTTGAATGGGATGACATCACTCTTCAGGATGAAGTGGAACTGAGCAGAGCAAGACTTTACAGAGCGCAGGCGGAAAAGCTTGAAAAGGAGATAAAATGAAAGAAAATAAAACAGAATCAATCACACAAGAGGAACTGGAGAAAATCCGCGGCTACACCCGCAAGGATTTTCCTCCCGAGGAGCTTTACACCTTTTCTCTTATACTATGTGACAACGAAATAGACAGAGACGGTGAAAAATTCCCCGCGGAGGCCCTCGGCAGGCTTGCCTGCCTCTTTGAAGGCAAAACGGGAATATTTGACCACAATATGTCAAGTCAGGGACAGACCGCAAGAATATATGAGGCACACGTTGAAAGTGATGCCTCCCGCCGCACCCGCGACGGAGAAATCTACACCTTCGTCAAGGCAAAGGCATATATGGTCCGTACCGAAAAAAACAAGGACCTTATCAGCGAAATTGACGCGGGTATAAAGAAGGAAACCAGTGTGGGATGCAGCGTAAAAAGCATACGCTGTTCCATCTGCGGCAAGGACGTGAGAGAGGGCGGCTGTGAGCATCGCAAAGGCGAAATCTATGCCGGCAAAACCTGCTGTCTGCTTCTGTGCGAGCCCGAGGATGCCTACGAATGGTCATTCGTTGCCGTTCCGGCCCAGAGAAGCGCGGGAGTGGTAAAAGCATACAAAGGCGGCAACGACGAAAAAGAATGGGCGGAGGAATTCAGACGGGAAATGCAGGTGGAGGTTATCCGCAGCTTCTCAAAGCTCATGCCGTCCCTGAAGAGCGAACTGCTATCGGATATCTGCTCATCGCTGAAGCTTAAGGATTTAAGAGAGCTGAGAAACTCCCTTTCCGTTGAGGAGGGCAAGCTTATGCCTCTTTCAAAGCAGCTTGACGTAAAGTGTGAAAAGACACCAGACAGAAACGATAATTACAAAATATAAGGAGAAAATATGAATATTTCTTTTGACGGATTTGACAGAAAAATCATCACCTTCAATACGGATGACGATATTGAAATCGGCACTCCCGTAAAAATCTCGGACAGAGGCACGGTGGAAGCCGCCGATGAAGAGGAAGATTTCATCGGTATGGCGGTTTCCTGCAAAAACGGTCTGGTTGGAGTATGTGTCAGAGGTGTCGTTGAATTTGACTGCACCGATGAAACCATACTTCCCGGATATAATTACGTCGCATCAAACGGCGGCACGGAAATCTGTACAGGCGAAAACGTAATGAAGCTTGTACTTGACGTTGACACCGATAACTCAAAGGTTACCGTATTACTTTAAGGAGGAAAATATGCCCGCATTTGACAATATTATACTTGAAAAAGGACTTTACACGTCCGGCAATTTTACATCTGCCCTTTCCGGAATTGACCCCGACGAAAACTACAAGGGCACTCCCCTTGAGGGGCTTGATGCCTTTCAGCGTCAGCTCAAGCGCTTTGACATCAAGGTAAACGGTCCTTACGGCGACACGGTTGAAAAATTCTTTTCCACCTCGCAGAGTTCCGTTCTCTTCCCCGAATTTGTGGCAAGAGCCGTAAAGACGGGTATGGAGCAGGCGGATATCCTGCCCGAAATCGTCGCCGCAACTACCGTAATCAATTCCCCCGATTACCGTTCACTCAGCTCCGTTCCCACAGAGGACGAAAAGGAGCTCAAGGCGGTTGCGGAGGGTGCTTTCATTCCGGAAACGCAGGTCAGAACGAAATCAAATCTGGTCTCCCTCAGAAAGAGAGGCAGAAGTCTCGTGGCTTCATACGAAGCAATCAAATACCAGAGAATCGACCTTTTCACAATCACGCTCAGACAGATAGGTGCATACATCGCACGCTCCCTTCTAAAGGATGCGGTGGACGTGCTTAAAAACGGTGACGGCAATAATAACGCTTCTCCCGTCACAAACACGGCGACCTCGGGAACTCTCACCTATGCCGACCTTGTCGGCTTCTGGAACAGCTTTGACCCGTATGAAATGAATACGGTCATCGCCTCTCCCGACATGATGGCAAAGCTGCTTAATATGACGGAATTCCGTGACGGAGCGGCAGGTCTCACCTTCCACAGCACCGGCAATATGATCACTCCCTTCGGCTCAAAGCTCCTGAAGGTAAGTGCTCTCGATTCCGGCAAGCTCATCGGCCTTGACAAGGGTGCCGCCCTTGAAATGATCAAGACCGGCGACGTTATGACGGAATATGACAAGCTCATTGACCGTCAGCTTGACAGAGCGGTCATCAGCTGTACCGCCGGCTTCGCGAAAATCTGTGACGGCAGTGCAAAGGTCCTTTCAATATGATTGATGCAGGCAAGGTAATATCCCTGTCATCCCTGCTCTACGGTCTTAATCCGGAGCAGGAAAACCTGTATCCCTACGCCGAAGCCGTATGTAATCAGATTCAGAGCAGAATGAATAAAAATGCAGATTCCGGTGATATACGGATTCTTCATCTGTGTGCTGCCGTCCTGAACCGTACCGTAAGATTGAAAAACGTCTGCGGTGAGGATGAGGTAAGCTCGTTCAAAGCGGGAGACGTTGCCGTTTCCCTCTCAACACACACGGCAGACGAGAAATGCGAAAAGGAGCTGTCGGAGGCAGAGGCACTGGCGGCTCCCCTTCTTAAAGACGAGGGTTTTACCTTCAGGCAGGTGTGAAATGAATACGGATAAAATATTCGAAAAATTCGCAAGGGAATGTATATTCTTTCAGTCGGAGAATGCTTCTCCCGTATATATGAACGCCTATATTTCTCCCCTGCGTTATAAAAACAAAATGTATCTTTACGGCGTAAACACGCAGATCGGTTACAACTCCGAGGGATACTATCTCTACGTCGGGCCTGCACTCCCCGATATAACCGAATGCGAAAATTCGGGCTGTATCATGTGCGGAAACGACAGATACAGAATTGACAGAGCCGAAAAGGTTTACGCCGGAAAAGACGTATTTTACATCTGGGCGGTAATCAGAAAAACCGTTGACCCGGAAGATGAGGAGGATGAGGAATGAACGAAATGAGCGCAATGCCCTCTGCGGTGGCACAGTGGCTTTCGGAGCAGGAGGAGCTGGCGGGCATAAAATTCCTTACGGAATATCCTCCCGTCAGAAAAGCGGTGCCTCTGAAAAAGGTCACCGTTGCGGTCGGGATAGGCGAAATCGTCATTGAGGACGCCTTCGGAGACAGCGACGGGGAAAACGTTCTTTCGGAAAACGAATACTGCAGAAGGGCAAAGATAAAACTGACCTTTTCAATCCATTCGCCCTATTCTCTCGGAGGGGAGGGCTGTCACAATGCCTTCGCGGATATCATTGACTCTCTCACCTTCAATTCCGGGCTGGAAATCACCTCCTCGGGATGCGGTGACATAACCGAAGACAGAGACACCGACGCCTTTGTGCTTAATGCACATACAACCGTGAATTCGGTCCTGTGTCCCGCACAGTCCACAAGTCTCGTATTCCCCTCTTTTCTTGACAAGACCCTGCTGTGCGGAAGTCACATACGAGACGAAAGCATACACCTTTCCGAAGAACAGCAGACGTATCTGAATCAGCCCGTATCAACGGGAACATACACGGGAAACGGCTCGTCCTCAAGGACCGTTTCTCTGGGCTTCAGACCCGTCACGGTCATAGTGTATTGCGGAGGAATCCCCTTTATTATCAACGATTTTGCAGAATGCAAAATCTATTTCGGCATCGCCTCGGGAGAAAGCGGCTCACCCGGAATTTCCGTTACCGATAACGGCTTCCGTGTTTCCTCGGGAAGCGGTCTTTCGGACCACGGTTCAACCCCTTATCTCAACGAAGCGGGCACCTCCTATTCCTATGTGGCGTTCAGATAATAATTCTGCAATAGTACACAAAAAGCCATTTGGGGTGTTGTGATTTTTCACAAAACGGATTTTATTATTTTCCTCAATTTGTTGAACGTACCGAAAATTTTTATAAGTGTTGACGAATAACGAATAGATGCTATAATACATATTATAAATTAGTGTTTGAGGAGATTGTAAAATATGTTCGTTAAAGATGTAACCGTTCAGAATCAGGTCGGTCTTCATGCTCGTCCCGCTACCTATTTCATTCAGAAGGCAAATGAATTCAAGTCTTCCATCTGGGTTGAAAAGGACGAACGCAAAGTCAATGCAAAGAGTCTTCTCGGTGTTCTTTCACTGGGTATAATGGGCGATTCAAGTATCCGCATTATCGCTTCAGGTGCAGATGAAGAAAAAGCGGTTAACGACCTTGTTGCTCTTGTTGAATCCGATTTTGCTGAATAATCCGACAAAACGAACAGATTACCACATAAAGTTTACTTTCTGCCATTCCGGAGAAATCTCCGGAATGGCTTTTTATATTTGACCTCGGCGCAACGTACAGAATGCATTTCTTTTCGCTTCATAACGGGCATCTGCTTCATTCCCCTCGGTCTGTCTTTAATCATATGGCATCAAACGAATTACCTTTCCTTAACGGACTCCCGCGGCGTTGCCCTCATCCGGAATACACAGGGTATTTCCGCTTTTCTCCCATATTCATCCTAAAATGTCTGGAAAAAAGCCGTGTGCAGTCTGCATTATAACCAAACAAACGCTTCCGTTTTCTATATATGCGATACTTGAAAAAAGCATCCCTTGTGATATAATTAAAATGTTAGATTATAATTGGGAGGTATGTTTTTATGGCAAAGGAATTTATGGGAAAAGATTTCCTTCTCAACAGTGAAGCCGCAATCAAAATGTATGAGGCATCGGAGAAAATGCCCATTTTTGACTGGCACTGTCACCTTTCACCCAAAGAAATTTACGAGAATAAAGAACCCGCGGACATAGCCGAGCTCTGGCTGGGCGGCGACCATTACAAATGGAGAGCGATGAGGTCCTGCGGCGTTGAAGAAAAATATATTACGGGAAAAGAAACGACCGGATATGAGAAATTCAAGGCGTTCGCATCGTGCATGCCCTCTCTCATCGGCAATCCCATGTATCATTGGTGTCATCTTGAGCTCCGCCGTTATTTCGGCATTGAAGATATCCTCAATGCCGACAGCGCAGATGCAATCTGGGAAAAGGCAAACGCCGCCATCAAGGCCGGCGGATTCACTCCCCGCGAGCTGATAGCGAAGTCAAACGTCGCCTGTGTATGCACTACGGATGATCCTGCCGATTCACTTGAATACCATCAGCTTCTTGCAAAGGAAAATCTCCCCTTCAAGGTGCTCCCCGCATACAGACCCGACAAGGCACTCGGCATTGAAATGCCCGCCTTCCTGCCCTGGCTTTCCGATATGGAAAAGAAAGCAGGCACCTGCATTGACAGCTTTTCAAAGCTCTGTGCCGTACTGAAGGACAGAATTGATTTCTTTGCTTCTCTCGGATGCCGTGCAACAGACCACGCTTTTGCATACGTTCCCTGCGAAGAGGCGGATGCAGATGAGCTTGAGGCAATCTTCGCTTCCGCCAAAGCCGGTGCGAAAATCACCGATGAACAGGCGGATAAATACAAGACTGCCCTGCTCCGTTTCCTTGCGGTGGAATACGCAAAGAGAGATATGGTAATGGAGCTTCACATCGGCCCCATGAGAAACAACAACACAAAAATGTTCCGTGAAATCGGTCCCGATGCGGGCTTTGACTCTCTTGACGACCAGCTTATAGCAAGAAAGCTTTCCCGCTTCCTCGATTCACTCGCGGTAAACGACAATCTTCCCCGTACCGTTCTTTTCACCCTCAATCCCAAAGACAATTACGTTCTAGGCTCTATGCTGGGCAACTTCCAGAGTCCCGAAGCCGAAAGCAAGATCCAGTTCGGCTCCGCGTGGTGGTTCAACGATAACATTGACGGTATGCGTGAACAGATGAAGGCCCTCGGCAATCTGGGTGCCCTCGCAAAATTCGTGGGTATGGTAACGGATTCCCGTTCCTTTGTTTCCTACCCCAGACACGAATATTTCCGCAGAATAATGTGTAATCTGCTGGGCGAATTCGTTGAAAACGGCGAATATCCCTTTGACGAGAAAGCTCTCTGCAAAATCGCGGAGGATATTTCCTTCAACAATGCATGCAGATATTTCGGACTGAATTAAGATAAGTGAGGTAAAAATATGGCACAGTACATTATGGCTCTTGATCAGGGCACCACAAGCTCCCGCGCTATTATTTTTGACAAGCGGGGCAACATCGTCGGCAAGGCACAGAATGAATTTGAGCAGATTTATCCCAAGGCCGGCTGGGTTGAACACGACCCTCTCTCCATTCTTTACAGCCAGTTTCAGGCAGTCGCAAGCTGCGTAATCAACTCGGGCGTTAAGCCGGGTGAAATCGCAGGTATCGGTATCACGAATCAGCGCGAGACCACCATTCTCTGGGACAGACAGACAGGCAAGCCCGTCTACAACGCCATCGTATGGCAGTGCCGCAGAACCGCGGATTACTGCGAGCAACTCAAGGCGGAGGGACTTGCGGATTATATCAAGGAGACAACGGGTCTTGTAATCGACGCTTATTTCTCCGCGACAAAAATCAAATGGATTCTTGACAACGTTCCCGAAGCAAGACGTCTTGCAGACCAGAACCGACTGCTCTTCGGCACGGTGGAAACCTGGCTCATCTGGAATCTTACCGGCGGCAGTGTTCATGTGACGGATTACTCAAACGCTTCAAGAACAATGCTCTTTGACGTTGATAAACTCTGCTGGGATGAATTCCTCTGTGACAAGCTGGGCATCCCCATGTCCATTCTGCCCGAACCCGTTCCCTCAAGCAAGATGTACGGCAGAGTAGGCAAGAATATCCTCGGCCTTGAGGCGCTCGAGGGCATTCCCATCTGCGGTGCGATAGGTGACCAGCCCGCCGCACTTTTCGGTCAGGCGTGCTTTGAGCCCGGTCAGGCAAAGAACACCTACGGTACCGGCTGCTTCCTGCTTATGAATACCGGCGAAAAGAGAGTAAAATCCGAAAACAATCTGCTTACGGGCGTTGCCTGGGGCATCGGTGATAAGGTAGAATATTCCATGGAGGGCTCCGCATTCAATGCCGGCTCGGTCATCAAGTGGCTGCGTGACGAGGTACATCTCATTGACTCCGCCCGCCGCTGTGACGAGCTTGCGGAAAGCGTTCCCGATGCAAACGGTATTTATTTCGTACCCGCATTTACAGGTCTTGGTGCGCCCTACTGGGATATGTATGCAAGGGGCTGTATCGTAGGTCTTACGAGAGGCGTAAACAGAGCTCATATCGCGCGCAGCGTGCTTGAGGCAATCACCTATCAGATGACAGACCTTCTTGAGGCCATGAAAGCGGATTCCGGAATTGAATTTACAGAGCTCCGCGTTGACGGCGGCGCAAGTGTCAGCGATATCATGCTTCAGATTCAGGCGGATATGATTCGCTGTAACGTCAACAGACCCAAGACGGTTGAAACCACCGCTCTGGGTGCCGCTTACCTTGCAGGTCTTGCGGTAGGCGTATGGGAGAGTAAGGAAGAAATCCAGAAGAACCGTCAGGCAGACAAGATTTTCTCTCCCGTTATGGATGAAGAAAAGAGAAACGAGCTTTACGCCGGCTGGAAAAAGGCGGTAGAATGCTCCAAAGGATGGGCAAAATAAAGTGAATTATATGGAAGAATCCCTGAAGCTTCATTATAAGTGGAAGGGCAAAATCGCAACAACAACCAGAACACACGCTTCAGACAGAGACGAGCTTTCTCTGGCATATACTCCGGGCGTAGCCGCTCCCTGCCTTGAAATTCAGAAGGATATTTCCAAAAGCTATGAGCTGACCAACAGATGGAACACGGTAGCCGTTATCACAAACGGCACCGCCGTCCTGGGTCTGGGCGATATAGGCCCCGAGGCGGGTATGCCCGTCATGGAGGGCAAATGCCTTCTCTTCAAAGAATTTGCGGATATTGACGCTATTCCTCTTTGTATTAGATCAAAAGATCCCGACGAAATCGTACAGACGGTTTCCCTGCTTGCCGGCTCCTTCGGCGGAATTAACCTTGAGGATATTTCCGCGCCCTCCTGCTTTGAGATCGAAAAGCGGCTGAAGGAAATCTGTGATATCCCCATTTTTCACGACGACCAGCACGGTACGGCAGTGGTCGTACTTGCCGCCACCCTCAATGCTCTCAAGGTAGTAGGCAAAAACATCGGAGACTGTACGGTGGCGATGAGCGGTGCAGGTGCGGCAGGCGCCGCAATAGCGTCCCTCCTTCACGCCTGCGGTGCAAAAAATGTGCTTGTATGCAACCGCAAAGGCATCATTTCAAGGAAAGACGGCAATACTCCCGCCGTTGACTATATCGCCTCCTTCACCAACAACGATAACATTGAAGGTACTCTTCAGGACGCAATGAAGGGTGCCGATATATTCGTAGGTGTTTCCGCTGCGGGGCTTGTTACTCAGGATATGGTAAAATCCATGGCGGAGAATCCCATTATCATGGCTATGGCGAATCCCGTTCCCGAAATCATGCCGGAGCTTGCAAAGCAGGCAGGCGCAGCCGTGGTCTGTACCGGCAGAAGCGACTATCCCAACCAGGCAAACAATGTGCTTGCTTTCCCCGGCATATTCAGGGGTGCTCTTGACGTAAGAGCAAGCGACATCAATGAAGAAATGAAGCTGGCGGCAGCTTACGCCATCGCAGGACTTATCTCAGATGAGGAGCTTAACGCAGACTACGTTCTGCCGGCTCCCTTTGACGAAAGAATTTCTTCTGCCGTTGCAAAGGCAGTCAGTGAAGCAGCCGTGAAGAGTAAAGTTGCACGAATCTGAAAATTCAAATTTATGCATCCTGTCCAATTATTATGGGCAGGATGTTTATTTATTAAAAAGTTATTGACAAAAAATTAATATATATAATATAATACATCCGTAAAATAGCCAAGATGGCTCGGCTAATTGCTTACAATTGTTCATTTAAGGAGGAAACAAAATGACAACATGTAAAAAGGTTCTGAGTCTGGTCCTTTGCTTAGCAATGCTCCTCGGAACGCTCACGGTCGGATTCCTCAGTGTATCCGCAGCAGAAACCTACGACCTGCCCACTTACGAGAGTCTCGTAACCAAGTACGCAGGCGCAAAATTCTTCTATGCCGGCGTCGAACTTAACGACAGTGCCGACGGAAGCAAGGTCACAGATTACGTCTATCCCGGTGAGACTATCGACGTATCTTTCTTTGTCAAGTCAAACCACGACGTATACAAGGGAATTTACTATCTGTTCCTTGATCCCAATATGTTTACTTTCGTAAACAACAGCGGTGTTGCCACAGATACAACAGTTTCAAGACTTCAGGTCGCAAAGGCCACCGCATCGGCTGCAGGATGCTACAAGACAACCAATAAGGTTGATACGGTTGATCCCGCTTTTGCAGATTATACCGTTGACCAGTTGAAAACCTGGATTGTTATCAAGATTCAGAATATTGACGCAACAGGCAACACCAATCAGATAAGAAATACCAAGGGCGACATTGCTCTCGGTAAATTCCAGATCAAGGTCAACGAGACACTCGGCACAGCAGATACCGGTCTCGGCTGCAGCATGAGATTCTTCAACAGCCATTTCACCGCGTCCAGCGGTACTGCTTACGGTAATAACTACTGCTACCTTGATGCCACAGCTGATACTGCTAAGCTTGCAGTATCTCCTAACTTTGATTGCTCCGGTCCCCGTACGCTTAAAGTAGGCAACAGGATTTCCTTCGTTGACAGCGACGGTGAAACCGCTCTTTTACCCACCGTTCTCGCTGAAGCAGGCACAAAAATAAATCTTGATTCTTACGTTCCCACAGCTGAAGGCAAGACCTTCAAGCAGTGGTCCATTAACGGCGTTGCAGTCAAGGGCTCCGTTTCTCTTGATTCCGATATTACAGCCAAAGCCATCTGGGAAGGCGAAACTCCCTCAAATTCAATCAACATTCTTATCCCCGACGGTAAAGGCAACTGGGAAGTTGCCACCACAGTCAGCGGCGATGCAGGCACTTATCTTCAGAGAGAGCAGATCAATGCTGCTTCAAGTTACATCAACGCCAACTTCACTTTTGATTCAGGCATTAAGGATGCAGTCGTCACCGCAGGTTCTCTCTCAAAGATTAACGCGGTCGGTACGTTCATTGAAATCAAGGGCGGCACCGAAGGCAGCAACGAATCTCTTAAGGTTAAGTTCGGCTCAACCGAAGAAGGCGGCTCGGGCATTACCGACCTCTATATCCCCGTTTCATTCACAAGTATCAGAACGTACTACACTCCCACCTTTAAGGCCGACGGTACGGTTGATGAAGAGGGCTGGGTTGCTCATACGATGACTCCCGCCGAATTCAAGACAAACGCAGACGGCGATTTCGTATATAACAACACAACGTTTGATAAATACACGGCAGACTTCAACACCGGTTCACTCGGTGAGAGCGAAATCGACTCCAACTACTATTCAATCACATATGTTGACGGCAACGGTGTTACTCATACTGCTGCACAGAACAGCTCATACATTACTCTTACCGCTGCAGACGTAACCGAAGGCACAACAAACTTTGACATTTACGTAACTCCCACTTTCAATGAATTCTGGGTATCGGTTACTGTTTCAAGCAGCGACAAAATCGTTTCAAGACAGAAGGTTTCGTTTGACGATGAAATCGACTCTGACATTCTCACAAGCTTCTTCAGTCTGAGTGCCGGTGAAAACAGCGACACCATTAATCTTGAAGACCTCTACGAAGACGGTAAAGCCGTAGGCAAGCAGGGCTCAAAGCTTGTAAATCTCACATTCAGCGTTGACGGTGAGGTTGTATTCCATACCGAAAGAAAAGACGGCCAGACAGTCCTTCTCGATGCCGAAGGCCAGCCCGTAGTCATCACCCCCGAAGTTCTCGCTCTCAAGGGCTTCAAGGGCATACTGCTTCTCGGCGGTAAATCCGAAAACGCAATCAACTTTACAGCCAACTGGGAAGAAAAAGAAAATGAATTCACCGTTATGTATCAGGACGGCGACAACGGCTGGAAAGAGCTTACAAAGAAGTCATTCTCCGGTGCTGAAACCGTAGACGGCAGAGCTCTCCTTGACGAAGACCTCAAGGCAGTTATCAACAACAGCTATCCCACAGGTAAGGTTGCGGTTGACAATACGTTCACACTTGATGCCGCAAACGAACAGCTCGCTTCCAACATTCACGCTTATGACGGTCCCCTTACTCTCTATGTTCTCTACACAGCAGATAAGGTTTATGCATACGCCGATTTCAACAACACCAGATATGATGAAAACGGTGAAGTAACGACTCCCGGCACTGCCGAATCAAGCGGTCCCAAGGACTACGGTACGGTTGTTTACAATCCCGACAGAAATATCTTTGACATCATCGGTGAAGATGAAGTAGTACCTTACTTCAATTCCTTCCTTATTACGTTCCGTCCCACGTCAGCTCCCGCAGTTGAATATAAGAAGGACAGCGACGGCAACATCGTTTACGCAGACCTTCAGCAGCCCAAGGCAAAGCTTGACGAAGAAGGCAAGCCCGTAATCAATCCCGAAACAGGCGAACCCGAATACGAAAAGGACGCAACCGGTTCCGTTATCATGGAAACCGTAATGACCGATGAGCTTAACGACAAAGGCGAGCCCACCGGCAACAAGATCCCCGTTCCCGATACCAGCAAACCCATCATTGCAAAAGACCCCAAGGGTAACGACAGCAACAGACCTTACCGTAACTGCGAATACGTCGGCTGGAAGTTCTACTACGTAGAAGGCATTTACAAGGATTGGTCCTCCGTAATGGCTAAGAAGGACGAGTGGAAAGAGGGCTTTGAAAACTCCGATTATTCGGCAAAGAGCTGCACTCCTATCCTTCAGATTCAGTGGAAGTCCGATGCAGAATTCAAATACCGTGTATACGATTCAAACGGTAACATCTACAGTGCAAAGGGTACCGACCGCAAGACTTATTTCTGGAGCGGTGATAAGCCCTGCGAAAAGAGCAAGGCAGCAATCAACAAGGACCCCATCAGAATTAACGAAGAAGGAAAGCTTACAGGTCAGTTCCTGCTTATGTTCTCAAAGAAGACTGAAACTGCTACATACGCAAAGGGTCAGACCGGCGAATCCAAGTACTACACCACAAGATTCATCGGTGTTGCAAACCTTCATCCCAGATTCCTTCCCGACCTGTTCCCCACACTCATCAACCTTATCAAGGGTCTTCTCTGATAGTATAAGTAGCAATACTTTTTCTATAATTTCTACAAGGAGGATATATCATGGCATACGTAATTTCTGACGATTGCATTTCCTGCGGCGCTTGCGCAGCAGATTGCCCCGTTGAGGCAATTTCCGAAGGCGACGGCAAGTACGAAATCAACGCTGACGCTTGCATCGAGTGCGGTGCTTGCGCAGACAATTGCCCCGTTGGTGCTCCTTCAGCTGAATAAGTTAAGGATAACAGCCCGTCCTTACGGGCGGGCTGAATACACCTAAATCAAGAAAAAACCTGTATTTACAGTTGACTTACATATAAAGGAAGTAGGACGATTATGTTAAAGATTAAGAAAATAGTCTCCGTAATTCTCACTGTACTTCTCGTAGCTGCAATCTGCGCTCCCGCATTTGCAGCAGAGGAATACGATTACACAGCAGACGAACGTTTCAAGGTTCAGTCGGATACCGACAACGGTGAATTTGCATGGGGCGTTTATTCCCCCGCATATTACCACGTAGTCAGCAAAAAGGTTCAGCCCCTCGGCACCATTCCCAAGGTAGTTGACGAGGAAACAGGCGAAGAAACAGATAAAGATCTCTATGAAGACAGTCTTTCCTGCCTTCCCGAGAACGAAATCATCAGAATTGCCGCTTACTACGTATTCCAGTGCCCCGGCACATACAAGGACGCAGACGGCAACGAAACTCCCTGCGGTGCTTACCACGGCGCATACAGAATTCAGTCCTTCTATTCGCTTAACAGCGGTAAATGCTCACACTGCGGCAAGCCCTATCCCAATCCCGATGAGCTTAAGATTTACCGTTTTATCGTTGTAGACGAATCAGCAGAAGGCATTACGACTCATACTCCCACCATGAGAGATTATGACTTCACAAAGTATGCAAAGGACGTTTACGGTTCAACAGCTAAGCTTTACGGCGACGGCAAGGATCTTCCCGAATCATGCATTGATTTCGTAATCAAGAGCGACGACATCGTCCAGAGATCGGATGCTAAAGACGATTATGCAATCACTCCTCCCGACACTCTCTTAAATAAAGAAGACTACATCAGAGGTATTGATCCCACAGGTAAGACAAAGCCCGAATTCGGCGACAGATTCATGGCCTGGCTCCTTACCTTCCTCTCAAAGCTTCAGTACAAGCTTACTCCCATCCTCAACGGTTATGCAAACTCCGCATGGGCTGAGTTCAAGTTTAACCTCAGAGTAAAGCTTGCAGGCATCTGGGAAACAATCCTTACTGCTCTTGTAAGCTGAGAAACACAATAAAAATCAACGGGCTTTCCGAAAAGGAAAGCCCGCTTTGTTATTTGTTTTGCCGTTCTTAGCCGATAGATTCAAGCACAGCGCGGATTAGTGTGCTCGGCACGGCTCCGCCGCCTGTAGCGGATGCAGGAGCCCTGCCGAGAGGAAGAAACACAGAGCAATGCGATGCGCTTCAAGCGAGCAGTGCGACAATGTTTCTGACCGATTTTACTTTTTCCTTCAAGATAGTCTATCAAAACACGGAGGCAAAAAATCGCTTAAGTCAAAACATCTTTATATTTGAACAGAAGAAGGCACTTACCCGAAGATAAGTGCTATTCGTCAATTACTATTGGTTTTCGCCGATAGATTCAAGCGGTACGCGCAGAAGATATCGGATGAAGAAATCGTCTTTGCGACCGAACACAGTACTTTTGTACGGGGAGGGAGCAAAAACGATTAGGCAAAACTTATAATTATCTACCTTATTTCATAAAAACCAACGGGCTCACCTTTAAGGTAAGCCCGTTATATTATTTGTTTTGCCGTTCTTCGCCGATAGATTCAAGCGCCCTCAAAGTAATTATGGAAAGCTCCTCTGCCCTGTCCTCTATACACTGATGTCCTCCGCCTTTGACGGTATATCTCACCGCATCGGGAAACACATCGTTTATCTGCGATTTCTGCGTGTCGTTGAGGATAATATCCTTTTCGCCCTGACAAAGCAATACGGGACAGCTTATGTTCTTTGCGCCTTCCAGGTCCGTGGGAATAACGTTATACATCATTTCACACATTCCCGCTCCGAAGCCGTCATACTGTACCGCATCCGTAACACCCTTTACGTCGTAATCCATAGCAAATTTCAGATTATTCGTTGCCAGATATATCCCGAACTTTACGAGTGGCGTAGCTTTCGTTCCGTACCTGAAAAAGCCGTTCATCAGTGCCTTCATGGGCTTTGAGGTGCATATTCCTTCGGCCCATGCGGGAAATTCATTCTGCGGGCACGGGCAGTAAAGCAGAAGCGCCTTAACGGGAACGGTTGAAGCGATATTCATCGCAACACCGCCGCCCATTGAATGCCCTGCCACAATCCACTCCTCAGTCGGGGCGATACTCTGCATAAAGGCAATCACTATATCCTCACGGGGAATTACGGTCATATCCTCCGTTTCTCTTGTGCTGAAGCCGAAATCCGGCAAATCAAGGGTAACGCATTCATAACCCGCCTTTGTCATTTCAGCCACCATATTCCTCCAGGAATACGTATTGCAGAGAAATCCGTGAAGCATCAGTATCCTGCCCTTCATTTCTCCCTCGGCGGGAGTGATGCGGTAATGGATATCGTAGTCACCGTATTCAAAATAGCGGCTGTCTTCGTATGGCTTGAACGAGGTGTCAACCGCCGCCGTACAGATTGAGAATACGGAAACAGCCATCAGCACCGCAAGAATAACCGCAGTAATCCTTTTCATCATTTCGTACCCGTTGAGCCGAAGCCGCCCGTTCCCCTTTCTGTTTTGTCAAGCTCGTCAACCTCTGTGGGCTGAATAAGGGAAACCGGCATAATCACCATCTGTGCAATTCTTTCATCGGGCTGAACGGTATAGGGCTCTTTGAGCTGATTGATGAGTCCGACACATACCTCGCCTCTGTAATCGCTGTCAATTACGCCTACGCTGTTGAGCAGACCTATTCCGTGCTTGATGGCAAGCCCGCTCCTTGCGAAGATGAATGCTCCGAGCTCGGGTGAAGGCAGAGCGATGGCGATTCCCGTGGGAATAACCGCCTTTTCGCCTGCTTCAAGTGTAACGGGCTCGTCAATGCAGGCATATAAATCCATTCCCGCAGAGCCCTCGGTAGCCCTGAAGGGAATTTTTGCATTCTCTCTGAGCTTCTTTATTTTAAGTTCCATTATTTACCTTCCTTATTATACTGTTCCTCGGGAGAAACCTTTGCGTGAGGACATCCCGGGTCACCGATGACGGGATTCTGAGGCACAGCCCAGTAAACTGCGTTGGTGATTATCTTCTGAACGTACTCATTATGGAAAGTGGGATTTCCCTCGTGACCGGGCTGGAAATAGAAAACCTTGCCCAGACCCTTCTGCCAACAGCATCCCGAACGGAAAACCTCTCCGCCGGAGAACCAGCCCATAAATACAAGCTGGTCGGGCTCGGGGATATCAAATCTCTCGCCATACATTTCCTCCACGTCAAGGGTAAAATACTCGGGAATACCCTTTGCTATGGGATGGGAGGGATTGACTGTCCAGACTCTTTCTCTGTCGCCGTCTCTCCAGCGCAGATTGCAGGTAGTACCCATCAGCTTTTTGAATATTTTTGAATGATGGCCGGAATGAAGCACAATAAGTCCCATACCGCCCAGAACTCTGTCGTAAACCTTCTGAACGATTTTATCGGGTACCGCACCGTGTGCCATATGTCCCCACCAAATAAGTACGTCCGTATTATTCAGCACGTCATCCGTAAGACCGCATCTGCGCTGTATCAGATGAGCCGTGCGGATATTCAAGTCCTCGTTTTTGCCGAGAAACTCCTTTATGCAGTTATGGATGCCGTCCGGATAGATTGCGGCAACCTCCTTGCTTGATTTTTCGTGAAGTCCTTCGTTCCAGACCGTTACGTTAATCATTTCTCTTCCTCCCTTATCTGCCCAGCAGTTTCTGTGCAGCTCCTATTATCTTTGATGCGGCGGAATTAAGAGTAAGAGTCATCTCTCCCATAAATTCCTCCTGATATGAGCCGAATTTGATTTTGAAGCGGTAAAGACCGTCATCCTCGTCAAATCTGTCAACGCCTCTGAAATCGTAGATGTTGCATCCGCATTCAACAGCCCACTTTATCATTTCCCATTGAACGAGATAATTGGGCATCACGTTTCTGTAAACGTTTCGGGATGCACCGTAAAAATACCAGAGCTTGTCACCGTAAACGAGGGAAAGAGCACCCGCGATAGCTGTCCTCTCCCCGCCCTCCGGTGTGTAATATGCGATATAAAGGCGCGCCTTGTCACCGAAAATGTCAAGGATTTTTGCAAAATATTCCTTTGACCTGAGAGCGAAGCCGTCCCTTTCGGTGGTTTCCTTCATCATATCGTAGAAAAGGTCTGCCTTTTCGCTGCCCGCGATTTCAATCTCAACGTTATTTTTGACTGCGACACGCACCTTGCGTCTGTGCCCGGAATCAAAGGAAGCGAAAACCTCGTCCTCCGTCTTACCCTCAAGATTGATTCTGATTACACGGTTAC